>CAYOBI010000165.1:0-1534 GCA_964402325.1 uncultured Propionibacteriaceae bacterium | reverse complement strand
TGAGGTCGCCACCGTGTGGTCCCGCCCGAGGGGTGGGCGCATGCTGACCCCGGCCACAATTACTTAGGAAACCTAACTACGCTCGGGTGCATGACCGCAGCGCCACCGTCCGAACCGTCCGAACCGTTCAAGCCCTCCGAACCGTTCGAGCCCTCCGACCGGACGCCCACCCGGCGACCGGACGACGTCCGGTTCGCCGCGGACCTTGCGCTGGCGGCGACACGGTTCACCCGGAACGCCCAGTATTTCGCCGGCACCCCGGTGTCCTCCGCCGACTGGCGCACGATCCGGATCATCGCGACCGACGGGCCGATGCGGATCGGCGAGCTCGCCCGGCTGGAGCGCTACACCGCGGCGAGCGCCACCGTCCTGGTCAACCGGTTGGTCGACGAGGGCCTGCTCGCCCGGCGGTCCGACCCGGACGACGCCCGGTCGAAGCTGCTCACCGTCACTCCCGAGGGCCTGGCCCGCTGTGACGAGTGGGAGGACCAACTGGGCGGGACGGTGGCCCCGCTCCTCGCCGCCCTGCCGGAGGCCGACCGGGCCACGCTGCGAGCCGCCCTGCCGATCCTGCAGCAGCTCACGCGGCAGTTGAACACCCTGAGGAAGGCACAGGACACCAAGTGATCAGCATCGCGCGACAACCGCGCTCCGTCCGGGCCATCACCTTCGCCTGCGCCGTCAGCTACATGGGGGTCGGGCTGGTCGACCCGATCCTGCCGACCATCGCCGCGTCCCTGGACGCTTCGCCGGGCCAGACCGAACTCCTGTTCACCACCTACCTGTTCACCACCGCGGTGATGATGTTCTTCAGCTCCTGGCTGAGCTCGCGGATCGGCATGCGGCGTACGTTGCTGCTCGGGCTGGGTCTGGTGGTCGGGTTCGCCGCGGCCTGTGCGCTCAGCGGCGACGTCAGCGCGGTGATCGGGTTCCGCGGTGGCTGGGGTGTCGGCAACGCCCTGTTCGTGTCGACCGCGCTGGCGGCGATCATCGGCTCGACGACCGAGTCGCGCAGCGCGATCGTCCTGTACGAGGCCGCGCTCGGGGTCGGGATGGCGCTGGGTCCGCTGGCCGGTGGCCTGCTCGGGGCGGTGTCCTGGCGGGCGCCGTTCGCCGGGACGGCGGTCCTGATGGGCCTCGGCCTGCTGGGCATCGGCGTGTCCCTGCAACGGCACGCCGAGAAGCCCGCGCCGGTGTCGATCGCCGCCCCGTTCCGGGCCCTCGGCCGGCGCGACTTCATCCCGGTGCTGCTGGCCGCGTTCTTCTACAACTACGGCTACTTCACCGTCCTCGCGTTCACGCCGTTCCCGCTGCACCAGGCCGCCGCGGACGCCGGCCTCGACGTCACCCCCGTCGGCCTCGGGCTGGTCTTCTTCGTCTGGGGCGTGCTGCTCGCGGTGGCGTCGGTGGTGGCGACCCCACGGCTCGCCCGCCGGCTCGGCCTGCGGCGGACCCTGCTCGTCGCGCTGGCCGCGCTGGCCCTCGACGAGCTGGCGTTCTTCCTGGGCGCGGGCCGGCTGGCCGTGGTGGTCAT
>CAYOBI010000164.1:0-1612 GCA_964402325.1 uncultured Propionibacteriaceae bacterium | reverse complement strand
TCAGGTGGCCTCGGTCTCAGGTGGCCTCGGTGTCGAACGGCGCGGCGGGGATCGGGATGCCGGCGGCGCCGGCCTCCTCGGGGCTGATCACGCCGTCACCGTCGGTGTCGATGCTGCGGCGAAGGTCGGCGGCGGCCTCGTCCAGCTCGGCGGAGGCGTCCCGCAGCGTCTTGACCAGGTCGTCGACCCCGTCCAGGCCGCCCTGCTTCATCACGTAGCGGCGCACCGAGCCCTTGGGGTCGGTGATGTCGAAGTCCTCGAAGCCCGGGCCCAGCTCGTTGCGGACGGTCACCTGGGCGTTGTTGGCGACCTGGCGGAAGAACCGGATCAACCGGGCGGCCTTGCGGGCGAGTTCGGGGAGCTTGTCGGGACCCCACAGGATCACCGCCAGGACGACGATGATCGCGATCTCACCTGCACCCAGACCGAACACGCGCCCCAACCTATCCGACCTTGCCTGAAAGCGTGACGAGGGCCTGGCGGGCGGAACCGTCGCGCAGGTAGTCCACCGTGAGTGTCTCGCCGGGGCGGTGCCTGCGGACCTGGACGACCAGGCCGGTGCCGTCCGCGACCCGTACGCCGCCGAGCTGGGTGACGACGTCCCCGGCCCGCAGCCCGGCTGTCGCGGCCGGCCCGCCGGTGTCCACGACGTTGAGCCGCACCCCGACGCCGTCCGCGGTGGCCTCGGCCGCGGCGCCGAGGATCGGGTAGGAGACCTTGCCGTCGGAGGACAGCGCCTCGATGATCGGCAGCGCCTCGTCCAGCGGGATGGCGAACCCCAACCCCACGCTGCCGCTGCGGGCCGGGGCGCCGTCGGCGGTGAGGATGGCCGAGTTGATGCCGACCACCCGCCCGCCGGCGTCGTAGAGCGGGCCGCCGGAATTGCCCGGGTTGATCGGGGCGTCGGTCTGGATGGCGTCGATGTAGGCGGTCGCGACGTTGGCCGCGCCGGTGTGGTCGGCGACCTGCATCGGCCGGTCCAGCGCCGAGACGATGCCGGCGGTGATCGTCCCCTGCAGACCGTACGGGGCGCCGACCGCGACCACCGGGCGGCCCACGCCGAGCCCGGTGGAGGTGCCCAGGTGCGCCGGGGCGACCGCGTCGCCGTACGCGGAGAAGTCCACGCCGAGGACGGCCAGGTCGTACGCGTGGCTGGTGCCGAGCAGGGTCGCCGTCGTGCGGCGGCCGTCGGCGATGGTGACCTCGATCCGGCCGCCGGGGTCGGCCGTCGCGATCACGTGGTTGTTCGTCACGACGCGTCCGCCGGGCAGCACGATCCCCGACCCGCTGCCCTCCCCACTGGAGCCGGTGGCCCGGATCGCCACGGTGGCCCGCAGCGCGTCGGGCACGATGGCCGCAACATCGAGGGTCGCCGGGCCGGGGCTGGTGTCCTGGGACAGTGCCTGCTCGCCGGTCGTGCCGGTCGTGGGTCCCAGCACGCCGGGCAGGGCGGAGACCCGCCCGGTCGGGGTCGCGAGGGCCGAGGCGGAGACCCCTGGTGCCGGCAGCGCCCCCAGACGCGACCCGGCGAACCCGGCCGGCCCGCCGACGGCGACCGCGATCACCGCGGCGAGGACCAGGGTGCCGGCCCGGCCGCCGCCACGCCCGGGGC
>CAYOBI010000163.1:0-1645 GCA_964402325.1 uncultured Propionibacteriaceae bacterium | reverse complement strand
AGATGCGGATCGCGTTCCTCGCCGGCGGCGTCTGCCTGGGGGTGGCGATCTTCGTACGGGCGGTCGAGGCCGGGCCCTTCAGCCGGACCGAGGTCGAGCACGTCCGGGCCCTGCTGCCCGAGGTGGTCCGCTTGCTGCGGCGGGCCCTGGGGTGCTCTCCCCGCTGCTGCCGGGGACAGCATTCTCCGACCTCTTCTGAGTCCCCGCTGAGCGATCCGATACCCCCCTCGTTCGAGGGATGGTGATGGCGGCCCCGGACTCCTATCCTGCCGTGACAGACCTGTGGTTCCGGGCGCGGGGGGTGCCCAGGGACCACAGGTCCGCCATGGCGCCGGGTCCGCCCCGGCATCGTCGGGCGTCGGCGCGTGCCGTCAGAAGTCGGTCCCCTTCAGGTAGCTGCGGGTCACGTTCAGCGGTTCCACCCGGTCGGGGCGCATCATCTCGTTGTCCTCGTGGTCGATGATGTGGCAGTGCCAGACGTACCCCTCGTTCCCCGCGGGGTCGAAGGGGAAGGCCGCGGCTGTGCCGGTGCTCCCGATCGCGGCGCTGTTGGGCGACCACCGGACGATGAACCGCGTCACCTGGCCCGGACGGGTCATCACGGTGTCCTTCCAGCCCGCCTCGTACGGCAGTGGCGGCAGGGCCGCTCCGACGAGGAACGGGCCGACCTCGGGGTTGCCGCCCAGCGTGGTCCCCGTCGTCACCTTCTTCAGCGTGGAGGTCCCGGTCCGGGGGTTGTAGACCGCTGCCATGCCGGTCACGTAGTCGGCCGGCGGTCCGTAACCACCGATGAAGACGCCGGGAGGGTAGGGCAACCCGGTGGCAGGATCGACCGCCGTGCTGCCCGGGAAGAGCAGCCCGTAGGCGGCCAGATAGGCCTTGGCGTCGAACGCCTGGCGATTCATCAGCTGGAATTGGACCAGGTGCAGATGGATCGGGTGAGCGTCGCCGGTGAGGTTGATGATCTCCCACCGCTCCGTCGTACCCTCCGCCGGCGCCTCGGAGACCTTCAGATGGGGCAGGGGTCCGCCCTGCTGGGGGAAGTCGGCCCGTAGGCCGTCGGTGAACCGGTCCGTGGCGACCGACCGGCCGGTCCACTTGGTGTTGTTCACCAGGGCCTCGAAGGGTCCCTTGGGGCCGGCGACCTCGACGAGCGTCAGCTGGCGGGTGACCGTCGGCGTCACCCCGGCGGCCGGCGTCCCGGCGACCGGGTCGACCAGTCGGACGATCGGGGCGTTGGGACGCAGGGTCCCGCCGCCGGCCGGGTCGTAGCCGGTGTCGGTCGCCGGGACCTGGTTGGACACCCGGAACTGCAGCACCCGGCCGGTGGTGCTCGCCGGCGAGGCGGCCCCGCCCGGGAACGGTGCCGGCGCTGTGTTGCGCAGCTGCAGGGTGTTGACCGGGAAGGTCACCCCCTTGGCGGCGAGCAGCTGACGCCAGGTGGCGTCGTTGAAGTCGATGATCACGTCGTAGCGCTCGCCCGGCATGATCATCAGGCTCTTCGGCACCGCCTTGTTCGTCGCGTTGGGGTCGATCAGGGCCGGCTGGTCGAGGTAGCCGCCGTCGGTGCCGATCACCCACATCCGCGGCCCGCGGACGCCGCTCGCCGGGTCGATCAGCGACAGGTCGTAGCCGCGGGCGTTGG
>CAYOBI010000162.1:0-1714 GCA_964402325.1 uncultured Propionibacteriaceae bacterium | reverse complement strand
CGGCGGCGGACCGGCTTGCGCAGCAGCGTGAGCGCCTCGTCGATCGGCGCGAAGCGGTAGTCCTCGATCTCCATGCGGTCGAGGGTGATCCCGGCGGCGTGCTCGGGCCGCAGCGCGCCGCAGTGGAAGAGGAACCGCAGGCCGAGCTTGCGGCCGTCGTGCGCCGGACGGGTGTCCACGCAGACCAGCCGGCCCTCGTCGACGACGAGCCCGACCTCCTCGAGCACCTCGCGCCGGCACGCCTCCCACGGGGTCTCACCGCCCGCCTCCATGACCCCGCCGGGGATCGTCCAGCCCTCCTTGTAGCCGGGTCTGAGGACGAGGAGTCGCCCCACGTCGTCGAGGATGATCGCTCCCGCCGAGACCGGGATCTCCGGCGGGACGTACGCCGCGGACGCCGCCGCTCCCGGCGATCCCGGTTCCTCGGGCTGTTCGGCCTGGAGGTCGCTCATGGTCCCAGCATGCCGTCCGACGGCCCGCCCGGGGGCCCGGGGGGTTCACAGCCGGCGGCGCAGCGGTGACCATGGAGGTGGCCTCACCCCACCCGCGCCCCGACGGAAGGCATCCGCCATGAGCACCGTACTGTCCGACCGTGAGGCGAGCGTCGCCGCTCCCGGCTGGCGGCTCCTCGCCGACCGCCTGCACCTGCAAGCCGACCTCGGGGACTTCGACCGGGCGATGGCGTTCGTGAACGACGTGGCCGAGATCGCCCGGACCCTGGCCCACCACCCCGACATCGAGATCCGGTGGTCGAGGGTGCACCTGTCCGTCAGGAGCCACGACGTGGGGGCGATCACCGATCGGGACGTCCGTCTCGCCACCCGGATCAGCGGGCTGCTCGCCGCCCGCGGGGTGCATCCCGACCACCACCGGCTCAGCGTGGTACAGGTCGCCGTGGACGCTCTCGACCGGCCGGCCGTACGGCCGTTCTGGGCGGCGGTGCTGGGCCGGCCGATGTCGGTGGTGGACTCCGCCGAGGCGAGCGACCTGGAGCTGCCCGACCCCGACCTGCTCGGGCCGACGGTCTGGTTCCAGCAGATGGACGCCCCGCGCCCGCAGCGCAACCGGATCCACCTCGACGTCTGGGTGGCCCACGACGAGGCGCAGCACCGGCTGGCCGCGGCGCTGGCGGCCGGTGGCCGACTGGTCGACGACGCGTACGCCCCTGCGTTCCGCGTGCTCGCCGACGCCGAGGGCAACGAGGCCTGCCTGTGCACCTGGCAGCGCCGCGACCCGCAGTGAGCGGCCCCACCCGCCGCTGACCGGGCTCGGGGCCGGCCCGGGCCCGGGACCGCCTAGCATCGGCCCCATGGAGATCGTCGTCACGGTCACCCTGTTCACCTTCGTCGTGCTGGTGGTGACTTCCTGGGCCGACAGGTCCCGGCTGTCCGCGCCGCTGGCCCTGATCCTGGTCGGGATCGTGGGATCGGTGCTGCCGTTCGTGCGGGTGCCGGCCCTGGCGCCGGAGCTGGTGCTGGTCGGGCTCCTGCCGCCACTGCTCTACGCCGCGGCCGTGAACACCCCGCTCGCCGACTTCAGGTCCAACATCACCTCGATCGGCTGGCTGTCGATCGGCCTGGTGCTGTTCACCATGGTCGGGGTGGCGGTGGTGGTCAAACCGATGCTCGACGTGCCCTGGCCCGCGGCGTTCGCGATCGGCGCCGTCGTCGCCCCGCCCGACGCGGTCGCCGCCACGGCGGTCGCCCGTCAGGTC
>CAYOBI010000161.1:0-1887 GCA_964402325.1 uncultured Propionibacteriaceae bacterium | reverse complement strand
GGGGCCGACAGCCGCCGCGGCGGGCGACGCCTCCGGCTGCGGGCGCGAGCCCTCGGTGGCCCCGGCGCGGCGGGCGGCGCCGGCGACGGTGCCCAGCACCACGCAGAGCAGCACAGGGACGACGGAGGAGACGATGATGTCGGCGATCTCCAGGGCCCGGTCACCGGTCTTCAACGCCGGTGACCAGAGGCCGGCGATGCCGGCGGCGATCGACGTCCCGACCGCGAGCGAACTCACCCAGGTGGCCAGTGAAGTCAGCCGGACGGCGTTCTCCAGTCGCGGCCTGACCCAGACGTCGGCCACCGCGAAGAGCAGCAGCACCAGGACCACCGGCACCGAGAAGAGGTCCTGGCCGTGTCGGGCGGCCGCCTCCAGCGGGTGCAGGCCGCCGACGACGGCCAGCACCATCCGGACCAGACCCAGCACCCACCAGGCGACGACGAGCACGATCACCACGCGGGTGAACGGCCCTCGGCGCTCACGCACCTCGGACAGGACGTCGGGCATGTCAGACGAAGGCCTCGCCGGCCCGGTCGCGGACCGCGGCGACCAGCTGCTTGATCCGCTCGGTGTCGCCCTTGGGGCAGACCAGCGTGACGTCGGCGGTGCGGACGACGACAACGTCGGCGAGCCCGACGGTGGCGACCAGGTGACCGTCGTCGGTGCGGTTGATCACCAGCGTGTCGTGGGTGTCGAGGTGGACCACGGGGCCCTCGCCGGCGTTGCCGTCGGCGTCGTGCGGCAGCTGCTCGGCCAGCGCCGGGAAGCCGCCGATGTCGTACCACTGGATCGGCAGGGCGACGGCCAGCACCTCGGCGTCGGCCTCGCCGCGCGAGACCGGCTCCATGATCGCGTAGTCGACGCTGATCTTCGGCGCCTGCGGGAACAGCTCCTCGACCCGGGAGGGGTCCGCCGCGATGGCAGTGACGATGTCGTACGACTCGGGGGCGAGCTGCTGCAGCTGGTCGAGGAAGGTCCGGGCCCGCCAGACGAACATCCCGGAGTTCCACCAGTAGTCACCGGAGGTCAGGTACTGCTCGGCGGTCGCCCGGTCAGGCTTCTCACGGAACTCCAGCACCGAGGTGACGTCGTCGAACCCCTCGACCTCAGCGCCGCGGTGCAGGTAGCCGTAGCCGGTGTGGGCGCTGGTGGGGACCACACCGAAGGTGACCAGGGCCCGGGGCCGGGCGTCGACGACGTCGTACGCCAGGGCGAGGCGTTCCTGGAAGGTCTCCACCGGGCGCATGATCTGGTCGGCCGTCACCACGGCGACCAGCGCCTCGGGGTCCTCGGCGGCGAGCACGGCCGACGGCCAGGCGACGGCGTTGAGCGAGTCGCGGCCGACCGGCTCACCGAGGATGTGCGCCGGGTCGATCTCAGGCAGCTCCGCCTCGACGACGTCCCGGTACGAGGCCCCGGTGCAGACCCAGACGTGGTCGGCCCCCACGACCGCCTCCACCCGCTCGTAGGCGAGTCGCAGCAGGCTCTTGTCACCCACCAGGTGCAGCAGCTGCTTGGGCATCCCCTTGCGGGACAGCGGCCACAGCCGTGTCCCCGATCCTCCGGCAACGATCACAACATGACGCTTGGCGCCGGATCCCGAGCGGGCTTCCGTTGATGTCGATGGCATGGCCTCATTCTGCCAGTCCGCTCAGACACAGGGCGCCAGATGCGCGCGCGTGCCGGTCGAGGCGCGGACCTCAGTAGGGTTTTGCCCATGTCACCCACCGGATCCGGAGCCCTCTCCTTCGACCACGCCCTGCGCACCCGGGTACGGCGCCGGGGCGGTGATCCGCTGATCACCTATTACGCGCCGAGCGCCGGCGTACGCATCGAACTGTCCGCGCGGACCTTCGTCAACTGGGTGGACAAGACAGCCAACCTGGC
>CAYOBI010000160.1:0-1915 GCA_964402325.1 uncultured Propionibacteriaceae bacterium | reverse complement strand
CAGCCCACCGGCCCCCGAAGACACGACCATCGGACCCCAGCGAAGCGAATATTCACCTGAGCTTGGCGAGGATGTGGCCGATGTGGGTCTTCACGGTCGCCTCGGACAGGACCAGTTCGTCGGCGATCTCGGCGTTCGTCAACCCGCGGCCGACCGCCTCGAGCACCTCCCGCTCGCGCGCGGTCAGCACCGCCAGCCGTTCGTCGGGGGTGCGCAGGCCGACGTTGTCGGCCAGGTGCGGACGCAGCCGCTCCAGCAGCCGTCGGGTCGCTGAAGGGGCGACCACGGCGTCGCCGGAGTGCACGGCCCGGATCGCCGTGAGCAGCTCCTGGGGCCCGGCGTCCTTGAGCAGGAAGCCGGACGCCCCCGCCCCGAGGGCGGCGTACACGTACTCGTCGAGATCGAAGGTGGTGAGCACGATCACCCGGGAGCGAGGATCCGCGGCAATGATCCGGCGGGTGGCCTCGACCCCGTCGAGGCGCGGCATCCGGATGTCGATCAGGACGATGTCGGGCGCCAGGAGGTGCGCCTGTGCGACGGCCTCCACCCCGTCGCAGGCCTCGCCGACGACGACGAGGTCGGCCTGGGCGTCCAGCACCATCCGGAACCCGGCCCGGACCAGGGCCTGGTCGTCGACCAGCAGGACGCGGACGGGTGGGCTCACGGTCGGGACTCCTCGGTAGGCAGAGTGGCGATCACCTCGAACCCGTCCGGGCGCGGGCCGGCCACCAGCTTCCCATCGTAGGCGGCGACCCGCTCCCGCATCCCGATCAGGCCGTGGCCATGGCCGGGTGCGCCGGACCGGCCCGACCCGTCGAGGGTGGAGCCGGCGCGTCGGCCGGTGTTGAGCACGGCGAGCCGCACCCCGTCGGGGCGGTGCGTCAGGGTCACCTCGGCGCTGGCCTCCGGGCCGGCGTGGCGGAGCACGTTGGTCAGAGCTTCCTGGACGATCCGGTACGCGGCCAGTTGCGCCCCTGCACCCAGCGGCGGGTGGGCCAGCGGATCGCCGTGTTCGGCGTAGGTGACGCGCAGGCCGGCCTCCCGGGTGGCCGCGACCAGCGCGTGGACGCCCTCCAGCGACGCCCCGGGCTCCCAGTCGACCGGGCCGGCCGAGCCGTCCCGGAGGACGCCGACCAGCCGGCGGGTCTCCGCCAGAGCGGTCCGGGCGGTGGTGGCGACCGTCTCGAGGGTGGTCGCGTCCTGCCCGTTGAGCCTGGCCAGGTAGGCGCCACCGTCGGCCTGGACGACGATAACGGACAGCGAATGGGCCACCACGTCGTGCATCTCCCGGGCGATCCGGGTCCGCTCGTCGACGGCGGCCCGCCGGCGCAGTGCGATCTCGGATCGCCGGCGCTCCGCGCCGAGCCGGCCCATGAACCAGGCGGCCGCACAGACCACGAACGCGACCAGCCCGTTGGCGATACTCGTGGTCACCCGGGCGGTGGCGCGCGACATCCCCCAGTCAGCTCCTGCGGCGACCGAGGCCAGCGCGGCGACGAGCAACCAGAGCCGGGCCCGGCGCGGCTCGGTCCGGGTGGCGACCGAGTGCAGCGCGATCGGCACCGTCACGTTCGCGAAGAACGGCACGTCGGTCAGCGCGAGCTGGACCAGGTGGGCGGGGAACAGGGCCAGCGCCGCCCACTGCGGATGCGTCCGACGGATCACCAGCGGCACGACGTACGCCAACGACCACACGACGTAGGGCCACTCCGGATCGGAGTCGTGCAACCGCGTCAACGACCCCAGGACGGGCCAGAAGATCAAGGCTGCCATCAGGGCGTCGCCGACCATCGGACGACGCACGAACCAGGACCTCAGCGCCCCGATCACCCTCGACCCCCGGCTCCGCAGCGATCGACGAGGTCACGTCGACCCGCCCGGGTGGGTCCGGCACCCGGCCGGTCGTGCTGGGGGT
>CAYOBI010000159.1:0-2020 GCA_964402325.1 uncultured Propionibacteriaceae bacterium | reverse complement strand
GTACCGCGAGGTGTGAGGGTTCGAGTCCCTTCTCCGGCACCGAGGCCATGTCCCGCCGGGGTCGGCGGTGAACAGCCCGCAGCTCGACCCGCGCCGCCGTCAATCCGCGGCACAGACCCCGCTGGGGACAACCGCGACCTCGGCGGCGGCCCGGTGGACAGCGTCCGCCGTCTGGGCGGTGGTGAGGGCGTAGCCGGTCCCGGCCTCCGACGCCGAGCGCGCGAAGACCGTCCCGGCCACCGCCCCGTCCGGCGTGAGAACGGGACCGCCCGAATTGCCGTGTTCCACGGTGACGCGCAGCGCGTAGATCCGGCGGGTGGTGCCAGGCTGCCCGTAGATGTCCTCGCCGGTTGCCTCCAGGGTGCCGCTGATCCGCCCGGCGACCAGCGTGGAGGGACCGCCGCCGGGGAAGCCAGCGACGACGACCGGGGCCTGGTCCGCCATGGCAGCGGCGGTCGGCAGGGCCCGCGTCGTGAGGCCGGGCACGTACAGCACGGCCAGGTCCAGCTCGGGGTCGAACGTCACCAGTCGCGCCTGGAACGTGCGACCGCGCCCCTCTGGCTGGACCCGGAACCCGCTTCCCCCGGCGACGACATGGGCGTTGGTGACCACGCGTTCGTTCGACGACACCCACCCGCTGCCCAGCAGCTCGCCCCCGCAGCCGACAGAGCTCACTTTGACGACACTGGACGCTGCCGTCCGCACCCCAGGAGCATCGGTGCTGGTGGGATCCGGCGCCAGGGCGGACAACACCGGTTCGGGCGTCGGCCCGGTGTACGCCCGGGGGAAGCCGACATCCTTCAGAACGCGCCCGAGCCCCGACGCGGTGGCGCGCAGCGGAGCCGGAAGTGCGGCCTCGAGCCCTCCCGCAACCCGTGAGACGTCGATGGCCCGCCCCCACGCGTCCGGCGCGACCGGACGCACCGCGGCAACCGCGGTGCCGAGCACCAGCACCACCACGACGAGGGCACCGGCCGCACCCAGGACCCGATCCGCGCCGCGCACCACCGAGCCGCGGTGGGGACGCAGCCACTCGCCGAGGCCACCGAGCAGGGCGGCTCCGAGCAGGGCACCTGCCGGCACGACCAGGGCCAGAAGGAGGACCGGCCAGCCGGCGGCCTGGAGGTCGGACCGGGGCGCCAGCCTCGACCAGCCCCACAGTCCGAGCGCTCCCCCGCCGACCGCCCCCACCAACCCGAGGCCACCGGCAAGGATGCCCTGTCGCCAACCGTGCACGGCGATCCCCAGCACGACCAGTGCCAACACCACGTCGAGGACCGCCGAGGCGGACACGGGATCTGTCATGGCGTCATCGTGACAGGGCGGTCCAACAACCGGCACCGGACGCGTCCTCCGGAGCGGAGGACATCGACGCCTCAGAGCCGCTCGAAGACATCACGGAGCATCCTGCCACCGGCATAGCCCTGTGGCGGCCAGCTGATCGTGGCCCACTCCCGACTCACAATGGGCCCGAGCCGGTCGACGTCGGCCGGTTGGTCGGCCAGCACGTGCAGCTGACTGCGATGCTCGCGGATCCCCGCCAGGACATTCCCGAGGACCTGAGCACAGTCGACGGTCAGCCCGATGTCGTCGTCGGGCACCCCACGCCAGTGGTAGATCCGGGTCGGGTCGAACGGCGGCAGGTCGGAGGCCAGCCGGCGTCGCTGCCAGTCGTCGAAGGCCGAGCGTGGCAGGACGTGGTGCAGCAGCCGCCGGAAGCCGGGGCGCCCGCCCCGGCGCAGCTGTCCGAAGGCGGTGTCGACGGCCGCACCGACGGCGATGTGGTCAGGGTGACCGGTGACGCCGTCAGGGCCGAAGGTGGCCACGACATCAGGGGCTTCTGCGGCGAGCACACCGGCGATCCGGTCGACCAGCTCGACCATCGGCACGTCGGCCACCCGACCGTCCGGGAAACCGAGCCATTCGAGCCGGTCCGGAACGCGGCCCACGGCTCGCCACGCCGCCAGACACTCGTCGCGCCGGATGTCGCCGAGGGTCTCTCGGGTGGCCGGGAACCCCT
>CAYOBI010000158.1:0-2040 GCA_964402325.1 uncultured Propionibacteriaceae bacterium | reverse complement strand
GGCAGCCTCGACACCGCCCAGTCCTCGCCGTCCCGTTCGTACGCGAGCCGGATGCTGGGGGCGTCGGTGCTGCCCTGCCAGAACACCACCCGGTCGTACCGCACCCGGTAGCCGACCCAACCCGCGGGCGGCTCCAGGGTGGGGTGGGTGCGGTCGAAGTCGGTCCAGATCCGGGTCCGCTCGGCCAGCGGCAGCTGCGCCATCCCGGTGGTGTTCAGCCACGCCAGCAGCTGCAGGTAGCGCGGGCGGCGGAGGTAGGCCGCCCGCGACTCCTCGTCGGTCAGCACCTCCACCGGCCCGCTCACCACGAGCTGCCGGGCCTGTTCGGGCAGCGCCAGGACGGCAGTGGCCCACGGCACCGCCGCGAGCTGGTCGGTCTTGCGCGAGCCACGGGCGGTGTGCACGGTCAGACCCTGCCGGTCCCAACCGCTCAACACCAGCGTCCGGGCGTCGGGCCGGCCCCGGTCGTCGACCGTCGCCAGCGTGCACAGCGGCCGGTCCGGGGCGTCGTCGGGCGGCAGCCAGGCCTCCAGCACCGGATGGGGCGTCGTCGGCGGATGGTCCGGATCCGGCAGCAGCGGGACCTGCGCCGACACCCCGGTCACCGGAACCCCGGTCATGCCGGCCGCTCCGCGACGAAGCGGGCGACCTCGGCGAGGGACGCGACGACCCGTTCCACCGAGTGCTCCACGACGGCCTGCCCGTACGCCGCACTGGCCAGGGTGGGGTCGCCGATCACGCCGCTGGGGGAGAAGTCGTTCGACAGCCACCCGAAAGCCACCGGCCTGCCGTTGAACCCCATCAGCTCGTGGTCGGCCAGGAACTCGGGTACCTCGCGCCCGGCCCGGTCCGGGTGGACCAGCTCGGGGTGCAGGTGCAGGATCGCCGAGGTCTCCGCCGCCCCGCCGTGGATGCCGAAGCCCTGCTCGGCGGCCAGGATCTCGGCCGGGACGGGCTGGGGCACCCACAGTGCGGGGAGACTGAACGTGTTCAGCCCGTGCAGGCGGCGGATCTCGCGCAGCGCGACCCCGAGCGGCGCGACGTTGCCGCCGTGGCCGTTGACGAAGACCACGGTGCGTGCCCCCATCGACGCGACGGATCGCCCGATCGCCACCAGCGTCTCGAGGAACGTACGCCAGTCGACCCACACCGTGCCGGGGGCCCAGGCGTGCTCGTCGGACTTCGTCACGGCCAGCGTCGGCAGCCGCCAGACGTCCAGGCCCGCCCCGACCGCCGCCGGGACGGCCCTGGCCGAGATCTCCTCGGCGAGGTACCAGTCGGTGCGCAGCGGCAGGTGCGGCCCGTGGTGCTCGATCGCCCCGACCGGGACGACGACCATCGACGACGGGCCCAGTGCGGCGGCGCACTCCGGCCCGGTGAGATCGGCCAATTCGCGGCTCCGTGCCGGGGTCATCGCTGTTCTCCCTGCTGGAAGGGCGTCACCTTGCTGCCGGTGACGACGGTCGGGTCGACGAGCTTGCCCGGGTTCAGCAGCCCGTCGGGGTCGGTCCGGCGGGCCAGGGCTCGGGCGCGCTCGGGCTCGTAGTCGACGTACCACTGGTGCGGATTGTGGAAGCCGACCCCCAGTGCGGTCAGCCGTTCGAAGCCGGCCAGGATCGCCTCGGGGCTCTCGAACCGCCCGGCCAGCATGCCGATCGGGCGGCCCTGCTGTGCCTCGAGATGGAGTCTGCCCTCGGGGTAGACGGCCTCGACCTCGGCGAGCCGGTCGACCAGGTTCCACCCCGCGACCTCGACGTGGAAGTAGCGGCCGGGGGCGGACTTCTGCAGCCATTCGATGGCGTGGTTGTAGCTGATCATGCTGACCCGGAAGGTGTCGTCGAGGTCCTCCCGGACGGCGGTGATGGTGCCGCCGGCGGCCGCGATGATCTCCCGCGCCCGCCCGAGCGAGCGCTCGTCGAGGATCGCCCGCAGGCTGGCCCGGCCGGCGGGCAGGGCGTCGTCGGCGGGCAGGGCGGCGGCCAGATCGGCGTGGTCGGCCGAGATCAGTCGGGCCCCGGGATCCAGCGCCGTCAGCGGCCG
>CAYOBI010000157.1:0-2042 GCA_964402325.1 uncultured Propionibacteriaceae bacterium | reverse complement strand
GAGGTCGCTGGCCGCCCTGCCGCCGGGGGCCGACCCCGATCCCACGTCGCTGCCGCTCCGGGGGGCCGCCGTCGAGCTCCTCCAACCGGTGGGCAGGGCCCTGGCGATCATCGGGTTCGCCCTCGCGATGGTCTCGGTGGTCGCCGGCTCATTGACAACGCGGGACCTGGACCGCGATCGGATGCGCTGGCTGCTGTGGGCCGTCGTGGTGATGGTGCTGGTGATCGTCCTCAGCCTGGTCGTCGACCTCGCCGGCGCCGACTGGCTCTTCGTCCTGGTCGGGCTCAGCGTCGCCCCGGCCGCGATGACTGTCGCGATCGTCGAACCGCGGCTGGTGCCGGTCAAGACCCTGCTGGTCCGCACCGTGGTCTACGGGGCGATCACCGCGCTGGTGGTCGGTGTCGACCTGCTGGTCCTCGCCGGGCTGTCCGCCGTGCTCGGGGACGCGCTGGCCCAACGGCAGGTCGTCCTGGTCGCCCTGCTGCTGGCTGCCGTACTGTACGGCCCGCTGCGCGGGCTGGCGGAACGCTGGGTCCGCCGGCTCGTGCTGGGGGAGCGGGTCAATCCGTACGGGGTGGTCGCCGCGCTCGCCTCCCGGTTGGAGTCCACCGACCACGAGGAGGCGCAGCTGGGTGCCGTGGTCGACGCGGTCGCGGAGGCCTTCGCGCTGTCGTACGTGGAGATCGAGGTGGCCCGGGCCACCGGCGAACGGGTCGTCGCGGCCCGCGGCGCCCGGCCGGCCCGCACCCGGGCGGTGCCGATCACCTACCGCGACGAGCGGATCGGCAGCTTCACCCTGGCCGCCCGGGGCGTCCGCAGCCAGCTGACGGCCCGTGACGAGGTGCTGCTCGGGGACGTGGTCCGCCAGGTCGCCACCGCGATCCGGGCCACCCGGCTGGCCGACGAACTCCAGGCCAGCCGCGAACGCCTGGTCCTCGCCCGCGAGGAGGAACGGCGCCGGATCCGCCGCGACCTGCACGACGGCCTGGGGCCGGCGATGTCGGCGGTGGTGTTCCGGCTGGAGTCGGTCCGGCTGCTGGCCCGGTCCGACCCCTCGGCGGCCGACCGCCAACTGGTCGAGACCCGCGGCCTGGTCCAGGAGATCATTGGCGACGTGCGCCGGCTCGTGCACGAACTGCGCCCCCCGGCCCTCGACGACCGCGGCCTGGTCGGGGCACTGCGCCAGCTCGCCGACAACTCCGTCGGCGGGGTGGTCATCCGGGTCAGCGCCGACCTGGCCGGGGAGCTCCCGGCCGCGGTGGAGGTGGCCGCCTACCGGATCGCCTCCGAGGCGCTGACCAACACCCTGCGCCATGCCCGGGCCCGGACCTGCAGCATCCGGCTCGCCTCCGAGGCCGGCCGACTGGTGGTCAGCGTCACCGACGACGGCGTGGGCATCCCGGCCGAGGCGGAGTCCGGCGTCGGGCTGGTGTCCATGCGGGAACGTGCCGCCGAACTCGGCGGCGCCGTCCGGATCTCGTCCCCCGTCGGTGGCGGGACCACCGTCACCGCCTGGCTGCCCGAGGAGACCCAGTGAGCATCCGTGTCCTGGTCGCCGACGACCACCGCATCCTGCGCGAAGGCCTCGTCGCCCTGCTGGGGGCGATGGACGGCATCACCGTGCTGGGCGGTGCCGGCGACGGCCGGGAGGCGATCCGGCTGGTCGATGCCGACCCGCCCGACGTGGTGATCATGGACATCTCGATGCCGGTGCTGGACGGCATCGAGGCGACCCGCGACGTCACGCTGCGCCACCCGCAGGTGCGGGTGCTGATCCTGACGATGAACGAGGACGACGGCACCGTCCTCAGTGCGCTGCGCGCCGGCGCCTCCGGCTATCTGCTCAAGGGCGCGGACGCCCAGGAGCTGCACCGGGCGATCGTGGCCACCGCCGCCGGCGGGATGGTGTTCGGGGCGACCGTCGCCGCCCGCGTCCAGGCGCTGTTCACCGGCCGGGCGCCCGGCCCCGCCCTCGCCGGCCGCCCGGCGGCGGGCCCGTCACAGGCCGGGTCCGGTGCGCCGTTCCCGGAGCTCACCGAGCG
>CAYOBI010000156.1:0-2112 GCA_964402325.1 uncultured Propionibacteriaceae bacterium | reverse complement strand
CGGTTCCCCCGCTCGATGGCCGAGCGGGTGCAGGCCCTGGCCACCGAGATCGTCACGACGTACGGCGGCCGCACCGAGGCGATCTGGACCGACGGGGACCCCGACGGGGCCGAGATCCTGCGCCGGCTGAAGAAGCTGCCCGGCTTCGGCGAGCAGAAGGCGAAGATCTTCCTCGCCCTGCTCGGCAAGCAGCTCGGCGTGCGGGCGACCGGCTGGCGGGAGGCCGCCGGCGACTACGGCGACCGGGACGCCCGCCGCTCCATCGCCGACGTGGTCGACGAGCGGTCACTGGCCGAGGTCCGTGCCGTCAAGAAGGCGATGAAGGCGCGGGCGAAGGCGGCGAAGCCCGCCGCGGAGAAGGGCTGACCGCCCTGCTCAGCGGGCCAGTGCGTGCCGCAGTGCCGACGCCAGGTCGGGCTGGGCGTACGTGAAGCCGGTCGCCTCGAGCCGCGCGGAGGAGGCCCGCTGGTCGGTGTGCACCAGCGCGTCGGCGCCCTCCCGGCCGAGCAGCAGCCCCGGGCCGAACCCGGGGGTCGGCACCAGCGACGGCCGGTGCATCGCCTCCCCGAGCCGGGTGGCGAACGCCCCCGCGGTGACCGGTGCCGGCGCGACGGCGTTGTAGGGCCCGCGGCAGGACGGCTCGAGGACGGCGTGCGCGTACGCCCGGGTCATGTCGTCGAGCCCGATCCAGCTGACCATCGCCTGGGGCGAGGTCATCCGGCCGCCCGCCCCGACCGAGAACAGCGGCACTTCGAGCGCCAGCATGCCGGCCGCCGCCCCGAGCACCGTCCCGGTCCGCAGCACCGCCAGCCGGGCCCCGTCCTCCTCGGCCCGGCCGGCCGCCTCCTCCCAGCGCCGGACCACCTCGGCGAGGAAATCGGTCCCGGCGGGGGAGTCCTCGGTGAGCAGTTCCCCGGGCCGGCGGGCACCGTAGTAGCCCATCGCGCTCGCCTGGACCAGGGTGGCCGGGCCGTCGCCTGCCCGCCGCGCGGTGACGACGGCGTGGGTGAGCGTACGGGTCGCGTCGAGGCGTGACCAGAGGATCTCGTGCTTGTGCGCCGGGGTGAACCGGGTGACGATCGAGCGCCCGGAGAGGTTCACCACGGCGTCGACGCCGGCGAGCCGGCCGGCGTCCAGGTCGCCCAGGTCGGGGGCCCAGCCGATCTCGCCGGGGCCCCGGGCCGGGCGGCGGACCAACGGCAGCACGGTGTGCCCGCCGGTGGTCAGCAGGGCGCACAGCTGGGTGCCGATCGTCCCGGAGGCCCCGGCCACCGCCACCACGAGGGACCTGCCCGAGAGTCGCCGGTGCAGCGCCAGGTCGGCGCGCAACTGCTCCTCGCGGAACCGGAACAGGCCTTCCAGGTGGTGGCGCATCCGTCGTTCGCCGACGGACCCGAGCAAGCCGGCCGGCAGCTCGTACGTCACCCGGTCGGTGATCCGGGTGCCGCCGTCCCCGGTGTCCTCGAACAGGTGCTCGTGGCGCCAGCCGTGCAGCGGCCCGCTGCGCTGCTCGTCGACGAACAGGCTGCCCGCCTCGTACCCGGTGTGCTCGACCAGCCACGTCAGCCCGGGGCCGGTACGGACCGCGCTCGGCATCGTCCGGCCCGGCCACAGGGCCGTCAGCACCGGCGAGGAGATCCGCAGCGTACGGCGCGACCCGACGTGCAACCCGTCGGTGGGGCCGTCGACGGCGACGATCGCCCCCGGGGGGCTCAGTCGCACGAAGGCGCCGGGGCGTTCGTGCCAGGCGAACACCTCGTCCCGCGGGTGTGGGTAGGTCGCGGTGTGCTCGAAGACGGTCACGGCGGAGCCTCTCTGGTCCTGTCCGGCGGGTGGGCGGTGCCGGTCCCATCATGCGTCGGGGAGGGGCCCGGGACCAGCCGGCCCGGTCAGGGTCACGGGGGTCAGAGCAGCGAGGCCTCCCAGTCGAGCAGGGCCTCCTTGAGGTCCTCCCGGCCGCCGTACCCGCCCAGGGACCCGTCGGCCATGATCACCCGGTGCACCGGGATGATCCAGGCGACCCGGGTGGCCGCGCAGGCGTTCGCCGCGGCCCGGGCACCCCGCGGCGCCCCCGCGGCCCGGGCGACCTCGCCGTAGCTGATCCGCTGCCCG
>CAYOBI010000155.1:0-2183 GCA_964402325.1 uncultured Propionibacteriaceae bacterium | reverse complement strand
TGGTTGAGCTGCAGCGCCTCGCGCAGGGACAGCTCCAGAACCTTCTTGGCCCGCGGCGTGAAGGGGATGTGCCCCTTCGGCGCCTGCTGCCCCTCACCGATGATCTCGACGACCTTCTCGCGCACCGCCTCCAGCGAGATGCCGAGTTGTTCCAGGGCCTTGGCGGCCACGCCCTCACCCTCGTGGATCAGGCCCAACAGCAGGTGCTCTGTGCCGATGTAGTTGTGGTTCAGGGCGCGTGCTTCGTCTTGGGCGAGCACGACCACACGTCGGGCTCGATCGGTGAAGCGCTCGAACATAGAATCTCCTCCGTCTGCGACCGGCCAGGTGGCCGGACCGCCGTGCTCCGGCCCGGGGGCCGAGTGCGTCAAGTCTAGTAACTCCACCCCGCCCCACAATGTTCCCGATCAGACACCGTGTTCGCCTCCAGCGCAATCCTCCTTGCGCAGGGACGACACACCGGGCGGGTGATCCGTACCCTCATGTCCGCCGCGAGGCAGGCCCGGGATCACCGTCCTCATCCTCCGACCGGCACCTCTCCAGCGGAAACGGGGACGCCGGAAACGCGGGCGCCCGCCCCAGCACCGGACAACGGCGACGGGACGGGCGGGGACCGGAATCACCGCGACAGCGGTGGCGGGCGATCAGGAATGTGCTTCCTCGTACGCGGCCCGGACATTCGCCGGAACGCGCCCACGGGCGGAAACTTCCATTCCCTGCTCCTTGGCCCATTCCCTGATCTCGGTGGCCGTGGGGCCCTCCGATTCCTTGTCGGCGGGGGCGGCGCCGGCCCGCTTCACGACGCGGCGACCGCTGATCCGGCGGGCGTGCGAAATCCACGGAGCCACGGCTTCCTGGAGTTCGGCATAGTGCTCGCCATTGAGGTCGATCTCGTACGACACGCCTTCGAATGTGAAGGCGACCTCGTGCTCGGCGGGGGACTGGTCGACATCGTCCTCCAGGACGATCTGGGTGCGACGTGCCATCGTGTGCCTTTCTCTGGTACCCGGGGGGGCGGGCATCATCTTCGCTGGTATCGTCGGCGGACCGCGGGAGTCTGTCGGGGGGTCCTTCCGGGTCGCGTTCCGTCGATGTTCATCACGATAATACTGCGAACAATGCGCGATGTGGAATAGGGCCTATTCCAGAAACCCGTAGGTGGACCGGCCGGGCCGGATTTCCCCGAAGCTGTGAGGTTGCTATGGACTGGCTGGACGAATGGTGGGCCGCCGCGACCGGACCCGGCGGATTCTGGGTGCACGAGGTGCCGGCCGATCATTTCCGGACGTCGGTGGGCCATCGACCGGATCCAGGCGCGGCGGAACTGGCCCGGCTGCTGCTGTCGACGCTCGATTCCGTGGCCCCGGATATCCGCGGATCGATCGACACGGTCGATCTCGGGGCCGCCGACGGCGCACTGTTGGCCGCCGTCGCGGAATCGGATCCCGGACGACGACTGCTCGGGGTCGACGTCCGCCCCGCCCCGCCGGGCCTGCCGGCGCGGTGTCGATGGCGGCAGGCGGCGTGGGACGTCCGCACCTCCTGCTGGGTCGGTCCCCAGGGTGGCATGGCGGCACCGTGGGCCGGGCTCGCCGCCGCCGGACCGCTGTTGGTGGTCGGTCACGAGTGGTTGGACGAACTCCCCTGCCGGGTGGCGCGACGTACGCCCCGGGGGTGGGAACTGCTCGGGCCGGACGGCCCGACCGGGGCGCGTCCGGACGAACCGGAGACCGCCTGGCTGGACCGGTGGGCAGGTGAGGCCCGGATCGTCGAGATCGGGCTGACCCGGGAACGGGCCTGGGCCGCGGTCGCGGCGAGCCTGCCCCGCGGCGGGGTGTTGGTCGCCGTCGACTACGGCCACCGGCGTGCCGACCGGCCGGCCGACGGCGGGCTGCTCGGCTACCGCGACGGGCGCAGGGTCCCCCCGGTGGCCGATGGGCGGACCAATCTCAGCGCGCCGGTGGCGGTCGACGCCCTGGCCGCCGCCGTTGAGGCGGTCCCAGGGGTGCGGCGGCTGCTGGCCTGCCGGCAGCGCGACCTGGTCGCCGGCCCGGCCCCGACCGGGCGCACCGGCACGGCGGTGCCGGTGACGCTCGCCGGGCTGGTCGCCGCCAACCGGCGACGGCTGGTCCGCGACCCCGCTCGCTGGGGGGCCGACTGCGTGCTGGTCCATCGCGTCGAGG
>CAYOBI010000154.1:0-2192 GCA_964402325.1 uncultured Propionibacteriaceae bacterium | reverse complement strand
GGCCGGTCTGCTGCAGCGCTCCACCGCCGAGGTCGAGGGGGGTGTGGCGGGCTTCCTCACCCGGCCGGAACGTTGGGCGGCACCCGACGCCGGGTACGACCCGGGCGGCGAGGTCGCCGGGGGGTGGGCCGACCAGCTGCTGCAGTCGGTCGACGACCCGGCCGTACGGCGGGTCCGTGAGCAACGGATCGGGCCACTGGTCGCCGAGCTGTCCCGCTCCGACGCGGTCGCCGCAACGCCGGCCCTGTCCACGGCCCTCACCCGCGAGGCGGTCACCCTCAACAACCGGCTGCTGGACACCGTCCGGCTGCCGCCGGAACCGGCCGGGCCGCAACCCGGCGGACCCGTCGGCGCGGGCGGACCGGGCCATGGCGGGGTCGGGCACGGCGGGGTCGGCCACGGCGGGGTCGGGCACGGGCACTTCGGCGGGCTGGAGCACGGGGTCGAGGAGGGGATCGAGGTCGGCGGGCACGTGGGTCTCGGACAGCGGCTCGGGCAGGGGTTCGAGGTCGGCCAGGGGTTCGACGTCGGCGGGGCGCTCGGCGCGGGGGGCCTCGGACCGATCGCCCGTGGCCTGGCGGGGCGCCGGTTCACCGACGTCGCGGGGGCCGGTGCGGAGGGCGTCGCCGCGCAGCCGTTGCGGGCCGGCCGGGTCCCGGTCGGCGACGTGGCGCTGCACCTGAGTCTGCCGGACGTGTCCACCCTGCGGGTGATCTCCCCCGGGCTGGACGTCGCCGAACGCGACGCGAGCATCAAGGCCCTGGCGGACCTGCCGCACGTGTCGGTCGCGCCGGTGCTGGACCGGGTCAGCCAGCTCCCGGTCGACGCCCTGCGCGCCGGGTTGGACGCCCTGGTCGACCAGTCCGCCGTGCTGACCCTCCCGGCCACCCCGCGCCGACCGGCCCTGGCGGTGGACACGGCGAGCCTGGCCGCCACCCTCGATCCCAGCCGTACCGTCCGCAGTGCCCTGGCCGGACGGTTGACCCTCGCCCCCGGCCTGCGGGAGCGGTGGCGCGGCCGGGACCTGCTCACCCCGATCATGGCTGCCCCGCACTTCGACCGGCCGATGTTCGGGGCGCTGCGGGACCTGGGTGACGACTGGCTCGTCCCCGGGCTCGGGCTCGTCGCCCGGGACGACTTCGTCACCGTGCTGGAGACCAACGCGACGTTCATGGAGGCCTTCTTCGTCGGCCTGTCCGACGAGATGGGCCGCGAACTCCTCTGGCGCGGCTACCCGACCGACCGGCGGGGCACTTACTTCCGCCGGTTCTGGCTCCACGACCGCGACGAGCTCAGCACGCCGATCCACGCCTTCTCCGCCGACCCGCTGGGCCGGCACGTCGCAGCCGGCGGTTCGGCCGCGGCCTCCCCGCGCGCCGTCATCGTGGTGAAGAGCGAACTCGTCCGCCGCTTCCCCGACCTGATCATCGAGGCGGTCCGCGACCAGGGCTCCGACCACGACCCGTACCCGACCTTCGAGACCGACGCCTCGCCACAGGTCACCGCGGCCCAGCTGTTCGCCGTCCACCCCGCCGACGACGTCGCTCTGGTCGGGCTCGACCTGTCCGTCGACGACCTGCGCGACCCGGCCCAGCGCTGGTGGATCGCGATCGCCGAGCACCCCGGCGCCACCCGGTTCGAACGACCCGAGGACGACCAGCTGGCGCCCGACCTGCGGTTCCTGCCGGCCGGAACGGCGACCGACGCGGCCGCGTTCGCGCTCGCCCACCTGCACGACCCGACCCGGGTCGCCTTCCCGGCCACCGACCTGATCACGAAAGGCTGACCGATGCCGCTCGATGTCCCGCAGGAACTGGCCGCCGCCCGGGCCCGCCTGGCCGCGTTCGAGACGCAGCGGCGGCACCTGATCGCCGAGCACCCCCGCACCGGCCTGCGCCGCGACCTCGACGCCGTGGACGGTCAACTGGGCGACATCATCGGCCTGCTGGCGCTCGACCCCTGCGACGCCTCGGCCCAGGTCCCGCTGGTCCTGCTGCCGGTCCGGGTCGAGTGCAAGCTGCGGCCCGGCAGCCTGCGGCTGCGGGTGCGGATCACCCCCGACGAGGTGCACGTCGACAGCCTCGTACGCTCCCTGACGGCACAGGAGACCGAGGCCGGCCGGACGTACTGGCGGACGCTGTGGGCGGACCGGGCCTCGGCCGGCGCCTGGCCGGCGCTGGTCGAGGCGGCCG
>CAYOBI010000153.1:0-2265 GCA_964402325.1 uncultured Propionibacteriaceae bacterium | reverse complement strand
CGAGACCACCGAGATCGCCGACCTGGCCCAGCTGCCGGCCCCGACCCAGCGCCCGCCGGACAAGCCGACGGCACACAAGACCCAGCAGGAGCAACAGCAGCAGCAGTGCCCGCAGGAGCAGGAGGGGGTCGACCGATGCTGAGCCGGATCGCCGAATCACTGTTCTGGATCGGGCGCCACGTCGAACGCGCCGAGGACACCGCCCGGCTGCTCCAGGTGCAGCTGCGCCTGTTCGTCGAGGAGCCCGCCGTCCCGACCCACACCGCCTGCAGCAACCTGCTGACGCTGCTCGGGGTGCCGGCCGCGACGTACGAACCGCTGCTCGCCGACGGCGACCCCCGCGCCGGCCACGAGGCCCTGGTCGGGCTGCTGGCCTACGACCGCACCCAGCCCTCCTCCATCGCGTTCAGCTGGGAGCAGACCCGCGACAACGCCCGGCGGGCCCGGGAGGTGATCCCGTCCGGAGTCTGGGAGGTGGTCAACACCACCTGGCAGGCGCTGCCGCGGGTGACGCCTCGGGCGATCCGCTCCCAGCACGGCTACCTGGACTGGGCCCGGGAGCGGTCCGCCCTGTTCTTCGGGCTGGCCCGCGGCTCGATGGTCCGCGACGAGGGCTGGCAGTTCCTCCAGCTGGGCCGCAGCCTGGAGCAGGCCGACATGACCGCCCGGCTGGTCACCGCCACCACCTTCGCGCACGGCGCGATCCCGTGGGCGGCGGCGCTGCGCGGCTGCGACGCGCACGACGCGTTCCTGCGCACCTACCGCGGCTGGCACGCCACCTCGCAGGCGATCGAGTTCCTGGTCCAGGACGCGTCGTTCCCGCGCTCGGTGATGCACGGCCTGACCCGGGCCCTGGACGCCCTCGAGGCGGTCAGCGAGCCGGCCCCCGGGGTCGGGCTGCCCGGCGAGGCGCGCTACGAGCTCGGCCGGCTCACCCAGGAGCTGGCCTACCTGCCCGCCGACGAGCTGCTCGACGACCTGGCCGGCCGGATGGCCGAGGTGCAGCGCACCTGCCAGCGGGTGACCACGGCGATCTCGCAGCACTTCTTCGCGGCGGCCACCGAACAGGCCTGGACGACCGAGGAGACCCACTGACATGGAGGTGTCCTGACATGCGACTGAGCATCGACCACGTCACGGGGTTCCGTTACGCGTCCCCGGTCCGCGCCTCCTACAACGAGGCCCGGATGACGCCCGTCTCCACCCCCTCCCAGGTGGTGTGGACCTCCCGGCTGACCATCAGCCCGACCGCCTGGCGGACCGCGTACACGGACTACTGGGGCACCCCGGTGACCTGCTTCGAGGTGCACGAGCCGCACGACCGGCTGCAGATCGAGTCCCGTGCCCTGGTCGAGACGCGCCCGGTCCCCGACGACTGGGACGTCGAGCGGCGGGTCCCCGACAACGACCTCGGCTGGGGCGACCTGCACGGCACCACGGTGCTCGACGCGATGAGCGAGTACCTGCACACCACCGACCGGACCGCCCCGCACGAGGAGCTCGCGGCGCTCGCGACCGACCTCACCGACCGGCCGCCCCGGCTCGCCGCGCTGGACGTCTGCGCGCTGGTGCACGACCGGATGGCGTACGAGGTGGGCGCGACCGGCGTCACCTCGACCGCCGCGGAGGCCTGGTCCGGCGGCCGCGGCGTCTGCCAGGACTTCAGCCACGTCACCTGCGGCGCGCTGCGCCACCTCGGCATCCCGGCGCGCTACGTGTCCGGCTACCTGCATCCGTCCGGGCCGGAGGCCGTCCGCGGCGACGCCGTCGAGGGCGAGTCGCACTCCTGGGTGGAGTTCTGGTGCGGGTCGTGGCAGACGTACGACCCGACCGCGATGCACCGGGTCAACGAGTCGTACGTCCGGATCGGCCACGGGCGGGACTACTCCGACGTCTCACCGCTGCGCGGCACGTACGCCGGTGGGGACTCCGAGATGTTCGTCAAGGTGACGATTACTGCGCTTTCGTGACCCGAGCCCACTAGGGTGACTGGCATGACCCAACCGCCGACCGCATGGAGCCCGCCCGCGGCGGGTGTGCCTGTGGACCCCGCGGTCCAGGCCCCGCCGGTCACCCAGGCGGTGCAGAACCCTCTCATCCAGGGCTCGACGCCTCGGCCCGGCTACACCCCGCCCGTCCGCACCGAGCCGCACGGCTGGGGCTCCACGCTGCCCCAGGCGCCGGCCCGCTCCGCCGCCCCGTCGGTGCCGCCGGCCGGGTCCGCCACGCCGGTGACCGGCGCCGGCCCGGCGGTCTCGGCTCCGC
>CAYOBI010000152.1:0-2440 GCA_964402325.1 uncultured Propionibacteriaceae bacterium | reverse complement strand
CCGAGAAGAAGGCCATCGCCCAGGCGGCGTTGGCCGAACTGCCGGACGGCGGATCGATCATCCTCGACGGCGGCACCACCACCTACAGCCTCGCCGAGATCCTCCCGACCGACGTCGAACTCAGCGTGGTGACGCACTCGGTGCCCATCGCTGCGCTCCTCGCCGGCCGGCCCAACATCACGTTGCACCTGGTCGGCGGGACCATCCGAGGTCGAACGCTCGCCGCCACGGGGGTGTGGGCCGAGCGCTCGCTCGCCGACGTCCGCGCCGACGTCGCGTTCGTCGGCACCAACGGCCTCACCGTCGAGGACGGACTGACCACCCCGGACATGGCCGAGGCCGTGGTCAAGCGGGCGGTCGTCGGGGCCGGTAAACGTGTGGTCGTGCTGGCGGACCGTACGAAGATCGGTCGCGCCGAACTGATCCGAGTGGTCCCGGTCACCGCTCTGGACACCGTGGTGACCGACTCGGGTCTGGACCCTGCCCTGGGGGAGGAGATCGAGGCCGCCGGCGTGCAGGTGGTCCTCGCCTGATCCCCTGCCCCAGGGCCCGGGGCAGGGGCAGGGGACGTGACCTGCCGTCCTCTCCCCGTCAGCGGATCCGGTCGAGGGTGAGGCGGACGTCGATGCCCTCCGCGACGGCGTGGATGTCGGCGACCGAGGCAACCGCCCAGGTCGGACCGTGGTCGGCGGCATGAGGGCCGACACCGATGACCCGCATCCCTGCCGCCAGTCCGGCCGCGATGCCGTTGGCGGAGTCCTCGACCACCACACACGCGGCGGGATCCACCCGGAGCATCGTCGCGGCGATCAGGAAGACCTCGGGGTCGGGCTTGCCGACCGTGGCATCTTCCGCGGTGACGCTGACCTCCGGCACCCGTAGTCCGGCCGCGCCCATCCGGGCAGTGGCGAGTGCACGCGTGGCGGAGGTGACGAGCGCATGTCGTGAGCCGTCGAGTTGGGCCAGCAGTGCGGCGGCGCCGGGAATCTCGACCACGCCGTCGAGCTCGACCGTCTCACGTTGCAGCAGCACGCGGTTCTCGGCAAGGTTCTGCTCCCGAGGGCGGTCGGGCAGCAGCAGGGACATGCTCTCCTGGCCCTGGCGGCCGTGGATGAGGGCGAGCGTCCGCGCCGGGTCGATGCCGTGCGCACGGGACCATTCCGTCCAGAGCCGCTCGACGACGGGCGTGGAATCGACGAGCGTGCCGTCCATGTCGAGCAGCACGGCGGCGGCGAGGGTCGAGGTCATGGTCCGACCCTATCGGCGCCCCAGCGGATCGACCATCCCGCCTCCTGTCGTGGGGCAGGGTGTGATCTGGCGGAGCCTGCCCATACTGGAGTCATGGGCAAGCTCGGGTACGGGATGTCGACCTCGCCGACGGCCCTGGCGATCCACACCGAGGCGTTGGCGAAGACCTACCGGGGGGCGGACGCGCCCGCCGTCGCCGGCATCGACCTGGACGTACGTACCGGCGAGATCTTCGGCCTGCTCGGGCCGAACGGGGCGGGGAAGACCACCACGGCGGGGATGCTGACCACGCGGGTCGTCCCGTCCGCCGGTCACGCGTACGTCGGCGGGATCGACGTCGCCCGGCACCCGTCGCTGGTGAAGGCGATCACCGGGATCGTGTCGCAGCAGAACACCCTCGACCGGCAGCTCACCGTCCGGGAGAACCTGTATTTCCACGGGCGCCTGTTCGGCATCGGGGCACGCGAGTCCCGGGCGACGGCCGACGACCTGCTGGAGCAGTTCCAGCTCACCAAGTGGGCCGGCCGGTCGGTCTACACCCTCTCCGGCGGGCTGGCCCAGCGGCTGATGGTGGCCCGGGCGATGTTCCACCGGCCGGCCGTGCTGTTCCTCGACGAGCCGACCGCCGGCCTGGACCCGCAGAGTCGACTCGCCCTGTGGGACAAGCTGCTGGAACTCAACCGCGAGGGGCAGACCATCCTGCTGACCACCCACTACATGGAGGAGGCCGACCAGTTGTGCGGCCGGGTCGCGATCATGGATCGCGGCCGGATCCTGGCCCTCGGCACCCCCGCCGACCTGAAGCGGCGGGTGGCGGCCGACACCGTCGTCACCGTCCGCGCCGACGGCGATCCGGCCCACGTCCTGGACGTTCTCACCCGTGGCGTCTCCGGGGTGACCGGCTCGCGGGCCCGGGACGGGGCGGTGGAACTGCACGTGCAGGGCACCGATCGACTCGTCCCGCGGATCGTGCTGACCGCCGAGCAGGCGGGGATCGACATCCGTGACCTGTCGGTGAACGCCCCCAGCCTGGAGACGGTGTTCATCGACCTGACCGGGAAGGAGCTGCGCGAATGAGTGGTGTCGTGCCGGGGTCGAGGACGACGGCCCGCATCCCGGGCGCCCCCGCCCGCTCGGCCGTGCGGGCCGGGTGGCTGGCCCTGGGCGCCCTGGTGCTGCGCGACGCGGTCGT
>CAYOBI010000151.1:0-2492 GCA_964402325.1 uncultured Propionibacteriaceae bacterium | reverse complement strand
CAACGCCGCCCAGCATGCCCGGGCGTTCGGGTGTGATTCCGGGCTCACCGCCGGAGGCGCGACGCCGGGGTCAGCGGCCCGCGCGTACCCTGCCCGTCCCGCCGGCCCGCAGGCCGTTCAGGATCACCACCACCTCGGCGACCTCGTGGATCAGCACGACGGACGCCAGTCCGAGCACGCCCAGCGCGGCGAGCGGGAGCAGGGCGGTGATGATCAGCAGCGACAGGACGATGTTCTGGTTCATGATCCGGCGGCCGCGGCGGGCGTGCGCCAGGGCCTGCGGGATGAGGCGCAGGTCGTGCCCGGTGAAGGCGATGTCGGCCGATTCGATCGCCACGTCCGAACCGGTGACGCCCATCGCGATCCCGATGTCGGCGGCCGCCAGCGCCGGTGCGTCGTTGATGCCGTCGCCGATCATCGCGGTGGGGGCGGTGGCGGACAGCCTGCTGACCAGGGTCGCCTTCTCCTCGGGGCGCAGCTCGGAGCGTACGTCGCTGATCCCGGCGCGGGCCGCCAGGGCCCGGGCCGTACGGGCGTTGTCGCCGGTGAGCATGGTGACGGTGACGCCCCGGGCGGCCAGAGTGTCGACGACCTCGGGGACCTCGGGGCGCAGTTCGTCGCGGATCCCGATCGCGCCGACCGGGACGCCCTCCCGGTGCACCACGACGACGCTCATCCCGTCAGCCTCCAGAGCCGCGACCCGGTCCGCCAGGACGTCGGCGTCGAGCCAGCGCGGGCTGCCGACCGCGACCCGTGCGCCCTCGACGGTGCCCGCGATCCCGTGCCCGGAGGTCTCGCTGATGTCGGTGGCGGCCGGCGCGCCCGGTGCCGCGTCGGCGATCGCCGTGGCCAACGGGTGCGCGCTGTGCCGCTCCAGGGCGGCGGCCCAGGCCACCACGTCCGCCTCCGGCGTCGCGTCGGCCGTGACGACGGCCGCCACGGTGGGCCGGTTGCGGGTGAGCGTGCCGGTCTTGTCGACCGCGACCTGCCGGATCCCGCCGAACCGCTCGAACGCGGCCCCGCTCCGGATCACCACGCCGAACCGGCTGGCTGCGCCGATCGCCGCCACGACGGTGAGCGGGACCGAGATCGCCAGGGCGCACGGCGAGGCGGCGACGAGGACCACCAGGGCCCGCGTGATCCAGACGGCCGGATCGCCGAGCATCGACCCGAGGACACCGACCAGCAGGGCCAGCACGAGCACCCCGGGGATCAGCGGCCGGGCGATCCGGTCGGCCAGCCGGGCCCGTCGGCCCTTCTCGGCCTGCGCCTGTTCGACCAGCCGAACGATGGTGGTCAGCGAGTTGTCGGTGCCGGCCGAGACGGCCTCGACCTCCAGCACGCCCGCTCCGTTGAGGGAGCCGGCGGGTGCGGGATCGCCGGGGCCGACGTCGACGGGGAGGGATTCGCCGGTCACCGCCGAGGTGTCGAGGCTGCCGGACCCGGAGCGTACGACACTGTCGGTCGCCAGCCGGTCCCCGGCCCGCAGCAGCAGGACGTCACCCACCGCGAGGTCTGCGGCCGGCACGTCCACCGGCGCGCCGTCCCGGAGGACGATCGCGGTCGGCGGCACCAGGCTGAGCAGGGACCGGAGGCCGGCCCGGGCCCGGTCCATCGCCCGGTCCTCGAGCGCCTCGCTGATCGAGTAGAGGAACGCCAGGGCTGCCGCCTCCTCGACGTAGCCGAGGATCACCGCGCCGACCGCGCTGATGGTCATCAGCAGGCTGATGCCGAGCTTGCGATGGCGGACCAGGTTGCGCAGCGCGCCCGGCACGAAGGTGGACCCGCCCAGCACCAGCCCCGCCCAGAACAGCGCCACCCCCACCGGGTGGGCGCCGGACCACTCGGCCAGCAGCCCGCCGCCGGACGCCAGTCCGGACAGGATCGGCAGCACCACCTCGCGGTCGCGCCACCACGGTCGCCGGTCGTCATCGTCATCGTCGTCGTACAGGTCGACCTCGGGTCCGGTCAGCGCGGTCATGCTTGCTCCCCAGGGGCGGTGTCGCCACAGCTGGGCAGCGCGCAGTCGGGGTCGAGGCAGGGGGCGCTGTCGTCGACGGCCAGCGTCACGTCGAGCAGCGCCTCGAGGGCCCGGGCCAGGTGCGGGTCGGCGATCTCGTAGCGCGTCCGGCGTCCCTCGGGCGCGGCGACGACGATCCCACAGTCGCGCAGGCAGGCCAGGTGGTTCGAGACGTTCGACCGGGTCAGGCCCAGGTCGCGGGCCAGTTCCGCCGGATGGGTCGGCCGCTCCAGCAGGGTCATCAGGATCCGCGACCGCGTCGAATCGGCCATCGCCCGACCCAGCCGCCGCATCACCTCCAGCCGGGACGCCGTGGTCAACGCAGGAGAGTTCAGCACGGGCTGAACTGTACCGTTCCGGTGCGGCTCCCTGCGTCGTGCGCGCGTTCGGGCCCGGGGCCACGGGCCGGAGGAGCCCGAGGCCGCCCCTCAGCTGGTGACCGCCCCCTCGGAGGCTGAGTGCACCAGCCGGG
>CAYOBI010000150.1:0-2573 GCA_964402325.1 uncultured Propionibacteriaceae bacterium | reverse complement strand
GCCGCACCGCCCTCCGCTCGACGCGCGCCGGGCGCTCGCCGCCCCGCACCCGCTGGGCCGCTACCCGGCCGGCGAGGCCTTCCTCGAGGCGGTCGGGAGCGGGGCCACTCCCCGGGCGTTCTGGCAGGTCGCGCCGACCCCGGACCCGATCGGGGACTGGGCGGCCGGGCTGGTCGCCGGTGCGGCCGCCGCCGTCGCGACCGGGCGCAGTGCCGTCCTGGTCGTGCCGGACACCCACGACCTGACCCGGCTGACCGAGGCCTGCCGGGTGGCGTTCGCCGACAGCGGATTCGTCACCCTCACCGCCGAGTCCGGCCCGGCCGCCCGCTACCGGAGCTTCCTGGCCGCCCTGCGCGGTCAGGCCCGGGTGGTGATCGGCACCCGCGGCGCGGTCTGGGCACCGGTGCAGGACCTCGGCTTCCTGGGGGTCTGGGACGAGGGGCACGACCTCCTCGCCGAGCCCCGAGCGCCGTACCCGCACATCCGCGAGGTCGCCGCGCTGCGTGCCCAGCGGGCCGGCGCGGCGCTGGTCCTCGCCGGGTACGGCCGCAGCACCGAGGCCCAGGCGCTGGTGGAGCGCGGCTGGCTGCGCCCGATCGCCCTGGCCGGCCACGACCAGCGCGAGCTGGCGGCGGTCGTCCGGACCCCGCGGGACCGGCCCGACCAGCTCGGCCGGCTGCCGCACGACGCCTTCGACGTGATCCGGGCCGGGCTCGCGTCCGGGCCGGTGCTGGTCCAGGTGCCGCGGGCCGGCTACCAGGTGGTCGTGGTCTGTCGGCGGTGCGGCACCCACCTGACCTGCCCCGACTGCGGCGGCCCTCTGCACGGCCGCGAGGACGGGCTGATCTGCGGCCTGTGCGGGGCCCGCCCGGCCCACTGGGCGTGCCCCGAGTGCGGCTCGACCGCGTGGCGCGCTCCGGTGGTGGGGGCGGAGCGGACCGCCGAGGAGCTCGGCCGGGCGTTCCCCCGGGTGCCGGTGCGCCAGTCACACGCGGGCCACGTCCTCACCACGGTCGAGGACCGCAGCGCCCTGGTGATCTGCACTCCCGGGGCGGAGCCGGAGGCGGAGGACGGCTACAGCGCAGCACTGCTGCTCGACGCCGACACTCCACTGCTCCGGGCCGACCTGAGGGCCGCCGAGGAGGCGTTGCGCCGCTGGCTGCACGTCTGTGCCCTGGTCCGGCCCGGCGAGGACGGCGGCTCGGTGCTCGTCGTCGGTGCCGCCGACCACCCGGCCGTGCAGGCGCTGATCCGGCTGGACCCGGCCGGGTTGGCCTCCCGCGAGCTGGAGGACCGTCGCGAGGCCGGCTTCCCTCCGGCGGTCAGACTGGTCGTGGTGGAGGGTGACCAGGTCGGCGTCGAGGGCCTCGCCGGACCGTTGGTACTGCCCGACGGCGTCGAGGTGTGGGGGCCCGCGCCGGTGCTCGAGGCGGACGGCACCCTGGGGGACACCTGGCGCCTGACCCTCCGCGCCCCGCTGGACGAGGGCGCCGCCACGGTCGAGGCGGTCCGTGACGTGCAGGCCCTGCGGACGGCGCACAAGGACCCCGGCGCGGTCCGGATCGTCGTCGATCCGGTCCGGATCGGCTGACGATAGACTCGGCGGGTGCGCCTCGTCTTCGCCGGTACCCCGGATGTCGCCCTGCCCAGTCTCGAGGCCCTGGTCGCCTCCCGCCACGACGTCGTCGCGGTGGTGACCCGCCCTGACGCCCGCCGCGGACGGGGTGCAGCGCTCAGCCCCAGCCCGGTCGCCGCCCGCGCCGCCGAGCTCGGCATCCCGGTGCTGAAGCCCGCCCGCCCCCGCGATGCCGAGTTCCACGCCCGGCTGCGCGACCTGGCCCCCGACTGTTGCCCGGTGGTGGCGTACGGGGCACTGCTGCCCGGCTCCCTGCTGGCGATCCCGTCCCTGGGCTGGGTCAACCTGCACTTCTCCCTGCTGCCCGCCTACCGGGGCGCCGCGCCGGTGCAGTCCGCGATCCTGCACGGTGAGACCGAGACCGGGGCGGTCACCTTCCGGATCGTCGAGGAGCTCGACGCCGGGCCGGTCTGCGGCACCCTGCGTACCCCGATCGGCCCGCACGAGACCGCCGGTGACCTGCTCGCCCGCCTCGCCGTCTCCGGCGCGGCCCTGCTCACCCGGACGATGGACCTCCTCGAGGACGGCACCGCCACCTGCGTCGACCAGCCGGCCGAGGGCGGGACGTACGCAGCGAAGCTGGGGCCCGACGACGCCCGGATCGACTGGACCGCGCCGGTCGAGGAGATCGACCGCCGGATCCGCGCCTGCACCCCCGCCCCCGGGGCCTGGACCACCCTGGACGGGCAGAAGTTCCGGGTGCTCGAGGCGCTGCCCACCGACCGGCCCTCGGCCGACCCCGGCGCGGTCGAGGCGGCCCGCCGCAGCGTGCACGTCGACACCGGCAGCGGCCGACTCGAACTGCTGCGGGTGCAGCCGGCGGGCAAGCGGGCGATGGCGGCCACCGACTGGGCCCGCGGGCTGCACGCCGACACGGTCGGGTTCGACCGATGAGCGCGGAACGCGGCCGGCGCCGGGGCGGGCAGCCCGGCCGGCG
>CAYOBI010000149.1:0-2781 GCA_964402325.1 uncultured Propionibacteriaceae bacterium | reverse complement strand
CCGATCGACGCCGGGGCGCGGGCCGCGGTGGCGGCCGTCCGGGCCGCGGTCCTGCCCGACTGAGCGGGCGTCCCGGGGACCGGCACCCGGTCACTCGCCGGTCTGCGCGGCCCGGCGGGCGCGGTTAGTGTGTGCGTGTTTCCACCAGGAAGGGGCGCATCGTGGAGCCGACCGGGGTCGAGCAGCCGTACGGTCCGGAGGAGATGTTCTTCTCCACCACCGACGACCGCGGGGTGATCACCGAGGCGAACACGACGTTCGTCCGCCTGTCGCAGCACCCCTGGGACGCGTTGATCGGCGCGCCGCACAACGTCGTCCGCCACCCGCTGATGCCGGGCGGTGCCTTCCGGCTGATGTGGGCCGAGCTGCAGGCCGGGCGCCCGTTCGCGGCGTACGTCCACAACATCGCGGCGGACGGCAGTCGCTACGACGTGTTCGCGGCCATCACCCCGCTGCGCGAGGGTGGCTACCTGTCGGTGCGCTCCCGCCCGTGCCGTCCGGACCTGCTGGCCCGGGTCGACGAGGTCTACCGCCGGGTGGCGGATGAGGAGGCCCGGTGGCGGGCCGCCGGCGCCGGCCGGGCCGAGGCCGCCGACCGCGGCGCGGACCTGATCGACCAGCTCCTCGCCGACCGGGGCCCGGGCAGCTACCGGGAGCTCCAGTGGGCCCTGGTGCCGGCCGAGGTCACCGCCCTGGACGAGGCGATCGGCGGGATCCCGGCCCGACCGGGGGCCGGTGGGGACCTCGGTCCGATGCTCGACCGGATCCATCTCGTCTTCGACGAACTGGGCGACTGGATGACCGACCTGACCGCCCTCGCCGACGCCGCCTCCCGGCTGGCCGACACCGTCGACCACCTGGACCGGGCCACCCGGGACTCGCTGGAGACCGCCCGGCGGATCTCGGCGGTGACCGACCTGGACGCCGCCTGGCTGCCGATGATGATGCCCCTGCAGCTGTGGGCCGCGATGGGCGATGAGGTCGGCGGGGTGCTGGCCGGGCTGATCGAGGACCTCGCCGCCGCCCGCGCCGGCGCCCTCGACAGCAGGATGCAGATCGCCCTGGCGAGGATGTTCAGCCACATGGTCGGGCGCTTCCTGGTGGAGCTGATCGACGGCGGTCCGGGCACCGAACGCGCCCGCCCGGCGATCGGCGGCCTGTGCCGGGCCCTGCTCGAGCGGATCGACGAGATGGAGACCCGGCTGGGGGAGCACGCCGCGGCCCGCGACCACGCACGTCGCCAGGTGGAGGAGGCGGCCGGCCTGCTGCAGATCCCGCTCGACCTGATGACGGCCTGGCAGGGGATGGCCGCCGACCGGGCCCTACCGGCTTCGATCGGCACTCTGGTGCCGCGGATCGAGCAGCAGATGGACGACTCCCGCCGGGCGATGGAGGTGCTCCGCCAGCTGGTGCCCCGGCGCCGGGCCGACGAGGATCGGCGCGACCCGACGACGTTGCGGGCCCGGGTCGCCGGCCTGCTGTCAGCGGTCGATGTCACCGACCACGTAGCCCAGTGAGGCCAGGGCGAGCTCCAGGTCGCTGACCCGCACCCCGGGCAGCACCGCCGGCAGCGCCGACACTGTGGCGAACGACGGCGTCCGCAGGTGCAGCCGCCACGGCGTCCTGTCACCCCGGGAGACCAGGTGTGCCCCGGCCTGTCCCAGCGGCGCCTCGGTCGCCCGGTAGTCCTCGTCGTCGGGCAGCTTGATGATCTTCGGCAGCGCCTGGGCGACCGGGCCGTCCAGCGTCCGCAGCCGCGCGGCGCAGGCCGCCACCAGGCCGGCGCTGTCGACCACCTCCGCGGCCAGCAGCGCGAACCGGGCCGACGCGTCCCCCGTCCCGTCGGCGGGCGCCGCGGCGACCTCGAGTTCGTCGTACGCCAGGTACGGCTGTCGGCGGCGCAGGTCGAGATCCTCACCCGCCGCCCGGCAGGCCGGACCGGTGACGCCGTAGCCCCGGGCCACGTCCGGGGTCAGCGGCGCCACGCCGGCGGCGTGCCCGTACTCGGCGTCCAGCAGCGCCGCCAGGTCCGTGGCCAGGGCCCGGGCCCGCTCGACCACCGTGAGCTCCGCGTCCAGCCAGGCCTCGTCGGCGTCGGCGGCCAGCCCACCGATCCGGGTGACCATCGGGTGCACCCGGTTGCCGCTGAGCGTACGCAGCTGCTCGCGCAGGTCCTCGCGGAGCCGGGCCACTCGCCGGTCACCGGGGTCGGACCGGTGGGTGAGGTAGCCGAGGAACCCGAGGTGTGAGGCGATCCGGGTGTGCTCGGCGAGCAGCGTCCGCAGCCACCGGGCCCGTGGCGGGACCGTCATCCCGAGCAGCGCCTCGCAGGCCAGCGCGACGGTCAGTTCCCCGGCGAACGGCGCCTGCCAGTCGTGCCGGTCGGCCAGCATCAGGATCTGGCGGTAGTCACGCACCTCGAACAGCTTCTCGACCCCGCGGTGCATGGCCCCGACGTGGACGTCGGCCCGCTCGACCGACTCTCCGGTCGGGTCCGTCCACAGTTCCAGGTCGAGGAGCCCGGCCCGGCTCGGGTGGTCCGGGCCGAGGTCGAGCAGCAGCGTCCCGTCCGGGAGTCGCCCGTCCGGCAGTGCCCCCGGCGCGGAAGAGCCGACCAGGACGTGGAGAGAGGGCATGGCCCACAGCCTAGGACGTCGCGGTGGGCGTACGGTCCTCGACGCGATGGACCAGCCAGAGGTCGGCCCCCCAGCGATCGGGGTCGGCGAGCAGCCGTCGCCGGTTGGCGGCGACCAGCCCGGCGAGCGTCACCGGCACCGCCGT
>CAYOBI010000148.1:0-2797 GCA_964402325.1 uncultured Propionibacteriaceae bacterium | reverse complement strand
GCTGCGGACGCCCGACTCGCCGACCCGGCAGGTCGGGGTGGCGCGGTCGGCGACATTCGCGCCGGTGGTGCACCTGCAGCCGATGACCAGCCTCGACAACGTCTTCAACCAGCAGGAGCTGTTCGCCTGGGTGGACCGTACGATCGACCGGCTGGGGGAGTGGCCCGGGGCAGGGGCCTTCGTCTGCGAACTGAAGATCGACGGCCTGGCGGTCGACCTGGTCTATGAGAACGGTTCGCTGGTCCGGGCCGCCACCCGCGGCGACGGGAAGGTCGGCGAGGATGTCACGGCCAACGTCCGGCGGATCGAGGCGATCCCGCAGACCTTGGTCAGCCGGGACGGTCACCCGGTGCCGGCGCTGCTGGAGATCCGCGGCGAGGTGTACCTGTCGCTGGAGCAGTTTCGCCGGATCAACGAGGAGTTGGTCGAGGCGGGCCGCGCGCCGTTCGCCAATCCTCGCAACAGTGCGGCGGGGTCGCTGCGACAGAAGGACCCGAACGTCACCGCCTCCCGGCGGCTCGGCTTCACGGCCCACGGCTGGGGCGCCACCTCCGAGGAGCCGGGCACCCGGCTGGAACTGGCCCGCCAGTCCCACGCGTACGAGGTGCTCGCCGACTTCGGTATGCCGGTCAGCCAGTACTCCCGGGTGGTCGACACCACGGAGGAGATCTGGGCGTTCGTCGAGGAGGTCGCGGCGCGGCGCCACGACTTCGTCCACGAGATCGACGGCGCCGTGGTGAAGGTCGACGAGCGGGCACTGCAGGACCGGCTCGGCTTCACCTCGCGGGCCCCGCGCTGGGCGATCGCGTACAAGTACCCGCCGGAGGAGGTCACCACCAAGCTCCTCGACATCCGCGTCAACGTCGGTCGGACCGGCCGGGTGACGCCGTACGCCGTGATGGAGCCGGTGGTGGTGGCCGGCTCGACGGTCGCCCAGGCGACGCTGCACAATGCCACCGAGGTGGTCCGCAAGGGCGTGCTGATCGGCGACACCGTGGTGCTGCGCAAGGCGGGCGATGTGATCCCCGAGGTGCTCGGCCCGGTCGCCGAGCTGCGCGACGGGACCGAACAGGCGTTCGAGATGCCCACCCATTGCCCGGAGTGCGGGACCGAGTTGGCGTACGAGAAGGACGGCGACGCCGACATCCGCTGCCCCAATCAGCGATCGTGCCCGGCGCAGTTGCGCGAGCGGCTGTTCCACCTGGCCTCGCGGGACGCCCTGGACATCGAGGTGCTCGGTTGGCAGGGGGCCGATGCCCTGCTGGCGGCGGGGCTGCTCACCGACGAGGGGGATCTGTTCGATCTGGCCGCCGAGGACCTGGCCGGCACGGCGTTCTTCACCCGCGCCAGCAAGCCGAAGGAACGCGATGCGGGGGCCGGGGACCGGTTGCTGTCGGCCAACGGTCAGAAGCTGTTGGCGAACCTGGAGACGGCCAAGACCCGGCCGTGGGCGAAGTATCTGGTGGCGTTGTCGATCCGGCATGTCGCCAAGGGGAACGCTCCCGATATCGCCGCCGCCTTCCCGACGGTGGAGGCCCTGCGGGATGCCACCGAGGAGGACCTGGCTGCCGTCGAAGGCGTCGGACCGTCCATCGCGGCGGCGATCCGGGACTGGTTCGCGACCGACTGGCGGGCCGACATCATCCGCAAGTGGCAGGCCGCCGGCTGCGTGCTGGGGACGTACGGCGCTCCCGTCGAGGCTGCGGAGCCGGAGATGGCGCAGACCCTGGCCGGGCTGACCGTCGTGGTCACCGGGACGATGCCGGGCTACAGCCGTGACGGGGCACAGGAGGCCATCGTGGTGCGCGGGGCGAAGGCCGCCGGTTCGGTGTCGAAGAAGACCGACTTCGTGGTGGTCGGCGAGGGCGCCGGGTCGAAGGCGGAGAAGGCCCGTACGCTCGGCCGCCCGATCGTCGCGGCCGAGGACTTCCAGCGATTCCTGGACGAGGGGCCGGACGGGGTGAGGCCGGCCGGATAGGCCGCCCCCGGGGGTGTCGCGGCGCTAGTGTCGGGGCGTGGGCGTGGTGGTTTCTGCAGTCATCCAGGCGGTGCTGTTCTTGGTCTTGCCATTCGTGTGGTGGATCGTGACTGCGCGTCGTGAGGCCGGCTTCTTCGGCTGGCTGGGATGGAAGCGACCGGTCGTGACACGTCCGGGGGTTCTCGTGGGCGTGATGATCGGTGCGTTCTGCGTGTTTATGCTGCCAGCTCTGGTGATCGCGCCGCATCTGGCGTCGTCATCGGCGTCCTCTCAGTTCCGTGGGCTCGGGTGGGCCGGGCTGCCGGGCGTCATCGCCTACGCACTGCTGCAGACGGCCTTCGCCGAGGAATCACTGTTCCGAGGCTTTCTGCTCAAGCGGCTCGCGAGCAGACTCGGCTTCTGGCCCGCCGACACCATCCAAGCTGTCGTCTTCGCCTTGGTGCACGCGGTGCCGTTCGGGCTCGCGGTGAGCGCCGGTTGGGGGATCGCTGTCGGAGCGTTGACCGGTGCCGTCGGTGCGGTGATGGGGTTTCTCAACGAGCGCCTCGCGGGCGGCTCGCTGGTCCCGAGCTGGTCACTCCACGCCGCCTCGAACCTGCTGACCGGCTGCCTTGCGCTGGCCGCCTTGGCCTGACCACATCGCGGGCAGCTTTTCGGCGTCACCAACCGGGGCACCATCCGCCAACGCGAATGAACGGGGGCGGATTGTCAGGCGCCCTAGTCTGAAGGGGTGGCGCGACGCATCTTCTCCGATCCCGACCTGCACGGCGACGTCCCCGACCGGGTGCGTCCCCGGCTGGGGGAGTGGGGCCCGGCACT
>CAYOBI010000147.1:0-2847 GCA_964402325.1 uncultured Propionibacteriaceae bacterium | reverse complement strand
CCATCGCCACGGCGCGGCGCTGCAGCAGGCCGGGGGCGGCGGGACGGTCGCCGACCGGACGTCCGGCGAGCGCGGCCAGCAGGTCGCGCAGCGGCCGGTCGGCCCGGTCGAGGTGGCTGCCCGCGGTGTGCGGGGAGCGCCAGTCCCAGAACAGCTGGCGGACCGTCGCCGGGCCGGCGGGCACCGTGGCGGCGTACGACGCCACCTGGGCCGACGTCCGTGGCCGGGTCGCGTCCCAGGTGATCAGCGGCGACCAGTTGGCGTCCAGGTCGCGCGCCTGCTCCGACCGGGCGGCCAGCAGCCGGTGCAGGCCGAGCCCGTTCTCCACCCCGAGCGCCAGGCTGCCGCCCTCGGCGACACACGCCACGACCTCGTCGGCCAGCTCCCGCCAGGTCCGCGGCTCGTCCTCCAGCGAGTGCACCCGGGTGACGTCGTCGAGGGCCAGCACCAGGTCGTACGTCCCGGCGTGCCGGCGGGCGTCGGCGAGGTTGCCGCAGAGCACCGTCGCCCCGGGCAGGGCGGTGCCGAGCGCGGCGGCGTCGGGGATCGCCCGCACCACGACCGTGAGCTCGTCGACCCGGGCGGCGATCCGCGCCAACAGTGCCGGGTCGTGCGGCCCGACGACCAGGACGCGGCGCCGGCCGGCCGGCAGGCCGGTGACCATCCGGTCGACCAGCCCGTGCAGCAACGGGGAGGTGGCACCGGGGCCGGGCACGTCGCCGGTGCCGGGGTCGACCCAGCGGTCCGGGTCGTCGGCCGGCAGGTCGGCGGTGTGGATGCCGGCGTCGGCCGGCGGGCCGGCCACGGGGGGCGCGGCGGGATCGGGCAGGTCACGCCAGTTCTGTGTCGCCCCGGGCAGCAGGGTGACGTTGTCCGGATAGGTCAGTTCGACGATGCGAGCCATGGTTCCTGCCATCCCAACACGTAGCGCAGTTCCTCGGGGGACATCACGTGGTCGGCGCCCAGTTCCGTCCGGGTCCAGGCGCGGGCGAGTCCGAGGTCGATCTGCTTGCCGAACAGGCCGGGCCGGGTCGCCTCCAGCAGGCCCGTCCCGTCGAACCCGGCCCTCGCCCCGACGAATTCCATCGGGTCGCCGTACACGGCCGGTTCGCAGCCGGCGGCCACCCCGTACAGCACCGCGGTGGTCAGCCGGTTCGAGGCGACCCGGCGGTGCCGGCGCAGCTCGGCCAGCTGGCGGAACAGGAAGAACCGGTCGGTGCCCTGCCACATCCGGCCCCGGTGCCCGTGGCAGATCACCCGGAAGCCGGCGTCCTCGTACAGGCCGCGGATCTGGGGGTCCTCGTACTCGACGAAGTAGAGGCACATCGTCACCGGGCCGTCCTCGGTGTCGCGGATCTCGTCGATCAGCTCCCGGTGGCTGCCCTGCACCGACTCGTAGTCGCGGGTGCCGTGGAAGGGGTACCAGATCGTCCCCTCGCGCTCGGCGTGCGGATCGGCGAGGACGTCCATCAGGTAGAGGTACGGCGCCCCGATCACCAGGTAGTTGCGCCAGCCGATCGCCTCGCCGCGGCGGCGGCAGACGTCGGACCAGGCGTACTTTGCCATGCTCCAGTCGGCGTTGTGGTAGCCGAAGCCGTGGACGAAGGTCCAGCCGTGCTGGACCAGGCCCCGGATCGGCGGCGGGCTCTCGGGATCGAGGCCGGCGTACTCGGCGAGGATGTGCGCGTGACCGTACCAGTGGTTGGTCTGGTCCACGCTCCTGCGACCTCCGGGTGGCGACATGCTTGCGGGGCGACTCTACCAGCGGGGGCGAGCCGTTCGGCGCCGCTACGATGCAGGCATCCGCTGCGAGGAGGTCCCGTGAGCCCACTGGTGAGCGCCGTCGTGCCGTTCAGCGGGGTCGAGGAGTACATCGGGCCGTGCCTGGACTCGATCCGGCGCCAGACCCTCACCGACTTCGAGGTGGTCCTGGTCGACGACGGCTCCACCGACCGGTCGGCCGCGATCGCCGCCGAGGTCGGCGCCGCCGACCCGCGGTTCCGGATCCTCCGGCAGGAACGCTCCGGCCCCGGCCCGGCCCGCAACCTCGGCATCGGGCAGGCGACGGGCCGCTACCTGATGTTCGTCGACGCCGACGACCTGCTCGCCCCGCGCGCCTTCGAACAGCTCGCGACCAGCCTGGAGCGGTCCGGCTCCGACCTCGCCGGCGGCCACGTCTGGCGGCTGAGCCTGCAGCGCGGCCTGGAGACCTCCTGGGCCCACCGCGAGCCGTTCGCCGAACGGCTGGTGCGGGCCAGCATCCGGGAGGTGCCGCTGCTGATGCGCGACCGGACGGTGTGGAACAAGATGTGGCGGCGCAGCTTCTGGGACGAGCACGGCCTGGCGTTCCCCGCGACGCTGTTCGAGGACTACCCGGTCGCGCTGCGCTCGCACCTCGAGGCCACCGCGGTCGACCTGCTGCCCGATCCGGTCTACGTCTGGCGGGAACGCCCCACCGGCGACTCGATCTCCCAGCAGGGCGACCGGGTGCACAACGTCCGCGACCGGGTCGCCGCCGCCGTGGCGGTGCTCGACCTGGTCGACGACCGCGGCGACGACGAACTGCGCGAGCTGGTGCACAGCCACTTCGTCGACGTCGACGTCCGCGAGGTGCTCACCTCGCTGGCCGCCGCCGGCCCGGCCGACCGGCCGGCCGTCCGCGCCCTGGCCGGCGAACTCGTCCACCGGATCGACCCCGCGCTGGTCGCCCTCGCCGCCCCCGACCTCCGCGGGGCGTACGAGGCCCTGCGCGCCGGTGACGACGACCGGGCGCTGGCCATCGCCCGCTATCGCAGCGGCGACCGGACCCCGGCGACGGTGGCCGCCGCGGGCCGCACCCCCCGGCCG
>CAYOBI010000146.1:0-2876 GCA_964402325.1 uncultured Propionibacteriaceae bacterium | reverse complement strand
GCCCGACACCCCACAGGTCCCCGACCGGCGTCGCGGCCAGGATCGCCTCGACCTGGGCGGCCGTGTAGTGGTCGAGACTCGCCACCCCGCCCAGGCCGCGGCTCTTCTTCGCACCGCGGGAGGCGAGCTTGGCGAGGGTCTTCGTGCGCGCGATGCCGACCGAGACCGGGATCCCCAGGTCGTGCAGGATCCGGGCACGGATTGCCCGGCCGGTGGCGGCCAGCTCGGCCGGCCGCCCGTGCAGCGTCACGAACGCCTCGTCAATCGAATACACCTCCACCTGGGCGGAGAACGTACGCAGGATCGCCATCAGCCGGGCCGAAATCGAGCCGTACAGCTCGTAGTTGCTGGACTTCGCGATCACCCCAGCGCGCTCGGCCTGCGCCCGGATCTTGAACCAGGGCGCGCCCATCTCGACACCGAGGGCCTTCGCCTCTGCGGATCGGGCGACGATGCAGCCGTCGTTGTTGGACAGCACGACGACCGGCCGGCCGACCAAATCCGGGTGGAAGACGCGTTCGCATGCGGCGTAGCAGGAGTCGACGTCGACCAGGGCGATCCGGGTCACCGGTGCAGATGGTGCAGGCATGTCGTTACCACACCCCAGATGGTCAGCTCGGCCGGCCGCAGTACCGGGAAGGCGGGGTTCTCCGGGTGGAGCTCCGGGCCGGCGGCCGTGAGCCGGAGGCGTTTGACGGTCAGCTCGCCCTCCACGATCGCGATGACCACGTCACCGTCGGTCGGGTCCAGCGACCGGTCAACGATCAGCTCATCACCGTCGGCGATCCCCGCCCCGACCATCGACTCTCCCGCCACCCGTACGACGAACGTCGCCGGCCGATTCCTTATCAGGTGTTCGTTCAGGTCAATGTCGCCGTCCCAGTAGTCCTGCGCCGGCGACGGGAAGCCGGCCGGAACCCGCTCGAGGGCGACCGGGATCGCCGCCACCGGGGTCATCACCCTCTGGCGGCCCACCACCACAACACTATCGGACACATGTTCGATAGTGCCTCACTCTGCTGACATCCACCACCGACCTACTCCGAGGCTGGGGCCGTCTATGCGCCCGCGGAATGCGTCAGGGGCCAGCGCTTGGAGATCCATGACGGGGAGACGCCGAGGATGGCTGCTATGGCGGTGGAGGTCACACGGTCGGCCTGCAGGCGTCCCATCCGCCGTCAGGCAGGTGGGGGCGCAGTACATACGGGGTCGAGCCAACGGCTATCGATCCACTGTCAACAAGCTGTCGTAATAATGTCTACCTACTGTCATGACGGACTCCAAGGTGAGGCTGTGACCCGAGATGCCCCCCAGGCTTCTTCGCCAATCCCTTGCTCCCGCACTGTCCCGGGCAGGGAACTTGGTAAGACCTGTAATATTGGAGAGGTCGTCAATCGGAGGTGCTCTATGTCCACCGCACACGCCGGGCGTCAGACCCGGATCAAGAGGTCCGCCGTCTCCGTCGCGTACGACACCCGGGCGAAGCCGCGGGCCGGCGGGAAGCGACGTACGTTCACCCCCTCCCCTGGTACGTCCGCGGACCCGGTGGAGGCCACCGTGGCGCGCCTGACCCCTTCGGGGGTGCCGGCCTGGAAACTCGCCCAGGCCCAGCTGCTCCGCGGCCGGCTCGCGGAGTTGAAGGACGAGTTCGGTCTGCTCACCTCAGAAGACATCGCCCAGCTGGCGGGCGGGTCGCTGAAGAACCCGTCCTCGCTGGCGACTGGCTGGGCACGACGGGGCAAGATCGTCGCCATCAAGGCCGGCGTGGGCAACCTGTATCCCGGCTTCCAGTTCGACCTCGTCACCGGTTCCCCGCTGCCCGTCATGGCCGACCTGGTCGCCGTCTGGGGCACCACCGACCCGGTAGGACTCGCCTTGTGGTGCGTCTCCCCGAACGAGTGGCTGTCCGGTGCCCGCCCCGTGGATCTGCTCACCCGCGATCCCGCCGGCGTCCACGCCGCGGCCACGCGGGCAGTAGAAGCGTGACCACCAGCCCGTTCACCGCCTTCACGGTCCCCGCCGGGACTATGTGGTTCATCTGCTGTGGCCTCGACTGGGGCCCCCACCCGGAACACGGCTTCCCGAACCCGGGTCCCGCTCGCTTCTCACCGATCCACGCGGCGGGCCCCGACTCAGCCCCGGCGAGCGTGGTGTACGCCGGCGACACCTGGCGTTGCGCCCTAGGCGAGACGGTCTTCCGTGACCAGATCGGCGGCACCAGCGTCCACCCGAACCGGCTGAATCGCGGCATGCTGCAGGCCAGCACCACCGGGCCCGTCACGCTCGCCGATCTTCGGGCCACCGCGGCCCGAGCCACGGCCGGAGTGCTGCCGGCCGCCTTCCACGACGAGTGGGGCGGCCCGCCCGGAACCTGGTACGCCGCCCACTACGCCACCAGTCAGCACCTCGGCCAAACCGTGTACGACGACAAGGCCGCGCCGACCCCATCGGGACGCTGGGACGGGATCGCGTGGAACTCACACCAAGACCCCGCAGAGAACGCGTATCTCCTGTTCACCGACCGCGCCGCTACCCTCTCCGCCGAAACCCCGGTGGAGCCACTGAGCATCGCCTGGCGGGACCAGGTCGGCGAATACGCCAGTTCCCTGAGGGTCGTCCTGCCGATCAGCTGGTGACGGTGACTGCCCGAAGGCGCCGGGCCGCGCCGCCGTCAGCCCCGGTATGGTCGGCGGCTCCAGACGCCCACTATCAAATGCTGTCGACTCACTATCGAAGTGATGTCGATCAACTATCAGACTGCTGTCGAGATACTGTCAGACCAGCTCGGCCGGAGCCGCCCCGATGGATAGAACCGACACACGCAAGGTGCCAGCGTGTGAGGACCGTATCCATCCGGCGATCACTGCAGAGCCCCG
>CAYOBI010000145.1:0-2916 GCA_964402325.1 uncultured Propionibacteriaceae bacterium | reverse complement strand
CGGGTCGAGGGGTTCAGGGGCGTGGGCGGGTCTTCCCGCCCGGTTCTCCGCGTTGTCTCCTCGGGTGGCCGCATCCCTGTTGGGCAAGGCCCTATCCCTGTAAAGGACAGGCCTGCCTGTCCGCGTCGTGGTGGCCTTCGGGCGCTTCGCTGGAGGCCTGCAGCCGGTCAAGGAACGGTCGACCGGCTCCGCCGCCAGGGATGGCTGCGACGCGGGCAGGTGGGTTGGGGTAGGGACGCCTGGTCGTAGGACCGTTGGGACGGAGGGGGACACGATGTGGGAGTTCAGGGCCGGGCTGTTCATCCGGCGGGTCACCATCAACCCGTGGGAGCGGGCGGTGACGCATCGGGACGGTGTGATCGGCCAGGAGCTCGGTCCGGGACGCTACCGGCTGCGACGACGCACCACTGCGATGGTCCTCGACACCCGTTCACACCAGCTCGTGGTGAACCCTCAGGACATCCTGACGTCCGATGCCATCAGCGTACGGGTCAGCGCGGTCGCGGATGTGACCGTGTCCGATGCGCGTGCCGCGGTCACCGAGTCGCCGGACTGCGACGCGGCCCTGTACCAGGCGATCCAGATGGCGTTGCGGGAGGCGATCACCACGCGCACACTGGCCGAGGTGCTCGCCGATCGTGCCGCGATCTCGTCGACCCTCCTCACCCCCGCGCAGTCCGCCGCCGCGCGTGTCGGACTGGACGTGTCGATGGTGGCCGTACGTGACCTGACGGTGAACCAGGATGCCCGCGCCGTGCTGGCGGAGGTGGCCCTGGAAGCGCAGCGGTCGAAGGCGGTCCTGGAGCGGGCCCGGGCCGAGGTCGCCGCGACCCGTGCCATGGCCAACGCTGCCCGCATCCTCGCCGACAACCCGGCCCTGCTCCAGCTTCGCCTGGCGCAGTCCCCCGGTGCCACCGTCGTGGTCAACACCGGGATCGCACAGCCGGTTGATGGCGTGAAGGCCGACTGACACACGCATCGGGCCGCTCCGGCTGGTGAGCGGGGTTCGTCTCCCGAGTCCAAGCGAACTCCATTTCGGACCTTCTCGCTCGAGCACATGCTGCCGGGTCCGCAACGGACCCCGTGGGACAGATCGCAGGAGCGGCGGGTCGGGCCGTGTGGTGATTCGGGTGTTCGCCACCGGGGTGTTGGAGAAGGGCGGGTTCCAGCGGGAGGCGGCCCTATGACCGCTGGAACAGGACGAGGATGCCGTCGGGCGCCGTCCGGTGCAGGACCTCGTGGAAGCCGTCGGCCTCCAGCGCCGCCCGGTCCTCGTCCGGGAGCCGGAACCCGACGTACCAGACCCGGTCGGTCCCGGCGAGCTCGGCTGTGGCCTCGGCGACGGGGACGATGGTGTCCCACAGTTGGTCCGTCGTGCGGTAGTCGCGGACGGTGTTGACCTGGCGCAGTCCGGCCAGCGCCGCCGGCTGGGTGTGGACCATGCCCAGCGTCATCGGGTCGTCGACGGCCAGGCCGTCGCCGGGCAGCTTGTGCTCGGCGATGTAGCGGCCGAAGTCCGCCCAGGAGGCCGACTTCGAGCCCACCCAGTGGTAGCTGCGCCACGCCCGGGAGGTCGCCCCGCCCCAGGCGAGCAGCAGCACCACGGCCACGACCAGCGCCGCCCCGCGCCGGCTCCGCAGCCGGAAGGGGGCGCCGGCCGCGGGGTCGGCCTCGTCCGGGCGGGCGTCCCGCGCCCGGACCCTCGTGCTCTGATGGGCGATCAGCCCGGCCGCCGCGCTGATCGCGATCGCGACCAGCAGCCCGACCGCCGGGTCGGACATGGCGAGGTAGCGGGCGACGTACATCGGTGCCGAGACGTACGACCCGAGGACCAGCAGCAGCGTCGGCAGCACCAGCCAGCCGGCCACCAGCACCGCCCCGCCGAGCGCCTCCCGATCCCAGTCGGCACCGGACGCATGCCCGCGGGCGCGCCGGGTCCCGATCGCGAGGGTGGCCAGGCCGCCGAGCAGCAGCACCCAGGCGAACGCGTTGGTCACCGCCGACAGCGGCATCCACGTGGCGGCGAAGAACTGGTAGGTGAACGGCGCCTTGAGGTCCGGCGCCGTGATCCAGGACACCTGGCCGCTCTGCGCCCGTCCGGCGATCACCAGCGGCACGGTCGCCAGGCCGGCGATCACGGTGCCCGCCAGCCAGCGCAGCCGGGCCCGCCGGGTCATCGGCAGCGCCGCGACCACGAACGGCAGCACCACGAAGCACAGCACCGCGAACAGGAAGACATACGCCGTCAGCACCACCAGCAGCGTGTAGCCGACCCACCAGCCCCAGCGGTCCCGGCGGGCCGCGACCAGGAAGACCAGCAGCGTGGCGACGACGAGGGCGGTCATCAGGGCGTACGACCGGGCCTCGGTGCTGGTCCACATCACCCGCGGGATGACGGTGAACGCCAGCCCCGCCATCACCCCGGTCGCCAGGTCGCGCAGCTCGCGGCCGAGCAGCACCAGCAGTCCGGCCGTGACGCCGACGGAGAGCACCGAGACGTACCGGTCGGCCGTCACGCTCGCCCCGAAGACCAGCTGCCAGTAGTGCACCAGCAGGTAGTAGACGGCGTGCACGGCGTCGACGTGCTGCACGACGGCGAGGATCTCGGCGGGCGGCCGTCCCGCCGTCATCAGCGTTGCGGCCTCGTCCCGCCACGGGACCGGCCGGCCGACGCGGAACGCCGAGAACAGCCCGGACGCCACCGCGACGGCCAGCGCCGCCCACAGGGCGGCGCGGCGGGAATCGAGGGACGGCATCGACCGAGACATGGCCCGATCCTCTCAGTCGAGGGCAAACGCGGGCCGGGTCAGGCCCCGAGGATCTCCCGGAGGGTGCCGATCACCCGGTCCTGTTCGGCGAGGGTCAGCCGGGCGAACATCGGCAGCGAGATCTCCTCGCGGTAGAACTGCTCCGCGT
>CAYOBI010000144.1:1366-2985 GCA_964402325.1 uncultured Propionibacteriaceae bacterium | reverse complement strand
AGCCGGCGGTCCCAGTGCACGTGCGAGCCGATGCCGGCGGGCACCCCCCAGACGAGCACCTCGACGACACCCCCGAGGGTGTCCCCCGCCTCGTGGCAGGCGTCGATCTCGCCGACCATCCGCTCGGAGGTCCTGGGGTCGGCGCAGCGCACCGGGTCGGCGTCGATCCGCGGCAGGTCGGCGATCGTCGGGTAGAGCCCCGCGGGGGCCCTGATCGGGCCGAGCTCGACGACGTGGGACAGCACGGTGATGCCGTAGGCCTGCTCGAGGAAGTTGGCGGCGACCCGGCCGAGGGCCACCCGGGCCGCCGTCTCCCGCGCGGAGGCGCGCTCCAGCAGCGGACGGGCCTCGTCCCAGTCGTACTTCTGCATGCCGGCGAGGTCGGCGTGGCCCGGCCGGGGCCGGGTCAGCTTCGCGCCACGCGCCTGGGCGGCCAGCACCCCCGGGTCGACCGGGTCGGGCGACATCACCGTCTCCCACTTGGGCCATTCGGTGTTGCCGACCTCGATGGCGACCGGGGACCCGAGCGTCTCGCCGAGCCGTACGCCACCGATCATGGTGACCTTGTCGGCCTCGAACTTCATCCGGGCGCCGCGGCCATAGCCCAGCCGGCGCCGGGCCAGCGAGTCAGCGATGTCCTGCGACGTCACCCGGATGTGGGACGGCATCCCCTCGAGGACGGCCACCAGGGCCTGTCCGTGGGACTCTCCGGCAGTCAACCAACGCACCATGGGGGCTACTCTCTCATCCCTCCCGGCGGGCGGCCAACGCCGCCCGACCGGCAGACAGCAGGACCTCGACGGCCACCTCGCGGCCGGTCATCAGCCGGACCTGGTCGACGGCCTGGGCGGCCAGCAGGTCCATCCCGTCCAGCACCAGGGAGCCGGCGGCGACCGCGGCTTCGGCCAGCACCGTCGGCCAGGGGTCGTAGATGATGTCGAACAGCACCGGGGAGACGGCCGCGACCCGGGCGGCGACCGCGGGCGCGAGGTCTGTCGGGGCGGTCGCGACGGTCACCTGCGGGGCCATCGCCGGCAGCCTGCCCCAGCCGACCACCTCGAGCCGCTGGCCGAAGTGAGCGGCGACCGGGTCGAGGCTGGCGTGGGCTCGCTCGGCCGACCGGGCCATCACGCCGACCGTCCGTACGCCCAGCGGTGCCAGCGAGGCCAGCGCGGACCGGGCGGTCGCCCCGGCGCCGACCAGCAGGGCGGTCTCGGCGGCGGTGATCCCGGCGCGGGAGAGGGCTGCGGTCATCCCGGTCACGTCGGTGTTCTCGACCCGGTGCGGCCCGCCGGTGTGATCGAGCACCAAGGTGTTGCCGGCGCCGACGAGCCGGGCCACCTCGCTGGGCGTGCCCAGGTCGAGCACGGCGTGCTTGAGCGGCATCGTCAGGCTCAGGCCGACCCATTCGGGGCCGAGGCCGGCGACGAAGCCGGCCAGGCCGGCCTCGTCCACCTCGTGCGCGTCGTACGCCCAGCCGGTCAGGCCGAGCGCCCGGTACGCCGCCCGGTGCAGGACCGGGGACAGCGAGTGCTCGATCGGGGACCCCAGCACGGCGCAGCGGTGCGTGATCGTCGCGACGGCGGCCATCAGCACAGGCCCGTCATCAGCACAGGCCC
>CAYOBI010000144.1:0-1266 GCA_964402325.1 uncultured Propionibacteriaceae bacterium | reverse complement strand
CATCAGCACAGGCCCGTCATCAGCACAGGCCCTTCGCTTTGTTGGCGGAGCACCAGGCCTGGAACTCGGTGACGTACTGGTTGTGCTCGGCCAGCGTGGTCGCGTACTTGGTCTCCCCCGTCTCCGGGTTGACCGTGACGAAGAACAGCCACGGACCGCTGGCCGGATGGGCCGCGGCGTCGAGGGCGGCCTTGCCGGGCGCGCCGATCGGTGTCGGCGGCAGTCCGGTGTGCAGGTAGGTGTTGTACGGGCTCTCCTGCGCCCGCTCCTTGTCCGTGGTGGTGATCTTGCCGTCCAGGCCGTTGACGTACTTGACGGTGGAGTCCAGCTGCAGCGGCATGTTCTGCTGCAGCCGGTTGTAGATCACCGCCGCGACCTTCGGTCGGTTCTCCTCGGTCCGGGCCTCCATCTCGACGATCGAGGCCACCGTGACCAGGTCGGCGGGCGACCGGTTCATCTGGGCGGCGGCCTGTTCCAGGCCCACGGCGGTGGCGGCCTGCTTGAACTCGTCCACCATCGTCACGAGGATCTGCCGAGCGGTGGTGGTGTCCCCGATCCGGTAGGTGTCGGGGAAGAGGTAGCCCTCCAGCGTCTTCGCGTACGAGGGGGCGCCCAGGGCGGCGGGGTCCTTCGCCAGGTCGGCGAACTCCTGACGCGCGATGCCGCTCTGCTCGGCGATCGTGTCCAGCTGTTTGCTGAGGGTGAGGCCCTCGCGCAGGGTGATCTGCTTGGTGTTGTGGTTGGTCGGGTCGAGCATGGCCTCGACGGCCCTGGCCGCGGGCAGGTGGGTGGACAGCGTGTAGTCGCCGGACTGGATCCCGGTCGCCTTGCTGTTGGCCTTCGCCGCCCGGACGAACGCCGCCTGGGACTTCACCACGCCCTTGTCGGCGAGGATCGCCCCGATGTCCTTGAGGCTGGCGCCGCTCGGGACGGTCACCGTCACGGTCGCCCCGGGGGTGGTGGAGGCGGCGTAGTCGGGGGCGCGCAGGCCGAGCTTCCCGGCGGCGTACCAGCCGCCGCCGGCCAGCAGGCCGAGGACGAGCAGCAGCACGACGGTGAGGATGATCCCGGCCCGCCGCGACCCGCGCCTGGCCCGCGTCGCTCGCTCGGCCCTGGACGGCCGGCCGCGGCGGGGCGGCGGGGCGTGAGCTTGCCCGCCTGCGATGTGCCCCGCCGCGAGCCGGCGGAGCTGCTGGGCGAGGGGGCGCTGCGCGAGGGGCTGGACCTGCCCGAGGTGTCGGAACTGGACGTGGTGCGCCACTACAC
>CAYOBI010000143.1:0-3057 GCA_964402325.1 uncultured Propionibacteriaceae bacterium | reverse complement strand
GACCCCGGCGAGATAGCCGAGCGGTCCGAGCCACCCCAGCTTCATCCAGCCGACCCTGTGGTAGCTGCCGTGGCCGCCGGCGGCCAGTCCGCCGAGGACTCCCAGCACGGCCAGTGGCGGGGCGAGGTAGCGGGCGTTGAGGGTGTCGGGGTGTCGGCGGACGACCTCTCGGCGCCACTTCCCGGTGTCGTAGAACTGCCGCGCCAGCGCCCGGTAGGTGGACCGGGGCCGGTAGGTCACCCGCATCGCGGGGGTGAACCACACGACCTGGCCCGCCTGGCGCAGCCGGTAGTTGAGTTCCCAGTCCTGGGCGCGGTACAGCGTCTCGTCATAGCCGCCGACGGCCTCCAGGGCGGACTTGCGGAAGCTGCCCAGGAAGACGGTGTCCGCGGGGCCCTCCGGTGACGTCAGCAGGTGGAAGGTCGACCCGCCCAGCCCCAGCCGGCTGGTGTACGCGACGGCCACGGCCTGCTCGAAGGGCGTACGCCCCTGGGCGTCCATGATGCCGCCGACGTTCGCCGCCCCGGTCCGTTGCAGGGTCTCGACCGCCGTGGCGATGTAGCCGTCGCCGAGCTCGCCGTGCCCGTCGACGCGCACCACGATGTCGTGGCGGGAGGCGGCGATGGCCCGGTTGAGACCGGCCGGCGTACGACCGGTGGGGTTGTCGACGATCCGGACCCGAGGATCGGCAGCGGCGAGACGTCCGGCGATCCGGCGGGTGTCGTCCTTGCTCGGCCCGACGGCGATGACGACCTCGAGCCCGCCGGGGTAGTCCTGCTCCAGCACCCGCCGGACGGCATCCTCGAGGTGGCGGGACTCATTGCGCACCGGCATCACGACGCTGACCGGCACCGGGTCGACCGGGCCCGGGGACACGGTGGCAGTGGCAGGTTCCTGCGGGGGGACGGTCATCTGATCCTCACTGGTCACGGTCGGGCGCGTACGGCACCCTACCCGGCCGGCGACCCGCTACGTCGCCGAGGCTACCCGGCAGACCGCCTCGAGGTTGTCCACCTCCGGACCCGGGGTGGCCGAGGCCGAGGCGGTCGGTTGGGCGGAGGCCGTGGGGGTCTTGGCCGTGTCGGTGCCGGTGGCGCCGGAGCCGGTGGCGGGCCCCTGGGCCGGGGCCGGGGCGGCCGCGGCGGGAGCCGACGGCTGGCCGGTGGCCTTGCCGTCCTTGGCGGCCCTGGCCGCGATGGCGGCCTGGCGGTCGAGCTCCTCGGCGGTGTCGACGTGCGCCTTGACGGTGGCGCGCAGCACGTCGTACTTCGGGCTGCCGGGGAAGATCAGCGGCGGGACGAAGCTGATGCTGCTGATCGGCAAGGAACGGGCCTTCAGGGCGAGGTCGGAGAGCCGGCCGATGTCGCTGCGAGGCATGTCCGTCGTCAGGATGTGGCCGCCCGCCGCCGCCAGGGCGTCGAACTTCGCGACCACCGTGACCGGGTCGGCCTGGTGCAGCACCGCGGTCATCACGCACTTCTGCCGCTGCATCCGCTCGAAGTCGGAGGACCCCTGCCGGGACCGGGCGAACCAGAGGGCGTGCAGGCCGTCCAGGTGCACGGCGTCGCCGGCCCTGATCCAGCCGAGGATCGGGGAGGTGCCGCCCCCCATCGGGACGTCCTTGCGGATGTCGAGGGTGATGCCGCCGAGCGCGTCGATCAGGCCCTGGAAGCCGGCCATGTCGACCATCGCGTAGTAGTTGATGGTCAGGCCGGTGGCCCCCTCGATTGCCTCCTTGGTGGCCCGGGCGCCGGGATCGGCCACGCCCGGGTAGAGCTTGGGGTCCTTGGCCGCGGCCTCGGTCGCCCGGGTGTAGACGGCGTTGAGCAGGCACTCGTGGTCCGGGCAGGTGAAGCCGTCCGGATAGAGGGTGTGCATCGGGGAGGTGGCCGGGAACGGCACGTCCTCCAGGTTGCGGGGCATGGAGAAGAGCACCGTGCGGCCGGTCACCACGTCGATGCTCGCCACGGTCATCGAGTCGGGGCGCAGCCCGACCCGGCTCGAGCCGGCGTCGGCGCCGAGCAGGAGGACGTTCAGCCGGCCGTCCGCCGCCCGGCCGCTGCCACCACCGGCGAAGACGGTGCCGAGCATCTGCGCGCCGCTCGCGGCGGTCCGGACGCCCACCCCGACGACGCTGCCGACCAGCACGGCCAGCGCCAGGGTCACCGCGGCGAACGCCCGCCGGTGCCGCGGCTCCATCGCCGGTGGGTAGGACAGCCGCCAGGCGTCCACCAGCAGCACGATCCAGCCGATCGCCCCGGCCACGGCCACGACGATCAGCAGGCCGGTCATCAGGGGGTTGGCGAGCACGGTGAGCAGCGCGGTCCACGAGATCGCGCCGATGATCCCCAGCAGCGCCAGCAGGGCGAGGACGCCGCCCCAGACCCGCAGGGCCACGATGCCGAGGGCACGGTTCCCGGCGACCAGCTGGGCCGAACCGGGTGCGACGGCGCTGAGCAGGAGAAGCCCGGCGCCACGGCGCACGCGAACGCCCTCCGCGGCTCGCTGCGGATCGGCTGGTGGTGCGCTCGGGCGATTGGTCACGACGGGTACCTTCGAAATGACGACAGACCTTGCTCTCGGAGCAATTCCGACCCTAGGGCAGGGTTTCCCCTTGTCCCGTACGCCACGCCGGGTCGGCGTAGGGGTGCGATGTCAGGGGGTCTTCAGCGCCGGCGGGTATTTTGGCCAGCATGGCTGGACGCGACGACATCGACTGGCTCTACGGCCGGGACGACGCGCCGGATCCCTCCCGACCCTTCGGAGAGGATCCGGCACCCTCCGGCGCGCCCTCGGGTCGACAGCCCGTACGTCCGGACCCGAGACCCGAACCGCCCGCGGCACCGCCGGCCGCCCCTCCCCCGGGCCGGTCGCGTCCGGACCAGCCCGCGACCGCAGCTTTCGTCCCCCGCGGGCGGCCGGATCCCGAGCCGCCCCGCGCCGAGGCGCCCTACCGGGGGCCTGCTCCGTACGCCGCGGTGTCGGCCGACCCGTGGAACGAACCTCCCCGCGCCCCGGCGCGAACGTTGGCCGCCGAGCGGGCGATAGCGGCGGTGG
>CAYOBI010000142.1:0-3094 GCA_964402325.1 uncultured Propionibacteriaceae bacterium | reverse complement strand
GGTCGTACGAACAGGGCGTCACGCTGCACCGCTACGGCGTGCGCAACGGCCGCCCTGAGGCCGCGCCCTGAGGCCTCGGATGGTGCCCCCGATGGGATTCGAACCCATACTGAAGCGGGTTTAAGCCGCCTGCCTCTGCCCTTGGGCTACGGGGGCCCACGGGGATCGTACGTTCCCCGACGGTCAGCCGACGCGCGGGTCAGTCACCGCGCAGCGCCCAGGCTGCCACGCCGTCGAGGATGTCGGTCTCGGAGACCAGCAGGCCGGGGACGTCGAGGCGCCGGGAGATCCGTTCCAGGATGACCGCGCCGGCGCTGATCACCTCGGCCCGGCGGGGATCCAGGGACGGGATCCGGCGCAACTCGTCGACCGTGCGGGCGCAGAACCGGTCGGCCAGCGCCCGCACCGCGGCCAGCGGCATCCGGGCGCCGTGGATCCGGGCGCGCTGGTAGTCGGGCAGGTCGAGGTGGGCGGCCATCAGCGAGGTCACCGTCCCGGCGACACCGACCCATTCACGGACGGCGGAGAAGTCGAGGCCACTCGCGTCGAGGGCCCGGTCGACGACGGCGCGGGTGGCGATGATCTCCGCTCGGCTCGGCGGGTCGCCGGGCAGCGTACGTTCCCGCAGCCGCACCGAGCCGATGTCCAGGGAGGTCAGGGCCGCGACAGTGCCGTCGGCGTCCCCGACGGCGAACTCGGTCGAGCCGCCGCCGAGGTCGGTGACCAGGACGGGCCCGTCGATCTCCACGCCGGCGGCGTGCAGCCCGCGGACGGCGCCGGTGAAAGACAGTTCGGCCTCCCGGCGGCCGGGGATCACGTCGGGGTCGACGCCGAGCCGGTCGTGGACACCGGCGAGGAAGAGGTCGCGGTTGCGGACGTCGCGGGCGGCCGAGGTGGCGACCATCCGGACGTGCTCGGGGTCGATGCCGGCGTCGCGGATCATCACGGCATACTCGTCCAGGACGGTGAACGTACGTTCCAGCGCCGCGGCGGAGAACTCACCGGTCGCGTCGACGCCCTCACCGAGCCGGACGATCCGCAGCTGCCGGGTGAGCTCGACCGGCGCAGCGTCGGCCGAGTCCCCCTCGACCAGCAGCAGGCGCAGCGAGTTGGTCCCGCAGTCGATCCCCGCGGCCCGCATCAGGCCTCCCGGTCCTCGAGGCAGGGGCGGTCCCAGAATCCGCCCAGCGCTGCGAGCGTCTCGTCGCCGAGCGGGTTGACACCGGGTCCGGCGGCCAGCGCATGGGCGGCGAGGACGTGCAGGCACTTCACCCGGGTCGGCATGCCGCCGGCACTGATCCCGTCGATCTCGTCGACGTGGCCGAGCGCCTCGCGGTCGGCGAGGTAGGCCTCGTGGGCGCGCCGGTGGCCGGCAGCGAGCTCCGGGTCGGTGCCCAACCGGTCGGTCATCTCGGCCATCAGGCCGGAAGCCTCCAGGGTGGAGCATCCGGCCGTCGCCCGCGGACAGGTGAGGTAGTACGTGGTCGGGAACGGCGTCCCGTCGGGCAGTCGCGGTTCGGTGGCCACGACGCCGGGCCGACCGCACGGGCAGCGCCAGGCGACACCGACCACGCCGCGGGGCATCCGGCCGAGTTGGGCGGTGATGACCTGCTCGTCGTGGGGGCTCATCGGTTCGACCATGGGGCCCAGTCTCGCACGGGCGCCCCCGGGGTGGAGGCGGCGACCAGTGCCGGGCGGCGGGGGTGATCAGGGCGTGGAGCCGGTCTCCGGCACCGAGGTGAGGGTCCTCGCCGAGCTCGGGGTCGACTTCCCGGTGGCCTTCGCGCCGGCCGTGGGCGTCGCACTCGCACCGGCGGACGGCTCGGTCGTCGTGGACCCGACCGGGACGTCGGAGGCGGGGGTGGGACGGTCGGCGGTGGTGGTGCTGCCCCAGATCTTGAGCCACCAGGCGTCCGCCGCCGGGGTGGCCTGGTCGGCGCGCTCGCTCTCCAGCGAAGCCCCTTCGACGGGCCTGCCGTCGGCCCCGATGACCCGGTAACCGGTCTCCCCCGGCATCACCCAGCCGAGCCGCTGGCGGGCCTGCTGACGGACGTAGGCCGGGTCGTCCCACTCGGTCAGCTGTCGGCCGAGGTCCTCGATCGCAGCCTGGCGCTGGGTGATCTCGGTGCGCAGTTCGGCGAGCTGGCGCTGCTGGCGGAAGTAGATCTGCAGGCTGGCCGCCGCGGAGATGACCAGCACCCCGACGACCGTCGCCAGCAGCACCAGGCGCATCGCCGCGCCGGTGCCGGCCTGGCGCGCCACGGTGTCCTGCGTGCCGGAGGTGCCGGGGGCGCTGTCGTCCGCGCCGGGGGTGGACGGCGGACGGGAGCCGTCCCGATCCCGAGGTACTCCTCGGTCCGGTCCGGCTCCCGTCCTGGTCTGTCCCTGGTCTGCCACGCCCTCCAGTGTGGCCGATCAGGTCAGGAAATCACGCCTGGAAACGCGGGAAGGCGCTGCGGCCGGCGTACTCGGCGGCCTCGTCCAGCTCCTCCTCGATGCGCAGCAGCTGGTTGTACTTGGCGACACGGTCGGTACGGGCCGGGGCGCCGGTCTTGATCTGGCCGCAGCCGCAGGCGACGGCGAGGTCGGCGATGGTGACGTCCTCGGTCTCACCGGAGCGGTGCGACATCATCGTCCGGAAGCCGTTGCGGTGCGCGAGGTCCACGGCGTCCAGGGTCTCGGTCAGCGAACCGATCTGGTTCACCTTGACCAGCAGGGCGTTGGCGGCCTTCTCGTCGATGCCGCGCTGCAGGCGCTCGACGTTGGTGACGAACAGGTCGTCACCGACCAGCTGGACCTTCTCACCGATCTCGGCGGTGATCTTCTTCCAGCCCTCCCAGTCCTCCTCGTCGAGCGGGTCCTCGATGGAGACGATCGGGAAGCGGTCGACCCACTCCTCGTAGATGGCGATCATCTCGTCGGAGGTCTTCTCGGTGCCCTCGAAGACGTACTTGCCGTTCTTGTGGAACTCGGAGGAGGCCACGTCCAGGGCCATCGCGATGTCCTCGCCCGGCTTCAGGCCAGCGGCCTCGATGGCCTCGGAGATGAGCTCCAGGGCGGCGACGTTGGCCGGCAGGTTCGGGGCGAAGCCGCC
>CAYOBI010000141.1:0-3096 GCA_964402325.1 uncultured Propionibacteriaceae bacterium | reverse complement strand
CGGGCGAGCGGACCCGCCTGCTGGGGTGAGGGCCACCCACCTCGGGGGCATCAGAGGACCTCGACGTACCCGTCGGTCCCGTTCACCCGGATCCGCTGCCCGTCGGTGACCAGCCGGGTGACGTTCTCCACCCCGACGACCGCAGGCAGGCCGTACTCGCGTGCGATCACCGAACCGTGGGTGGCCTGACCGCCGACCTCGGTCACCAGCCCGGTGATGCTGAGGAACGCCGGGGTCCAGCTCGGGTCGGTGAAGGTGGTGACGAGGATGTCCCCCGGCGCCAGGTCCGCCTGCTCGACCGACAGGATGACCCGGGCCCGACCCTCGACGGTCCCCGGCGAGGCCGCGATGAGGATCATCGGCACCAGTGCCGTGGGCTGCTCGTTCCAGCGTGGCCGGGTGATGTCGATCTCGCCGGCGCACCGCATCCCGTACCGGTCGAGGAAGGCCCGGATCGCGGCAGCAACCTCCGGTCCTCCCTCGAGGCGTGCCAGGCCGTCGAAGAAGTCCGCGTCGCCCAGGTGCGCCAGCCCGTCCATCGCCGCCGGATGCTCCCGTACGACGTCAGCCACGTCCAGCAGGGCCACCCCCATCTCCGCCGTGACGTCGTGGGTCACCGCCCGGGCGAGAACGCTGCCCGCCTCCGGGTCCCGCAACGTCCGGCGGGCGGTCCGGTTGACGAGGGCCTGGGCGACCATCCCGGCGTAGACGGTCCCCATCCCCTGCGGATCCTGGATGTCCTGCTTCAGCTGCCGGAAGTCCTGCCCGATGAAGTCGAACACGGCCTCACCGGACAGTCCTTCCAGGGTGGCGCGGGCCGCCGCCAGGGTGGCCTCGCGCTGTGCCATGAAGGTGGGGACGCGGTCCGGGTCGTTGCGGCGGTAGGCCCGGATCGCCTCGAGCGGCAGCCGCCAGGTGAAGTAGCCCGAACCCATGCTGAAGTAGCGCGGCCCCCGGGGCAGGGACCGCATGAAGGCCCTGCGCCGCACCAGCACCTTCACCGCGTGCAGCATGATCGGGTCGATGCTGCCCATCACCAGCCTCAGGGTGAGGCGGCCCACCGGGGAAGCCAGGTCGTGCGAGAGGTCGAGGAAGATCCGGCCGCCGAGCTCGACGGTGGGCAGCGCTTCCTCCTCGAACTGGGCGATGAAGAACGACAGTCCGAGCGGCGTCATCGCGTCGGTCATCATCTGCTGGTGGCCGAAGGACATGTACACCCGGCTGGTGCCGGCGGGGAGATCGGGCAGCGGGAACAGGGTGGTGATCGGCCGGCTCTGGACCACGAAGACGTCGCCGTCGACCAGGCACCACTCGATGTCCTGCGGCCGACCCATCCGGGCCTCGATCCGCCGGCCCAGCCCGGCCAGCCGGAGGACCTGCTCGTCGGTCAGCGCCGGCCGGGTCTGCCGTCCCGGGTCGACGGCCGTCGCCTCGGTCCCCCCGCCGGCGAGCGGCCGGACCACGGTCCGTTTGGGGACGACCCGCCGCTCGGAGATCCGGCCGTTGACGACGAGGTAGTGGTCGGCGTCCACCAGACCCGACACGATCGCCTCCCCCAGACCGAAGCCGGCATCGATCGAGCAGGCCGACCGGTTGGAGGTCAACGGATCGGCGGTGAACAGGACACCGGCCGCATCGGGGAACACCATCGCCTGGACCACGACGGCAAGCCCGACGGCGCGGTGGTCGAAGCCGTTGCGGAGCCGGTAGGTGACCGCGCGCTCGGTGAACAGGGAGGCCCAGCAGCGGCTGATCGCCTGCAGCACGGCGTCCCGGCCCCGTACGTTCAGGTAGCTCTCCTGCTGTCCGGCGAAGGAGGCGGTCGGCAGGTCCTCGGCCGTCGCGCTGGACCGCACCGCGACCGCGGTCTGCTCCCCCAGGGCCGCCAGGTGCCGGTCGATCTGCTCGACCGCCTCCGCCGGGATCGGCGTCGCCTCGACGGCCGTGCGGATCGCCGCGCTGGCCTGCGCGATCGCCCCGGCGTCCCCGGCCACCAGACCGGCCAGCCGGTCGAGCTGCGGGTCGACGCCCGCCGCCGCCAGCACGGACCGGTAGGCGTCGGTGGTGACGCAGAAGGCGGCCGGGACCCGTACGCCCGGAGTGCGCACCAGGGCGGCGAGACCGGCCCCCTTGCCGCCGACCAGGGGCAGCTGGGTGGCCGCCTCCTCGTCCAGGCCGACCACGTACGTCACCATGGGTGTGCACCTCCACGAGCCGGACTGCCGGACATCAGAAGCGTCTCACCGCCGGGCCGCTTCGGGGTGGCGATCTGCCGTCAGGACAGCACCCGACGCCGGAAGTTGCGCAGCCCCAGGCCGAGGAAGAGAGCCCCGAACCCCAGGATCACCGTGTAGATGGCCCACAGGGACATGTGCTCGCCACCGGTGAACGCCGCGCGCATCCCCTCGTTGACGTAGATCAGCGGATTGATCAGCACCAGGGTCTGCAGCCAGGGGAAGCCACCGACCTGGACGGGGGCCAGCCGCGTCCACGAGTAGTACGTGCCGCCGAGGAAGGTGATCGGCAGGATGATGAAGCCGAACATCAGGCCGATGTTGCGCGGCTCGAACGTGGTGCCGAGCAGCAGCCCGAGGCCGGCCATCGCCACCGACGCCAGCGGCACCAGGGTCAGGATGACCGGCCAGTGCAACGCGAGGTCCGCCTCGACGCCGGGCGCGTGCACGACGGAGGCGATCGGCAGCACGATCGCGGCCGACAGCAGGCCCTGGAGGGCACCCCACAGCACTTTCGACAGCGCCACCAGCCAGATCGGGCAGGGCGCCTGCACCCGGTCCTCGATCTCGCGGGTGTAGCCGAACTCCTGCGCCATCGACATCGCGATCGACTGCACGCCCTGGAACATCACCGAGATCCCGACCACCCCGGGCACCAGCACGCTGGCGCACGCCGACTCTGCGCCGACCCCCTGGCCACCGCCCACCCCCTGGCCGATCTTGGGGAACACGAACAGGAACACGAAGCACAGCAGGAACGGCTGGATCAGCGTACGCAGCACGAACTCCCCCAGGTGCTTGCGCAGCACGACCGCGTCGCGCAGCACCAGGGCGCCCAGGGCCAGCCACCCGGCCCGCACGG
>CAYOBI010000140.1:0-3097 GCA_964402325.1 uncultured Propionibacteriaceae bacterium | reverse complement strand
GAGCGTACGAGGAGTCGGTGCAGCGGATGAGATGCTGGTCACACCGCCGAGGCTAACCCCGGGGCTGCCCGGACAAAAGGGCCCGGCGTTGCGAGGCGGTTACGACGGGCGGGCACGGCCCCCGGCGCGGTCACCATGGGGGCATGACACGTGCGCATCGCACCCGCGGCGCTCTCGCCGCCTGCCTGGTGCTGGCCCTGCTGGCGCTGGCCGGCTGCCGGCCCGACTCGACCGGGTCGACCGGGTCGATCACGGTGGGCGGGGTGGCCCGGACGTACCGGTTGTTCGTGCCGGCCGGGCTGACCGGGCCGGCGCCGCTGGTGGTGATGCTGCACGGCGGCTACGGCAGCGGGGCGCAGGCCGAGGCGGCGTACCACTGGGACGACCGCGCCACCGCCGACGGCTTCGTCGTGGCGTACCCCGACGGTCTGCAGCGCTCCTGGAACGCCGGCGGCGGGTGCTGCGGGCAGGCCGGCCGGGACGAGGTGGACGACGTGGCGTTCGTCACCGCCCTGGTGGCCGACGTCGACCGGCGGGTGCCGGTGGATCGGCGCCGGGTGTACGCGACGGGGATGTCGAACGGCGGCATCATGACCTACCGGCTGGCCTGCGAGACCGACCTCTTCGCCGCGGTGGCGCCGGTCGCGGCCACCCGACTGGTCGCCTGCCCGTCCCCGGCCCGGGTGTCGGTGCTGGCCATCCACGGCACCGACGACCCGCGGGTCCCGTACGCCGGTGGTCCCGGCACGGCGTACGGCCCGGCCGGGGCGGCGGTCGACGGACCACCCGTCCCGGAGGTGATCGCCGGCTGGCGTACGGTCGACGGCTGCGCGGACCCGGTCGTCTCCACCACCGGTGCGGTGACGACCTCGGCCGCCGACTGCCCCGACGGGCGCGCCGTCTCGCTGGTCACGGTGGCCGGCGGCGGGCATGCCTGGCCGGGTGCCTCGGGGGCGGCCGGCCCGGATGCGACAGAAATGATCGCGACCTTCTTCGCAGCGCATCCGGCCGCGGGATGATGGTGCGAGGATCCGGACGGCGTGGAGGGCGAGGCGGACGTGGAGATTGCTTTCAGCTGGTGCGGGCGGCGGTTCCTGGTCACCCCCTTCCCGCTCGTCGCCGTCCTGCCGAGCGTCCTGATGGTGGTGTTCTTCAGTCTGATCGATCCGGGAAGCCCCTACGGACTCATCCTCGGCCTGATCGCCGCGATCCCGTGGTACGTCAGCCGCGTCGTCGACTCGGCGCTGGTGCTCGGCCCGCATCACCTGCGTCATCGCGTGATCCATACGGTGGAGCGGGAACGGATCCGGCGCCTGGTCACCGCGACCAGCGTCCACCACGACGACGCCCCGTACACGGAGCGGCTCGAGCGGCTGCACACGTTCCTGAAACTCGACGACGACCACGACGTGGAGCTCGACGTCCTGCCCACCGGCCGCCCGTGGTGGGAGCGGCGCTGGCCGGTCATCCGGAGCGAGCCCGAGGAGCAGGCGCTCGAGGATGAGCCGGTGGCCCCGCGGGACGGGCCCCCCTGCCAGCCGGGCAGCAGTGAGTACGAGCAGCTCCGGGAGAGATACGGTCTCGAGGTGGCCGAACGACACCGACGGCTCGCGGAACGGGCCCATCAGGTGAACCAGTCGGAACGGGCGGGCGAGCCGGTCTGACCTGGGCCTTTCCGGCGGTGGCTCGTACGGGATCGAACTGCCCCTGGGGCACCCGGCGAGCGAGCCGGACGAGGTCGGGACGCCGTCAGGCGAAGACGCGGAAGACCGCGGCGATGTCCTGGTCGCCCTGGCCCTGCTCGTCGGCAGCCGCGTAGAGGCTGCGGACGGCGTCCAGGATCGGGAAGGCCCCGGCGTCGCCGGTGGCGTCCTCGGCCAGCTCGAGATCCTTGTGCAGGCCGCGGAGCTGGAAGTTCGCGGGCTGGAAGTCGTCCGCCAGCATCAGCCCGCCCTTGGCGTGCGCGTACTCGGTGTCGGACTGGCCGCCGGTGATCGCCTCGAGGAAGAGTCCCTCGTCGAGCCCGAGCGCCCGCATCATGGCGAAGGCCTGGCCGGTGCCCGCGGTGAGCAGGCCGATCCAGGTGTTGCAGACCAGCTTCAGCCGGGTGCCCGCGCCGACGCCGGGGCCGGCGTGGACCCGCTTCTGGCTGACCAGCGCCAGCAGCGGCTCCACGGCGGCGAGTCGGTCCGCGTCGCCGGCGGTGAGCAGCACCAGGGTGCCCGCCTCGGCCGGTCCCTTGGTGCCGAGCATGTTGGCCTCGACCAGGGCCAGGCCGTACTCCTCGGCGACGGCCACGACCCGGTCGGTGCCGTCGACGCCGATGGTCGACATCTGCACCCACACCGCGTCGGCAGGGGCCGAGGTGGCGGCCTGGCTGATCACCGAGACGACGGCATCCGCGTCGAACAGGGTGATCAGCACCACGTCGGCACCCGCGACCGCGTCGGCCGCGGTGGCGGCGACGGTCGCGCCGAGCTCGGCGAGCGGCCTGGCGCGCTCGTTCGTACGGTTCCAGACGGTCACGTCGAGGCCCCGGCCGAGCAGGCGCTCGGCGAGCGCCCTGCCCATGATCCCGGTGCCGAGGATGACGACCTTGCCGAACGTACTCATGCTGACCTCCTGGACGACTGCTCGGAGGCCACCCTAACGCGCAGCCCTCGCGGGCTCCGGATCGGTCAGGAGCGCGAGGCCGGGCGCTCCGCGTGGCGGTGCCGCCGACGGCCGGACCCCTGCGGTGCGGAGGGAGCGGAAGCCGTACGTCCCTGCGCCGGGCCCGCCCCGGCCCGGCCGGAGGCTGCGTGACCTGAGGCTGCGTGACCTGAGGCTGCGTGACCGGAGCCACCGCGGCCACCGCGACCGGAACGCGGCTTCGACGACCGGGAGCCGGCCGAGGAGGAGCCGGCCGAGGCAGAGCGGGCCGAGGCAGAGCGGGCCGACGGGGTGGCAGCCTGCGGGTTCACCAGGGCGCGGGCCTGGTCCGCGCTCAGCACGACACGCTGCCCCGGCGCGAGCGACTCGAGCACGGAGCGCTCCGGCTCGGCCACCTCGGGGGAGATGCCGGCCTTGCGCATCATCTGGCGGACCTCCTGGCGCT
>CAYOBI010000139.1:0-3101 GCA_964402325.1 uncultured Propionibacteriaceae bacterium | reverse complement strand
GTGGCTCCCCCGACTGGACTCGAACCAGTAACCCTTCGATTAACAGTCGAATGCTCTGCCAATTGAGCTACGGAGGATCAGGCACCTGCAGGCGCTGGCGCCGAGAAAGAACATTAGCATCGGACGCCCGGGGCACCAAATCGGGGCCGATCAGCCGCCGTACGGGTCGTAGTCGGTCTTCAGCTCGGCCAGCGCGGACTCGGCCGCCTCGCGGGCGCCCGGGTCGGACCAGCGGGTGCCCTTGTTGAGCGTGGCGTGCCACTCGAGCACGGCCGGCTCGGCGCCGAGGACGCGGCGTCCGACGACGATCACGCCGTTCTTGGTGCCGGGGACGGGCACCTGGCGGCGGACCATGATGCTGGCCTCGACCCGTTCCTTGAAAAGCTCCGGCAGGCTGCCGGGCTCCTCCAGGGGCAGGTCGCCGTGGCCGCCGTCGTAGTCGACCCAGGTGAGCCGGCGCTGGTCCTTGTCCCAGCCGCCGCGCACGATCCGGTGCCAGGCCAGGACCTGCCACCCCCTGCCGGCGTCGTACACCAGGTGGCCGGGGAAGCCGATCGCGTAGTGCTCACCGCGCCGCCCCCAGGCCAGCATCCGAGTGTCGTCCGGTGCCGGCGGCCCGGCGGAGGCCGCCAACGCCTCGGCAGCGGCTCGGCGCACCTCGCCCGGCAGCGTCTCGCGTCGCCACCTCATGCCCGGGGTCCCGTCGGCGCCGCCGGGGGGACCGGCACCGCGGCCAGGTCGTCGAGGAAGCACGCGGCCCACGCCTCGATGTCGTGGGTGAAGACCTGCCGGCGCAGCGCCCGCATCCGTCGGCGCTTGTTCTGGACGGTGTCGTTCATCGCCAGGGTCATCCCGTGCTTCATGCTGTTGATGTCGTACGGGTTGATCATGTACGCCTGCCGCAGCTCACCTGCCGCGCCGGCGAACTCGCTCAGCACCAGAGCCCCGTCGGTGGCGCTGCGGCAGGCCACGTACTCCTTGCAGACCAGGTTCATCCCGTCCCGCAGCGGGGTTACCACGCAGACATCCGCGGTCGCGTACATCGCAGCCATCTCGGCCCGCGGGACCGAGGTGTGCCTGTAGGTGATCGCGGGACGGCGCAGGTCTCCGAGGTCGCCGTTGATCCGCCCGACGAGCATGTTCACGTCGTCGCGCAACCGCTTGTACTCCTCGACCCGCTCCCTCGAGGGGGTCGCCACCTGCAGGAACGCGGCCCTGCGCGGGTCGATCGCGCCCTCGGCGAGCAGCTCGCCGTAGGCCCGCAGCCGGTGATAGATGCCCTTGGTGTAGTCCAGTCGGTCGACGCCCAGGAAGAGCACCTCCGGGTCGCCCAGCTCGTGGCGCAGCTCGCGGGCCCGGTCCTGCACGGGGCGGGACTGCGCGAGGGCCTCGAAACCCTTGGCGTCGATCGAGATCGGGTACGCCTTCGCCCGGGTGGACCGCCCGGTGGGGAGGGTGACGACGTCGCGGTGGGTCTCCATCCTCATCCGGTGGCGGCAGATCCGGGTGAAGTTCTGCGCCCCGCCCGGGGTCTGGAAGCCGATGATGTCCGCTCCGAGCAGCCCCTCGATGATCTGGCGGCGCCAGGGCAACTGCTGGAACAGCTCGACCGGCGGGAACGGGATGTGCAGGAAGAAGCCGATCCGCAGGTCCGGCCGCCGGCGCCGCAGCATCTGTGGCACGAGTTGGAGCTGGTAGTCCTGCACCCAGACGGTGGCCCCCGGTGCGGCCGCCTGCGCCGCCGCCTCGGCGAACCTCTCGTTGACAAGGTGGTAGGCGTCCCACCACTCCCGGTGGTACTCCGGCTTGGCCACCACGTCGTGGTAGAGCGGCCACAAGGTGCCGTTCGAGAAGCCCTCGTAGTAGTCCTCGATCTCCGCGGCGCTGAGCGGCACCGGGACGAGGTGGTAGCCGTCGTAGTCGAACGGGTCGAGCGTCGTGTCGGGCGCGCCGACCCACCCGACCCAGGCGCCGTGCCGCTCCTGCATGACCGGCTCCAGGGCGGTGACGAGACCGCCGGGTGACGTACGCCATGCGGTGTTGCCGGCGGCGTCGGTCGTACGGTCGACCGGGAGCCGGTTCGCGACGACGACGAAATCGGCCTGATCGTACTGCGGTGCTTCTTCGGACATGCGCGATCATCCTCCCGTCTGTGCCTCCAATCTATCCCGTGCCAGAGTGGGGCCCATGGACAAGCTGGACGCCGTGCTGGCAGCGCCGGACCGTACGGTCCTCGCGCTCGACTTCGACGGCACGCTGTCGCCGATCGTCCCCGACCCCGATCGGGCGTACGCGCACCCGGCCTCGATCGCCGCGCTGCGGCGGATCGCGCCGCATCTGCTGCAGGTCGCGGTGGTCACCGGCCGCCCGGTGGCGAAGGCCGTCGAGCTGGGCGGCCTGGCCGGCGGCGAGGGACTGGAACACCTGGTCGTGATGGGGCAGTACGGCGTCGAGGTCTGGGAGGCGGCCAGTGGTCAGGTCGTCGCCCCGCCGGTGCCCGCTGCGATGGTGTCGGTGAAGGAGGCCCTGCCGGCGCTGCTGGCCCGTGCCGGGCACCCGGACGCCTGGCTCGAGGACAAGGGACGGGCGGTCGCCGTGCACACCCGCCGGCTGGCCGACCCGGAGGGCGCCTTCGCTGACCTGGCCGGCCCGGTACAGGCCCTCGCCGCCGAGCACGGGCTGCTCGTGGAGCCGGGCAAGAACGTGCTCGAGATCCGCGCGGGCGGCTTCGACAAGGGGGATGCGGTGCGGGCGCTGGCGGCCAGGCTGAATCCCGCGACGTTCATCTACGCGGGCGACGACCTGGGTGACATCGCCGCGTACGACGCCGTGGCAGCCCTCCGGGATCGGGGCTGCACGTCGCTGCTGGTGTTCCCGCGGATGCCCGGCGAGGACAGCCCGCTGGCCGAGCGGGCGGACGTCATTGTCGCCGGCACCGACGGGATGGCCGAGTGGCTGACGGCGCTGGCCGATCGGCTGGATGGCGCCGGGCCGCCGTCGCCGACCCCCTAGAATCGTCGGGACGTGCCAGTAGCTCAGCCGGTCAGAGCAGCGGACTCATAATCCGTCGGTCGTGGGTTCAAGCCCCACCTGGCGCACCA
>CAYOBI010000138.1:0-3202 GCA_964402325.1 uncultured Propionibacteriaceae bacterium | reverse complement strand
GTCATCGACGAGGCCCAGCGGGTCCCCGAACTGGTCGTCGCCCTGAAGGCGGCCGTCGACCGTGACCGCCGCCCCGGACGGTTCCTCGTCACCGGCTCGGCGAACCTGCTCGATCTGGCGGCCACTCACGAATCGCTGGCCGGACGTGCCGAATCGCTGGTGTTGTACTCGTTCAGCCAGGGTGAGCTTGCCGGCGCACGGTCGTCGTTCATCGATGCGGTGTTCGCCGGTGGCCCGTCGCTCGACCACAGCAGCGTGATGGGTCGACAGGACTACCTGGAGCGTGCCTGCGCGGGTGGCTATCCCGAGGCCCTGTCCCGGTCCGCCGGCCGGCGCCGCGATGACTGGAATCACGCGTACGTCACGCAGATCGTCAACCGGGATGCTGTCGATGTGTCGGGATTGCGCAGGATCGCCGACCTGCCGCGCGTCCTGCGACTGATCGCTGCTCGGGCAGGGTCGGGCATGGTGTGGAGCTCCCTGGCGAGCGACTCCGGGATCCCGCGCACCACCTTGGACCCGTACGTCAAGCTGCTGGAGACCCTGTACCTGATCCACGTGGTGCCTGCCTGGGCGGCCGGGGTCACGGCCCGGGAGGTGAAGCAGCCGAAGGTGTTCCTGCCCGACACCGGCCTGGCGGCAACACTGCTCGGGGTCACGCCGGATGCCCTGGCGCCCAGCAGACCCCACAGCCCTGCCGGAGGACTGCTGGAGGGATTCGTGGTCGGCGAGCTTCTCCGACAGGCCGGCTGGAGCGAACAGCGAGCCAGCCTCCACCACTACCGCGACAGTCGAGGTGTCGAGGTCGACATCGTGCTCGAAACCCCGGATGGGCGGGTCGTCGGCATCGAGGTCAAAGCGGCCGCCACGATCCAGTCCAAGGACTTGGCCGGGCTGGCGCTGCTGCGTGACCGGCTGGGTGATCGGTTCGTGGCCGGAGTCGTCCTGTTCACCGGCGGACGGTCCCAGGCCGTGGGTGAGCGGATCACCGCGGTGCCGATCGATGCCCTGTGGAGTGTCCCGGAGTAGTCGCGCTCGTGCCCGGCGCTCGTGCCCGGGGCCCCGCTGTTGGGCGATGAGCGATGGACACCGTGGTGGTTCCCGACGCTCAGGTGCATCCCTCGGCCCCGACGGGAGCCCAGGTGCCCATGCGCGGGAGCCGAGGAGGTCGGATTCTTCGGGCCGTGGTGCCCACGACGTCGCGCCGAACGGCTTGACCGTCATCAGGGCCCTACGCTGGAACCGCAGCGACGCCAGGAGGTGGTCGGGATGCATCCGTTCTACGGCCCGAACGGGCGACAGTTCGCCGGGGCGCGGCCCCGGACCGAGGGTCTGGTGTCGATGGCCGCCTACCTGGCCTTCTGGGCGGTGGTCGTGGTGCTCGGCAAGCGCGAACTGGACGCTCGTTGGCCCAGGCAGCCGCGTGCCGCGGCGGATCGTCCAGCGGCGGTCGACCCGGCGATGGAGGTGCTCCGCGAACGCTTCGCCCGTGGAGAGCTCACCGAGCCCGAGTTCCGTGCGATGACACGGATCCTGCGCGAGGGGCCGGGCGGGCGACCATGACCGCGCCCGTCGCCGCCCCGCGCCGCCTCGGGTGGGGCGCCTGGTGGGGCTTGGCCTGGGTCGGTCTGACGACGGTCCTGCTGCGGCGACGGGACCCGATCGTCGGGTCGCTGATCGTGACCGACCGCTGCAACCTCGCCTGCTGGCACTGCGCGGTCGCGAACCTGCGCCGGACCGACTACCCCTACGAGGACCTGCGGCGCGACCTCCGGCGGCTGCACGACAGTGGCGTACGCCTCCTGCTGCTCTACGGCGGGGAGCCGCTGCTGTGGCACGACGGGGAGCGGACGCTGCGCGACGTCATCGCCGAAGCGCGCTCGATCGGCTTCCCCTGGGTCGGCGTGGTCAGCAACGGGACGCGGGGCCTGCAGCTTCCGGAGGCGGACCTGGTCCTGGTCAGCCTCGACGGGACGCGGGAGCACCACGACGCGATCCGCGGCCGGACGTACGACACGGTGCTGGCCAACATCGCCCGGGCCACCACCGCCAATCTGTGCCTCTACATGGCCGTGAACCGGGTCAACGTCGACGACGTCGAGTACGTGGCCGAGCTGGCGGCGGCGCTGCCAGCGGTACGCGGGGTGTCGTACAACCTGCACACCCCCTACCCGGGCACCGAGGAGCTCACCCTCGATCCCGACCAGCGTCTCGATGTCTGCGCGCGGATCGGGCACCTGATCCGGAACGGCTCTCCGGTGCTCAACCTGGCGGCGGCGCCGCCGCGCGTTGCCGCCCTCTCCGGCTCCCGCCCGTGCCCGCAGTGCATCCTGGTCGAGGACGGTGAGCAGTGGACCTGCGGGCGGTGCAGCGAGATCCCCGGGCTCTGCGAGCAGTGCGGCTTCACCTTCGCCTACGAGCTGTCACTGCTGTTCCGCGGCGATCCGCGGGTCGTGCTGGAAGTGCTGCGCCGGTGGCGGACCTTCCTGTGACCCGAGGCCTGGCTCCGGGATCGGCAGGCCCCAGGTGACCATCCGGGTCACCTTGCACGAAGGGCGTACGCCTCTGGTCACCGTGGGCGCTGGATCAGCCGGTCGACGGACTTCCACAGCCGGGCATGCCGACCGGCCGCCGGCGCGGCCCAGCTCGCGGGGGATCCCTCGGCGGCGTGCTCGGTGAGCATCTCGGCCCACAGCGGCTCGATGAAGTGGTAGGTCACCCAGCGCTCGAGGTCGTGGTAGTCGTCGAACCCTCGCGGGGTCAGGCTGCGACACCCCTGTGGCGAGGCCGGCCCGACCAGCCCGCCCGCCCTCAGCAACGACAGCGCTGAGCGGAGGGCCAGGGCCGCCGCCCCACCGCCGGGGGCGAGCTCCGGAACGCTCAGCCGGCCGGCGTACGCCTGCCAGAACGCGTCGTAGGCCAGACCTCCGACCGGGCCGAGGTGCAGTCGGCGCGCCACCGGCACCCGGTCCTGGTCGACGGCGGCGACGTAGGTCTCGACGCCGAAGTGGTTGACCAGGAAGTCGCGGCCGAGGAAGGAGGTGGCGCCGGCGCCCAGGCCGAGGAAGCGCCGCCGGGTGATCGAGGTGTAGCTGGGCGCGGCCGGCTTGTTGAACGTCCACACCGACCGTCGTTGGTAGCCGTGCTCGACGGCCAGCCGGGTCGCCTCGTGCAGCACCTCGTGCTCGCGGCGCCGGGCGTG
>CAYOBI010000137.1:0-3213 GCA_964402325.1 uncultured Propionibacteriaceae bacterium | reverse complement strand
CGGGTACACCTCGTGCAGCCGGTCGAGGATCGCCTGGTCCACGGGCTCGCCGCCGAGGGTGACCTGCTCCAGCGGAAGCCGGGCCATCGTGTCGCCGGACCGTACGATCGCCTGTCGCCAGAAGGTCGGGGTGCCGGAGGCGGCGGTGACGCCGTGCTCGAGGGCGAGCTCCGGCCAGTCTTCGAGCTGGTCGGGCTCGACGAAGACGAGGTCGTTGCCCTGGTGCGCCAAGGACAGGGTGACCAGCTGCCACCAGGCGTACGCACCGGGGGTGTACGGGCACAGCCAGGTGCGGGGCGGCTGGTCGCCGGTGACCGTGGTGAGTGAGGCGAGGGTGTGCGCGACCCGCTTCGGCCGGCCGGTCGAGCCGGAGGTGAGCAGCCAGAGCCGGCCTGGGTCGGCGGGACGCGAGGAGGCGTTGGCGGACCGAGAGGAACCAGCGGAGCGGGTCGGCTCGGCGGCGTCGGCAGGGTCGCTCGCCGCGGCGGCGTCGGCGGACTCCAGCACGACCTGTTCACCGGCGGTGTGTGCGATGGCCAGGCCGTGGCGGCGCAGGTCGGCGAGCAGGCCGTCCTCGGCTCGGCTCGCGGACGCGACCAGGGTCTCCCGTCGGGTGGTGGCGTGGGTCCAGACCGTACGGGCCGCCTCCGCGTGGTCGGCGACGAACACCGCGGTGGCCGGCGGCAGATCGTACGTTCCCAGGTCGGCCCAGGTGCCGGTGAAGCCGCGGGCGACGATCCGGTTGCCGGCGCCGGGCGGCGTGGCCGGGAGCCCGCTGTCAGCGGCGGCCCGCTCGGAAACGGTCGGCTCCCCAGGAACCGTGTCGACGGGGGCCGGCTCGACCGGAACCGGCTCGGAGCTGTCTGCGGACATCAGGCGCTCTGCAGCTGCTCGATGAAGTCCAGAACGTCGGAGACCGTGGTGATCGATCGGAGGCCGGGGGCGTCGAAGTTCAGCTCGGTGCCCAGTTCGTCCTCCACGGACAGTGCCAGTTCGGAGAAGTCGAGGGAGCGGAAGCCGATCGCGTCCAGTGCCGCGGCGTCGTCGGCGGGCAGTTCCTTGCCCTGGTTCGTCAGCACCTCGGCCATCATGGTGCGGATCTGGTCGCGGCTGAGTCGGCTCATGCTGTCGGCTTCCTGAGTGTCGTACGGATGACGCACCCACTCTACCGAGCGCTGCCGGTCGCGGCTCCACGTCGGCGTACGCGGTGGATCGGCCATCGGTCGACCATCTGACAGGCCGCCCGGCGCGGGTCCGCGCGATGGGCGCGTGAACCGTTCGTACGTTCGAAAAGTGTCGAGGGGTGCCGTAGCGTGAGGCGACCCTACCTGATTCTCGTAACCGGAGTTTTTCTCCAGTGTCCGAGGAACGTCACTCGGCCCAGTCGGACAGGCTGCCGCTACGCCTTGGTCCCGTCCGACGGTCGGATCCGGCCGATCGTCTCCCGACGGAGCTTGCGGACGATCCGCCCGGTGAGGTTCTCGGCGCGGAACGTAAGGTACTGCTTCTCGTCCCAGTGGAACCGCGACCAGGCGCCGCGCAGTTGCTCGCGCTGGCGTTCGATCACGGCGGCCATCTCCTGGCCGGTCATCGGGCGCTCTTTCGCGCCCTCGGTGTCCGGGCAGTAGGGGGCCACGTCGTCGGGCGCGGCGACGCCGGCCATCGCAGTCAGGGCCCGGAACGCCGTGTGCGGATGCATCGAGCTGGGCCAGGGCGTCCGGATGCCTGCCGCGTGCCATGTCGCCAACAGGTCGCCGAGGGCCCGCCACCGGGCTTCAGCCAGCCGCGCGGGGAGGCCGGTCGGTTCCAGCGGCGTCGGTTCCAGGGCCGCCGGGTTGTTGTCGATCGGCGCGCCCGCCAGCAGGGTGCTGAACCGCAGCTCGGCGTACGCCGTGGGTAGCCATCCGGCGGTATCCGCCTTCGTGCCCGACCAGTCGCGCCACTGTGCGAGGATCCGGCGCAGACTCGGGGTGTCGGAGGCGATCGCGGCCTCGGTCAGCTCGAGAAGCAGCGTCCGGCCCTGTGGTGGCACGGTCAGCGGGCCGGCAATCGTCACGCCGTTGCCGTTGCCGTCGGTCGCGGTGACAAGGCCGTCCGGCTCGGCCACCCAGCGGAGCGTACGACTGTCGCCGCGCGCCTGCAGGACGGCCGGGGCCTCCTCGGCGGGGGCGCCTGGGCCCCAGACGAGCACCCAGCCGGCGCAGACCTCGGGCCAGCGATCGGCCATCGCGATGGCGCGTCGCTGCAGCAGCCCTGGGGCGGCCGGCCGGTCGGCGACCGGGCGGCCGGCGAGCGCAGCCAGCAGGTCGCGCAGCGACCGGGCGGCCTCGTCCAGCCGGATGCCTGCGGTGTGCGGGGTCCGCCAGTCCGGAAAGAGCTGGTAGCAGGTGGCGTTGGTACGATCCGAGGCGGCGGCAGGAGCGGAATCGGCCGCAGCAGGAGCAGTACTGGCTGCGGGAGCGGGGCGCCTGGCGACCAGCGTCTCCCCGACGGCGGCCGCGAACGCGGCGATCTGCCGCCCGGTCCGCGGCCGGGTCGCGTCCCAGGTCATCAGGGGCGACCAGTTGGCGTCCAGGTCGCGGGACTCCTCCGACCGGGCGGCGAGCAGCCGGTGCAGGCCCAGGTCGTTCTCCACGCCGAGCGCCAAGGTGCCACCGTCGGCGACGCAGGCCACCACCTCGTCGGCCAGCTCGCGCCAGGCGCGCGGGGCGTCCTCCAACGAATGCACCCGGGTCACGTCGTCCAGAGCAAGGACAAGATCGTACGTTCCGCTGTGTCGCCGGGCGTCGGCGAGATTGCCGCAGAGCACTGTCGCGGCGGGCAGCGCCGTGCCAACGGCCGCGGCGTCGGGGATCGCGCGGACCACCACGGTGAGATCGCCGACCTCGGCGAGCCCGGCCAGCAGCCGCGGATCGTGCGGGCCCACCACGAGGATCCGTCGCCGACCCCTGGGCAGCGCGCCGACCAGCCGGCCCACGAGCCCGTGCAGCAGTGCGGAGGTGGCGCCGGGACTGGGGATGTCGCCGGTGCGCGGATCGAGGTAGGTGTCCGCGGACTCCTCGGCCGGTGGATAGGCCGGCGCGCTGGTGGTGGGCGCCGCGTCGTCCGCCTCCACCGTCGCCACTGCGGCCTCCGGGGCCGGCTGCTCCGGCAGGTCCCGCCAGTTCTGTGTCGCCCCGGGCAGCAGGGTGACGTTGTCCGGATAGGTCAGTT
>CAYOBI010000136.1:1270-3311 GCA_964402325.1 uncultured Propionibacteriaceae bacterium | reverse complement strand
TTCGAGGAGCGCCTGAAGAAGGTGCTCAAGGAGATCAAGACCCGCGGCGACATCGTGCTGTTCATCGACGAGATCCACACCCTGGTCGGTGCGGGTGCCGCCGAGGGCGCGATCGACGCCGCCAGCATCCTGAAGCCGATGCTGGCCCGTGGCGAGCTGCAGACCATCGGTGCCACCACCCTCGACGAGTACCGCAAGTACATCGAGAAGGACGCCGCGCTGGAGCGCCGCTTCCAGCCGATCCAGGTCCCGGAGCCGTCGATCGCCGAGACGATCGACATCCTCAAGGGTCTGCGCGACAAGTACGAGGCCCACCACCGGATCACCATCACCGACGACGCCCTGGTGGCGGCGGCGACGATGTCCGACCGCTACGTCTCCGACCGGTTCCTGCCGGACAAGGCGATCGACCTGATCGACGAGGCGGGCGCCCGGCTGCGGATCAAGCGGATGACCGCTCCGCCGGACCTGCGCGAGTTCGACGAGAAGATCGCCAAGGTCCGGGTCGAGAAAGAAGCTGCGATCGACCAGCAGGACTTCGAGCGTGCCGCGTCCCTGCGCGACGACGAGAAGAAGCTGCTCGCCAAGCGTGCCGAGAAGGAGGAGGCCTGGAAGGTGGGTGACGCCACCGTCACCCCGCAGGTCGACGAGGAGGCAGTGGCCGAGGTGCTGTCCAGCGCCACCGGCATCCCGGTCTTCCGACTCACCGAGGAGGAGTCCAGCCGGCTGCTCAACATGGAGCAGGAGATCGGCAAGCGCTACATCGGCCAGACCGACGCGGTCCGGGCACTGTCGCGGTCGATCCGGCGTACGCGCGCCGGCCTGAAGGACCCGCGACGTCCCTCCGGGTCGTTCATCTTCGCCGGCCCCTCGGGCGTCGGCAAGACGGAGCTGACCAAGGCGCTGACGCAGTTCCTCTTCGGGGACGAGGACGCGCTGATCCAGCTCGACATGTCCGAGTACTCCGAGAAGCACACCGCCTCGCGGCTCTTCGGGTCCCCGCCCGGCTACGTGGGGTACGAGGAGGGCGGCCAGCTCACCGAGAAGGTGCGCCGCAAGCCGTTCTCGGTGGTGCTGTTCGACGAGATCGAGAAGGCCCACCCCGATATCTTCAACTCGCTGCTGCAGATCCTCGACGAGGGTCGGCTCACCGACGCGCAGGGCCGGGTCGTGGACTTCAAGAACACGATCATCGTGATGACGACGAACCTCGGGTCGCGTGACATCAACAAGTCGGTCAGCCTCGGCTTCTCCACCGGCGGCGGTGACGAGACGTCGTACGACAAGATGAAGGCCAAGGTCTCCGAGGAACTCAAGCAGCACTTCCGTCCGGAGTTCCTCAACCGTATCGACGAGGTCATCGTCTTCCACCAGCTCAACCTGGAGAACATCAAGTCGATCGTCGACCTGATGGTCGCCCAGATCGAGGAGCGACTCCGCGACAAGCACATGGGCATCGAGCTCACGCCGGCCGCGAAGGACCTGGTGGCCAAGCGGGGCTTCGACCCGGTGCTGGGCGCCCGGCCGCTGCGCCGCGCCCTGCAGCGCGACGTCGAGGACCCGATGGCGGAGAAGATCCTCTTCGGTGACCTGAAGCCGGGCGAGGTCGTCCTGGTCGACGTCGCCCCGGAGGGTGCCGAGGACCCGTTCGTCTTCCACGGCGTGCCGCAGTCGGACGTGCCGGACACCCCGCCGGTGGAGCTGGAGGGGTCGCACGACGAGGGCAAGCAGCCCGAGGGCGAGGAGTCCGCGAGCTGACCCCCGACCGACCGACGACCCGCGAGGCCCCGGCGCAGGCATCTCCTGCGCCGGGGCCTCCGGCGTCCGCGGCGGCGGAGGGGGAGCGCGCCTGCCGCTAGGGTGGGGGCATGTTCCAGGTCACGCAGGACCGCCGGCTCGCCCCCCGTCCCAGTGCGGTGCTGATCGACATGGACGGCACGCTGCTCGACTCCGCCGACGCCATCACCCGCGCACTGTCCCGCGCCCTGGCCGACCACGGCCGTACGTACGCCCCGGAGAGCCTGCGCCGCTACGTCGGGCC
>CAYOBI010000136.1:0-1170 GCA_964402325.1 uncultured Propionibacteriaceae bacterium | reverse complement strand
CGGGCCTGCCACTGGCGGTGGCGACCTCGAAGAAGGAGGCCAACGCCCGGGAGCTGCTGGTCCACCACGGCCTGGCCGACCGGTTCGCGGTGATCTGCGGCGCCGGGGAGGGCGACCGCAACGGTGACAAGGCCGCCGTGGTCGCCGACGCCCTGCGGCGGCTGGCCGCGGCCGGCGCCGACCTGTCGGCCCCGGTGATGGTCGGCGACAAGATCCACGACATCGAGGGCGCCGCCCGCTCCGGCGTCGACACCGTGCTGGTCGGCTGGGGCTACGGCAGTGCCGAGGAACGCTCCCACGCCCTGGCGGTGGCCACCGGCCTGCCCGACCTGCTCCGGCTGCTGTCCGTCTGAGCTGTCTGTTGCCCGGCCGGCGTCACGAGGCCGGCAGGGCCCAGTGGTCCGGGCCGACCGCGGCCACCAGGCCGTCGGCCGCCAGACCGGCCAGCGCCCGGTCGAACTGGTCCGGGTCGGCGGCCCGGTGCTCCGGCCAGGCCTCGCGCAGCGCGGCCGTCGTGGTCGGCAGATGGGTCTGCCGCAGCACCGCGAGCACCGCTCCCCGGCACTGCCGGTCGGTGCCCTCGTACGACTGGGGCCGCGCGACGTACGTGCCTTCGGGATGCCCGGCCAGGTGCCAGGCGCACAGGTCCACCACCGGGCAGTCGTCGCAGCGGGGCGTCCGGGCGGTGCAGACCAGCGCGCCGAGCTCCATCGACGCGACCGCCCAGGTCGCCGCCCGTTCCGGGTCCGCCGGGACGTGGCCGGCCGCCAGGTCCCGTTCCGCGGCCCGCGGGTGGGCCGGTGCCTGCGCCTCGCCGCGGACCAGGCGGACCAGCACCCTGCGGACGTTGGTGTCGACCACGACGGTGCGGCGCCGGTGGGCGAAGGCGGCGACCGCGGCCGCGGTGTACTCGCCGACCCCCGGCAGCGCCCGCAGCGCCTCCTCGGTGCCGGGCACCTGTCCGTCGTGCCGTTCGACGATCGCCCGGGCGGCGGCGTGCAGCCGCAGGGCGCGGCGCGGGTAGCCGAGCCGGCCCCACATCCGGATCGCCTCGCCGGCCGGTGCGTCGGCCAGGGCCGCGGGGGTCGGCCAGCGGTCCAGCCACGCCTGCCCGGGGCCGAGCACCCGGGCGACCGCGGTCTGCTGCCGCATGAACTCGCCCACCATCAC
>CAYOBI010000135.1:0-3312 GCA_964402325.1 uncultured Propionibacteriaceae bacterium | reverse complement strand
GGGGACATGGTGCTCCTCGGGTGGTGGTGGGGCGCGACGGGGTCGCCGGGCCGACGGGTGCCGGACCGGCGGTCGCCGGACGGAAGGCGTCAGAGGGTGATGCCGTAGCGGTGGAGTTTGCGGTAGAGGCTGGAGCGGGACACCCCGAGCCGGTGGGCCGCGGCCTGCCGGTTGCCGCCGCACTCGTGCAGGGCGGCGGTGATCGCGTCGCGTTCGGCGGTCTCCAGCGGGGTGAGGGGTCGGGTCTTCCTGGTGTGGCAGTAGCTGGGCAGGTCCTCGGTGCGGATCTCGCCGACCGGCCGCCGGTCCAGGGCGTACGCCAGGGCCTCGCGCAGCTGCGGGACGTTGCCCGGCCACGGGTAGCGGGCCAGGGTGCGTTCCGCCTGCGCCGAGAGCCGGACCCGGCGGTTCGGGGCGAGCTGGTCGAGCAGCCGCTCGACGATCGTGGCCGGGTCCTCCGGACGGCACCGCAGCGGGGGCACGCTGACGGAGGTGGTGAAGTGCCCCAGCAGGGCGTGGAACGGCAGGTCGGGGTCCGGCCGGTCGTCCGGGAGGGTGGCGGCCACCATGGTGCGTCCGGACGAGGCGGCCAGGCTGGGCAGCAGTCGGTCGAGGAAGGCGACGCCGGTGGCCGAGGCCCGGTCGAGGCCGGGGATGATGCACAGGGTCGGCTGGTGGGTGGCCGGCAGCGCTTCGAGGTCGAAGGGGGCCGCGCCGTCCAGCTGGGCCGGCTCGATCGTCATGCTGCGCCCGCCCGGATGGGTGGCGTGGAAGATCTCGGCGATCAGGGTGAACCGTCCCGACCCCGGCTCGCCCAGCACCAGGGTCGGCTCGCCGGCGGCCAGTGCGGCCCGCAGCCGGTCGCCGGCCCGTCGCCAGGCCGGGGCACTGCCCTCGGCGATCGGGACGTACGGCAGGCGCAGGTCGCCGGCCAGCTCGCGGGTGGGGGAGTCGGGAGCGGCGACGGCCAGGTCCGGCAGCCGCTGGATGGTGAAGGCCGTGGCGCCGGGCGACGTCGCCGTGGCGGGGCCCGCCACCGGCAGCTCGACACCCGCCGACGGCCCCGGAGCCGTTCCCGGACCCTCGATCGCCTCCACCACGACCACCAGGCCGGCCGTCTGCCCGCCGGCGAGGATGCGGGTGCCGCGCAGCCGGATCCGCCGCCCCGAGGCGAGCTCGACGGTGTCGCTGGCCCGGTCGCGGTGGGTCATCACGAAGGAGGCGTGGCGCCGGATCGCGTGCTGTTCCTCGCCGGTGAAGAGGCCCTCGGCGGCCGCGTTGAGCATGCTCGTCGACTCCCCGAAGGCGAAGACCGCCTGCCGGGTGGCCCGGGCGTCCGCCCGGACGTACGTCTCGAACAGCGCCTGCTGGGCGCGGCTGCGGTCGAGCAGCAGGTTGCGGCTGATGTCCCTGGCGGCCGACTTCGCCAGCGTGTGCATCAACGGGGTCCAGGCGTCGGCCAGGGTGGACAGGTCGAGGATCCCCTCCACCCGCCCGGTGAGGGGGTCGATGATCGGGGACCCGGTGCAGGCGAACGCCTGGAGTTGCTCCGAGTAGTGCTCGGGGCCGACGATCGACACCGACCGGCCCGACTCGATCACCGTGCCGATGCCGTTGGTGCCGACCGCGTCCTCCGCGTACGTGTACCCCGGGACGAAGTCGACCCGGTCGAGCAGCCGGCCGACCCGGCGCGAGGAGTCGCGGCGCTGGACGAGCCGGGCGCTGCGGTCGGTCAGCGCGATCACCACGGCCACGTCGGCGGTGTCCTCCCCCAACTGGGTGAGTACCGGATCGGCGCACCGGGCCAGCCGCGAGGCGGGGTCGACGTCCGCGGTGAACGGTGCCTCCCACCGGGCGGCGTCCACTCCGGCGGCCCGACTGCGCTGCCACGACGCGGCGATCAGGTCGGGCACCCCCGGGTCGGCGGCATCCCCCCGTTCGAGGAAGTCGGCGCGCGCCGACGCGATCCGCCGCAGCCGCTTCTCGGGCTCCGGCAGGCCCCCGGAATCCGGCATGGTCACCTCCTCGTGACGGAACCGTCCGCACTGTGATGTGCGGCACGTCCCATGGTGACCTCCCGATCCCCGTCCGTCCAAGCCGTCCGGGTGTCCCAACTTGGGACATGGCACGTGATGTGAACCACATCACGCTGGTGTTCACCGTCACAGTCGCCGGTCGCCGCCGCAGGGCGTCGTGCGCCGACGGTTCATCCGACCAGAGGAGAGGGCATGGACACCCTGATCAACATCGACAACGGCGGGACGCTCACCGACATCTGCGCGTGGGACGGCGACGCTTTCACGTTCACCAAGACGCTGACCACCCCGCAGGACCTGTCGGACTGCCTGTTCACCGGCCTGGAGAAGGTCTCCGCCGCGCTGTACGGGGAGGCCGACCTGGAGCGCCTGCTGCACGCCACCCAGCACATCCGCTACTCCACCACGCAGGGCACCAACGCTCTGGTGGAGCGCCAGGGCCCGATGATCGGCATCCTCACCACGATGCCGGAGCTGGCCGACCTGATGCGGACCACCGACCCCGAGCGTGAGCTGTTCACCGGGCTGGTCGGCGAGCGCTGCCTGCGGATCGACCTCGAGGCCGGCACCGCCGAGGAGGTCGACCGGGAGGCCGTCCGCCTCGTCACCCGGCTCACCACGCTCGGCGCCGGCCGGGTGGTGGTCGCCGGACGTACGGCCGAGGAGGAGCGCCGGCTGCGCCACGTGCTGCTGCGCCGGTTCCCGCGGCACCTGCTCGGGTCGGTGCCGCTGCTCTACAGCTGGGACCTCGCCGGTGACCGGCACGACGCCCGCCGGGTCTGGTCCTGCGTGATCAACACCTTCCTGCACCCGACGATGGAGCGGTTCCTCTACGGCGCCGAGCGCCGGCTGCGGTCCTATCGCGTGGCCAACCCGCTGCTGGTCTACCGCAACGACGGCGCCTCCTCGCGGGTGGCGAAGGCGGTGGCCCTGAAGACCTACTCGTCCGGCCCGCGCGGCGGCCTGGAGGGCACCGCGGCGCTGGCCCGGGTCTACGGGTTGGCGCACACCGTGATGATGGACATCGGCGGCACCACCACCGATGTCGGCGTCGTCAGCGACGGCAGGGTCGCGCCCGACGGGCGGGGCACCGTCAAGGGCGTGCCGATCTCGTACCCGATGAGCAACGTGCACTCCAAGGGCGTCGGCGGTTCCTCCGTCATCGCCGTGCACGAGGGTCGGATCACCGTCGGCCCGCGCTCGGTGGGTGCCGCCCCGGGCCCGGCGTGTTTCGGCTTCGGCGCGGTGCATCAGGTCGCCCTCGCTGACGATGCCG
>CAYOBI010000134.1:0-3398 GCA_964402325.1 uncultured Propionibacteriaceae bacterium | reverse complement strand
CCCGATCCCGGACCCGGCCGAGGTCGTGGTCACCCGCGAGCACCCGGTCCGGCCGCGCGGCCCGCAGGGCGGCAGCCGGCCGGCGTACGGCGCCCCGGCCCGCACCCACCTGCCCGACGACACCGTGCTGTCCTGGCTGCCGGGCGACCTGACCGGGGTGACCCGCTACGCCATCGACGCCGAGTACGCCGACCGCCCGGTGCCCCGCACCCTGGCGAGCCGGTTCGGCGGCGACGACTTCTGGACCCGTTGGACCCGGGCGGAGGTCTGCGCGAAGCTCACCGGCACCCCGATCCTGCTCTGGATCGACACGTACGGTCTGCCGGCCGATCCGGCGGCGGGCACCGGCCTGCGGGTGTGCTCCTTCGACCTGGTCGGGCGCGACGGCCGGACGGTCCGGGTCAGCACCGGCACCTCCGGCGCCGGCCGGTAGCCTGGGCCGGTGAGCCACCCAGGAGGTATCCCGATGACGGAGCGGCCGGTCGCCGTGACCCTGTCCGGGGTGCGCAACCGCACCCACCTGGTGTACGTCGCCTCCTGGGTCCGCCACCTGCTCGCCACCCGGGCCGGCGCGGTCGTCGTCCGCAGCCTGGGCACCGGCGGCTTCCTGGGCCGGACGACGGTGACGGCCGAGGACGTGGCCGGCTTCCTGCCCGACGATCCCCGGCTGACCGTGGTGACCGGCCCCGACCCCGCGGCACTGGCCCCCGGCGCCGCGGTCGACTGGGTCTACCTGGCGGTCGGCGCGCCCGGGATCAAGCCGTGGGCCCGGATGGTCGCGCGCCGGCCGCTGCACCGGCCGCGCGTCGTGGTGGTGGACGAGGGGCTCGGCACGTACGGCACCTGGCGGACCCGCCGGGACGCCTGGGTGCGGCAGGGGGGCGGCCGGGTCTGGCCGACGGTCCGCGCGCTGGCCGTCTCCACCGCGGTGGCCCGGCTGACCGACGAACGCTGGGCGCTGTACGTCCGCGACGGTCGGCCCACCGGCCGGTGGCGGGTCAACCCCCCGGTGGCCGACGAGTTCCGGCGCCGGGTGCCGGTGCCGGGGCGGCGTACGGACACCGCCGTCTACCTGGCCCAGCCGTGGGTCGCGCTCGGCCTGCTGACCGCCGACGACTACCGGGCCCACCTGGCGCAGATCGGCGCGGCCGCGGCAGCCGCCGGGCTGGACTTCGTCGTCCGCCCGCACCCCGCCGATCCGGACGACCTCTACCGTGGCCTGCCCGTCGCCGTGGGTCACGGCCCGGCGGAGATGGATCCGCAGGTGGTCGCCGCCCGGGTCGCCCTCGGCTCCACCAGCACCGCACTGCTCAACCTCGCCGCCCTGTACGGCACCACCGCCGTCCGGGTCCGGCACCCCCGGCTCGATCACCTCGACCACGAGCTCGGGCCCGACCAGCGCTCGCTGCTGGAGCAGTTCGTGCCTGCCTCGGCCGATCCCGCCGACCTGGCGGCACTGCTGCCCTGACGTCGGATGCCGACTGAAGTTCATCTCCCGGCCACGCATTGTTGAGGCTGAGAGAACCCTGAACCCCCCGGCCCTCGATACGGTCACGCCGCGGCGCTGAAGGGGCGCCGCGCAGATCATTTCGGGAGGGATCATGAAGCGCAGCGTGAAGGCACTCGCCGCGGCCTGTGCGGCGGGTGCGGTCATCGCCACGTCGTCCGGGATCGGTACGGCGGCCCCGGCGAACGCCGCCCCGGCCGCCGACAACGGCCGGATCAAGAACGTCATCTACCTGCTGGGCGACGGCATGGGTCGCACCCACGTGACCGCGGCCCGCGAACGCTTCCACGGCGCCGCCGGCCACCTGGTGATGGAGACCCTGCCCTCGCAGGGCTCGGTCAGCACGTACGCGGTGCAGAAGAAGTCCGGCCAGCCGGGCCAGCCGGACTTCGTGCCCAACGAGGTGACCGACTCCGCGTCCGCCGCGACCGCCTGGTCCTCGGGCGTGAAGACCTACAACGCCGCCCTCGGCGTCGACGCCAAGGGCGCCGTCGTCCCGACGGTGATGGAACTGGCCAAGCAGTCCGGCTTCCGCACCGGCAACGTCAGCACCGCCGAGATCACCGACGCGACCCCGGCCGGCCAGATGAGCCATGCGCTGGCCCGCGGCTGCCAGGGGCCGACCTATTCCGCGAGCTCCTGCCAGGACGCCGGCGTGATCGGCTCGACGCTGCCCACCTCCGACGTCCGGGTGACCCCGATCGCCAAGCAGATCGCCCGCAACGGCACCGCCGACGTGATCCTCGGTGGCGGTCTGAGCCGCTTCGACGCCGCCGACGAGACGGCACTGAAGGACCAGGGCTACGCCGTGCTCAGCTCTCCCTCCTCGCAGACGGTCGCCACGAAGGACGACCTGGCCGGCGCACGGGACCGGAAGGTCTTCGCCCTGTTCAACAAGGGCAACCTGACCGTGGAGAAGTCCAAGCAGGACCACCCGGCCTCCGCCGAGGCCAAGGAGCCGACGCTGGCCGAGATGACGGCGAAGTCCATCGAGCTGCTCGGCGCCGGCCAGGGCACCGCCGGCAAGGGCTTCTACCTGCAGGTCGAGGGCGCGCTGATCGACAAGCGCTCGCACGCCAACGACGCGGCCCAGACGCTCGAGGAGGTCAAGGCCTTCGACGACGCCGTCGCCGCCGCGATGGACTTCGCCAGGAAGGACGGGCACACCCTGGTCATCGTCACCGCCGACCACGAGTGCGCCGGCTTCAACATCATCGAGAAGGGCACCTTCACCAATGCCGAGGCGGCCAACCCGCCGGTGAACGTGGACGGCGGCAACCACGCCAACGACTCCACCCCGAGCCGCACCGGTGGCAACACGAAGGACGCCACCCGCTCGACCGGCATCGTCAACGGTCCCGGGGCCGGTGACCCGCACAACTTCGCCCCGGCGACCTTCCGGACCCCGGACGACGCCGCCGACGTCACGGACGGCAGCGCGCAGGCCGGCCTGTGGTTGACCTACCTGTCCGGCAACCACACCGGCGCCGACGTACCGATCTACTCGTACGGGGCCGGCTCCGAGAAGATGCAGGGCTCGATCGACAACACCGACCTGTTCGGCATCGTCACGACCGCGCTCCGGCTGCGCTGACCCGATCCCCTACCCCGCTGACGCACCGAGGTGGTGGGCGGCCCACCGGCCGCCCACCACCCGTCGACCTCCAGGACCTTCCATGACGCACCTGCCCCTCCCGGCCGCGGCCCTGTCCTCGGCCCTCCTCGCCCTCACCCTGCTGGCGGGCTGCGCCGCCGCCCCGGCGGCCGACCCACACACCGGCGACCAGGCCGTGCTGATGGCGGTGTGCCTGGTCTTCGAGGCCAGCACGTAGCAGGCCACGAACAACAGGCACAGCGCCACGAGCACGGCCGGGTTGCCGCGAGAGATGAC
>CAYOBI010000133.1:0-3472 GCA_964402325.1 uncultured Propionibacteriaceae bacterium | reverse complement strand
CCTCTCGGTGGCCGCTGGCCAGGCCGACCATGTCGATGTCGACCGACCACCACCCGGGAATGCGCCACAGCAGCGGCTGCCGGATCCGGACGCCCTGGATCCGGTCCATCGGCAGCGTCTGGCTGACCAGACGAGTCAGCCCGGAGGTGATCCGCAGACCGCCCGACGGCGTCCGCAGCAACTGGAAGTTGAACTGGTGATTGACCCGGCGGCTGACCATCGAGACGAAGCCAATGACCACCGGCAGCAGCACAGCGAGGGAGAAGGCGCCGGCCCCGGCGGTCCAGCCGATGACGATGACCACGATGCTGATGCCGACCGACCACCACAGCTCGGTGGACAGCAGGAAGGCGCCGATGATCCGGGACGGTTCCATCGTCAGCAGCAGCTGGTCGGCCGCCGAGGCGTCGACCAGGACGCCCGGGCGGGGCTGCAGGCCGACGGCCGCGACGCTGGTCCGCTCGCCGACGGCCCGGCGCAGCAGGTAGTCACGCAGGTCGTACGCCCGGCCGCGGGAGAGGTAGCGCAGCCGGGTGGCGGCCTCGCCGGCGCCGGCCTCGATCCGAAGCTCGGCCAGCCCGAACAGCCGGGCGACCAGCGGCTGGTCCACGTCGACGGACTGGATCCGCTCGAAGGCGACCCGGCGGGAACGCCGCCGCAGCCAGCCGGTCTCGACCCGCACCTCGTGTTCGTCGATGACGAACCGGGTGAACCACCAGGTCGCCCAGCCGGCGAGCGCCGCAGCGAGGGCGACGACGAGGATGATCCCGCCGATCAGCCAGCCGGTGGGCGGCCCGCCGGGCGTACGCGGGGTGCTGTCGAGGCCGTCGCGGAGGTAGGCGTAGATGCCGGCGACGAGCACGATCCAGCCGCGGACCAGCGGTGTGAGCGGATGCGGCCGCTCCAGCACCGGATGGCCGGGGGCAGGGACGTCGGGAGAGGCGGCGGGCGCGGGAACGTCCGGCGCCGGCGTCGGGGCCGCGGGCTGGCCGGACGTCCGGCCGGGGATCTCGGGCGGGCGGAACTCCGGTCCGGGGGCGCCCGACCGGCCAAGCCCCTGACCGGGCCGGCCGGGCTGCTGTTCGCCTGCGCCCGATGATGCCGACGGATCGCTCACAGACCCGACCTCCGCGGATCGCTGTGCGAGGTCAGCACGTCGCGCAGCCGGGCCGCCTCGGCGGCGGGTAGCCCAGGGATCCTGGCGTCGGTCTCCGCGGAGGCAGTCACCAGGGTGACCGTCGCCAGGCCGAAGGCCCGCTCCACCGGGCCGGCGTTCACGTCGACCACCTGCAGCCGGCCGTACGGCACCACGCTGAGCGCGCGGAACATCACGCCACGCCGCACCCACAGCTCATCGGCCGTCTCCGCGTAGCCCCAACGCGGCCACCGGCGCAGGATCAGCACGGCGTTCCACAGCCACAGCACGCCGGCCACCACCAGCGGGATCGCAGTGTAGAGCCACTGGCCGACCACAAGCTGCAGCAGCACTGCGACCGGGACCGCAACGACGACGGCGACCAGACCGGTGGTGAGCAGCGAGAGCGTACGCCACCGTCGATCGATGCCGTGCCAGGCGACGCCGGGGCCGTCGAACAGCAGCTCGGCACCGGAGCCGCTCGGCCGGCCGCCGCTTGTCGGGACGTCGCTTGTCGGGACGTCGCTCATCGAGCCACCGGCCGTCGGATCACCGCTCATCGGCGGGCTTCAGTGACACGGACACCCCACCGAAGGCCGCGAGGCCGCGCAGGATGACCGTCGGGGCGTTCGGGTCGGCGCAGCGGGCCTGGGACGACGCGCCGCCGAAGAGGGGGAACACCTGGTTGACGACCCGTACGCCGTCCGGCACCACCACGTCGAGGCCGCCGAACACGGCGAAGGCGTCGATGGTGATGGTGCGGGACTCGAAGACCGCCTCGCGCAGGTCGATCGTGGCCCCACCGAACAGGGCCACTGCGGTGGTGCCCCGGGGGACGCGGAGCAGGCCTTTCCGCTCCGCGCCGCTGAACACCGCGATGACCAGGTCCCGTGGGCTCTCTGTCGACGGGTCGACCACCACGCCCCAGGGTCGGGAACCGGCGGCGGGACCGGTCGGGACCGGCGCCGCGCCGGGCACACCGACGGCCGGGAGCCCGGTCTGCTCTCCGCCGTAGCCGTTGGCAGGCCCGCCGGCGGAGGCACTCAGATCGGCGGTCAGCGGCCCGAGTTCCGCGAAGGTCCGCGCCGACAGCGCGCGGGCGACGCGGTCCCGGTGCTCGTCGAGGGTCAACCGGCCATCCGCGTACGCGGCATCGAGGAGGTCGGTGACGCGGGCACGGTCGAGATCCGAGGCGCGGAGGTTGTCGGGCATTCCAGCGGTCATGAGCCCAGCGTACGAGGCCGCAGTGGCTCGCTGTAGCCCGCCATCACACTCGGTGGCGAGAGCCCGCGACGACGTGCGGTGAAGCACGACAAAGCGTTCAGCGACGACCACGGTCGCGCTCAGTAATGGGCCAGCACACCCTCGGCGACGGCGTGGAAACGCCGCTCGTCCAGCCGCGCGGCGGTGCGGCGTACGGCGCCCGGGTCGATCCGGATGATCCGGTTCAGCCGGACCTCGCTGGGGCGGCCCTCGTGGTCCCAGGGTCCCGCGCCGATGTCCATCCAGTAGCGGCCGACCGAGGCCTCCTGGGCGGCGTCCCGGTCGTGGTCCTTCGAGGTCATCTGCACACCGAGCAGCCACCGCCCGTCGGCGCCGATCAGCAGCACCGGACGGTCCTTGCCCTGGGTCGGGTCCTCCTCGAACGGCACCCAGGTCCACACCACCTCGCCGGGATCGGGCCGGCCGTCCTCACGGGGGCGGTAGGTGATCGCCGGGCGCCCGGTGAAGTCGCCCGGGTAGGTTCCGACCGGGGTCGGGTGGTCGCCGGCGCGACCATGCTGGGGAACGGCCGTGGGAACGGCACCGGCGCCGGACGGAGCGGGGCCGGGCCGACGCTCGGGTGCGCCATCGGCGCTCCCGGAACGCCGGGCGGCGCCCCGAACGATGTCCTCGACGAGGCGCCACACCGCGCGCATGATGCTGTCATCCCGACCGGCCATGCGCCCCACCGTAGCGGGACAGATGCGCCGGCGACACGGCGGACACGCTTCGCGGTCACCTGCGCCGGTACCGATACTGCGCCAGGTCGACCAACATCTTGACGTTCGCGACCAGCTCGCGGCGTACGCTACGCCGCCAGGCCCAGGGTGCGGCGTGTCGCAGGGTGGAGTCCCCCACCCCGTACGCTTCCAGGCCGGTGCTGCGGCAGATGGTGAGTGCCCGCGGCAGGTGGTAGTCCTGGCTGATCACCGTCACCGCCGCCAGCCCGGGCACCGTCGAGGCGAACCGGCAGGAGGCGTACGTGTCGATGCCGTCCTCGTCGACGACGATCCGGCCGGCGGGCACCCCGCGCTCCACCAGATAGCGGGCCATCTGGGTCACCTGGGCGTTGGA
>CAYOBI010000132.1:0-3531 GCA_964402325.1 uncultured Propionibacteriaceae bacterium | reverse complement strand
GACACAGGGCGTCCGCGGACCGGACGGCCACCGCGCCCTTTTCGACCACCGTAGCGCCGCTGGCGTCCCACCGGGCGGGACAGATCCGACCCGCATTCCTACCTCTTTGGTTGTCCATTGCTTCGGCTTATATCTTGTTCCTGGCGTCGGGTGAGCATCGTACGGGGGTGCCCACCCGGCCCTTCCGACGTCCTGTCGGGTCGATCCCGTCGACAGAGTCCCTGCCGCGCCGTACGTTGGATCCACACCCCGTGGCTCCGGCGCCCGGCCGGACCGCCCGTGCCTGGAGGCATCATGGACGCAGCCGTCCCCGGCTCCCCCGCCGTACCCGAGACGATGCGGGCGTACGGTTTCGCCCGGTACGGCGGTCCCGAGGTGCAGGAGTACTACACCGTGCCGGTGCCCTCCCCCGGCCCGGGGCAGCTGTTGCTGAAGGTGCGCGCCTGTGGCCTCAACCCGGCCGACATCAAGGTACGCGCGGGCCGGCGCGCCCTGGTGTTCGACGTGGTGTTCCCGATGGCGATGGGACGCGAGGTGGCCGGCACCGTGGTGGCCCAGGGCGAGGACACCCCCGGCTTCACCCTCGGGCAGGAGGTGTTCGGCAGCCCCAGCGACGGGATCGGCGGCCTGGCCCAATACGCACTGCTCGACATCGGCGCCGCCGCCCCCGTCCCCCCCGGGCTGTCGCCGGTGCAGGCGGCCGGGGTCCCGGTGGCGGTCGGCACCACCCTGGACGTGTTCGACCACCTCATCCTGTCGGCGGGGGACGTCTTCGTGGTCCTCGGCGCCGGCGGTGGGGTCGGCTCCGCCGCCTGCCAGCTCGGGGCGGCGCACGGCCTGCGGGTGGTCGGCGTCGCCTCGGCGGCGAAGCACGACCTGGTCACCGGCTTCGGGGCGGTCGCGGTGACCAGCGGCGAGGGGTGGGTCGACCGGGCCCGCGCCGCGGCGGGCGGACCCGTAACGGCGCTGCTCGACATGGTCGGCGGCACGGTCCTGCACGAGGCCCTCGAGCTGTGCGGCGACGAGACCCAACTGGTGAGTATCGCGGACCCGGTCCAGGCGGGGAAGGTCGGCGGTGGCGGGGTGGCCCGGCGCCGGACCAGCGAGGCGTACGCCGCCGCCGCGCGGCTGTTGCTGGAGGGTGCGGTGCGCCCGTTGATCCGGGTGGAGCCGTTCTCCCGCGCCGCGGAGGCGTACGCCGAGATCGAGCGCGGCCATGTCGCCGGCAAGATCATCGTGACCCTCGACGAGGCCTGACCCCGCCGACGGTCACCCGGCCGTCAGGCCTGCTGGGCGGCCCGCTCGGTGCCGGCGTGGGTGACCAGCTCGGCGGCGGTGGCCACGACGGCCTCGCGGTGACGCCCGACGAACGCGACCGGATCGGTCAGCCGCATCCGGTCGTCCAGGTCCTCACGACCGAACGCCAGGTGGACGCCCGTCCCGACCTCGACCAGGTCGGCGCCGACGTTGGTGATGATCTCCGACACCTGCCGGAACGCCCGGGTCCCACCGTGACCGCCGTAGCTGGCGACCGCGAACGGCTTGCCGACCCACTCGGGGCCGAGCGCGTCGAGCGCGTTCTTCACCGACGCCGGGTAGCCGCCGTTGTACTCGGGGGTGACGAGGACGACCGCGTCGGCGGTGACCACCCGCTGCGACCACGCCTTGGTGGACGGCAGCCGGTAGTCACCCAGGCGCGGCAGCATCGGCTCGTCGGCCAGCGGCAGGTGGATCTCGGCGAGGTCGGCCAGGTCGACCGTGACCTCGGGGTCTTCGGTCAGGATGTCCGCGATCGCATCGGCGATACCGCGGCCGATGCGGGTCCGGCGGGTGCTGCCGACGATGACCATGACGGAGGTGGGCACAGGAGACTCCTCAAAAGTGATTGATCCTTGAACAGTCCCCTCAACGGGATCGCACCGATGGCTATTCCCCCCGGGGGCCCACCTATGGAACGCGGGTGAAGAGGTAGAGCTCACCGTCGGTCGCGGTGCGGTGCGTCACCTCACGGAACCCTGCCGCCGCCAGGGCATCGAGGTCCGGCTGCGGAGCCGTCCGCCCGATGTACCAGACGCGGTCCACCCCGGCCAGGCGCCCGGGATCCTGCGCCAGGCTGACAACGGAATCGGCGAGCTGGTCGGTGTCCCGGTAGTCCGCCACCACGTTGAGCGGTCGGACCCCGTCGAACGCAGCGGGTTCGGTGTGCAGCAGCCCCATCGTGTACCGGACGTCGACGGCGACGGTGTCACCGGGCTGCTTGTGGGCCGCCACGTACGCCCCGACGTCGGCCCAGGCCGCGGACTTGCTGCCGGCACTGTGGTAGTAGCTCCACGAGGGTAGGCAGGCCACGGCCCAGACCCCGAGCAGGGCGACCGGCAGGAGCCGGCGGATCCGGAGCCGTCCTGTCGGTGCCAGCCGTGCCGCGATCGTCCGGAAGGCGATCGCCAGCAGGAGGGCGAGGGCGGGTGTGGAGGGTGCCACGTAGCGCCGGTTGTACATCGGCTCCGCCACATACGAGCCGATCAGCAGTACCACCGTCGGGGCGGCCAACCAGCCGGTGAGCAGCAGCGCATGCGCCCGGGCGTGTCGGTCGCGACCGCCCCTACGGGGCCTGGCGGCCCGCCAGGCCCCGAGGAGCCCGACGAGGACCAGGGCCCAGCCGAGGACGGCGGTCGCCCACCATGCGACGGCGTGCGACGGGGCGAAGAACTGCACGAGCGGCAGCCGCAGGTCGGGTGGTTCCAGCCAGTCGACCTGCTCCTGCTGGGAACGGGCCCACACCGCCATCGGGACCAGCAGGAGCACGGCGAGGCCGGCGGCGATGGCCGACCGGCCGCGGGCCCTGCCGGTCATCGGCAGGGCGACCACGACGAACGGGAGAACGGCGACGACGAGGGCGCTGAACAGGAACAGGTAGCCGGCCAGCACGACCAGGACCACACAGGCTGTCCACCAGCCGACCCGGTCCTTCCGCGCTGCGACCAGGAACGTCAGGATCGCCGCTGTCACGACCGCGGTCGCCAGGGCGTACGAACGTGCCTCGGTGCCCATCCAGACCACCCGCGGGATCAGCGGGTAGGCGAGGCCGGCCAGAATGCCGACCCCGAGGTCGGTGATCTCGCGGCCGACCAGCACCAGGCACCCGGCGGTCAGGCCCACGGCGAACACTGAGATCAGCCGGTCGGCGGCGACGGAGGCCCCGGCGAGGAGCTGCCAGTAGTGGATGACCACGTAGTAGAGCGCGTGGACGGCGTCCACGTGGCGTACGACGGCGACGATCCCCGGCATGTCGCGGCCGGCGGTCATGAAGGTCGCCGCCTCGTCGGTCCAGGGCGCAGGCCGACCGACACCGATCCCACTGAACAGGGTCGCCCCGAGGCCGACGAGGAGGGCGGTCAGCAGTGCGACCTGTCGAGATCCCCGGATGGCCATGGGGGCAGTCTCCCAGATCCGACGATTCCGGCGTGAACCGGACCGGGGTGGGGATTGTCCGGTAATTGCAGAGCGGGCCGACACCCCATACAGGGTGTC
>CAYOBI010000131.1:0-3665 GCA_964402325.1 uncultured Propionibacteriaceae bacterium | reverse complement strand
GCTGTGCGCGATCACCAGGAAAGCGCGCAGATGCCGCAGTCCGACCGAGCCGAGGGCTGGACAAGGCGGACGCCTTCCCGTCCACCCTGTCCGGTGGTCAGCAGCAGCGGGTGGGGATCGCCCGGGCACTGGCATTGCAGCCGAAGATCATCCTCTTCGACGAACCCACCTCCGCCCTCGACCCGGAGACCGTCGGCGACGTGCTGCGGGTGATGCGCGACCTGGCCCGGGACGGCTGGACGATGGTGGTGGTCACCCACGAGATCCGGTTCGCCGAACAGGTCGCCGATCACGTCGCCTTCCTCGACGGCGGGGTGATCGTCGAGGAGGGCGCGCCGGCCCAAGTGCTGCGGGAGCCCCGGGAACCGCGCACCCGCCAGTTCCTCCGCCGGGTCCTCGATCCGCTGTGGACGCCGTGAGGCTGTGGATGCGTGCGGGTGATCGGCGCAGCCGGGGCCCACAGTCCGTACTCACGGACGGGAGCCAGCTCCCACAGCGACGCTCGTGGCATGATTGTGGCATGCCAAGGGCACGACTGAGCACCACGGTGGATGCAGAACTGCTGGCTGCGGTCCGCAAGCTGCACGAGGGGGAGACCGACGCCTCGATCGTCGAAGCCGCCCTGAGCGCGCTGCTGGCCGAGCATCGTGACGCCGCCATCGACGCCACCTATGCGGCGTACGACCGACTGCCCCTCGATGCGCCCGACGCCTGGGGGGACCTCGCGTCCTTCACCGAAGCAGCGGCGGCATCATGACCCCGGCTCCCCGCCGCGGTGACGTCTGGTGGTGCGAACCACCCGAGATCGGACGGCGTCCCGTCGTGGTCCTCTCGCGTGACGCCGCCATTCCCCGGCTGGGCCGTGCCCTGGTCGCCCCGTGCACGACGAACGTGCGAGGCCTGCCCAGTGAGGTGCTCCTGGAGCCGGAGGCCGACCCGGTCCCGCAACGCTGCGTCGCCAGCCTCGACTCGGTGGAGAGCATCTCCGTGGGCCTGCTGGTGGCCCGCCTGGGCTGGCTGAGCGACACCCGCATGCGGGAACTGTGCGCTGCGCTGGCGATCGCGGTCGACTGTGGGCGGCCGCGAGGGCCGTACCCCGCCTTCTACGCTCAGACGTGAGGCCGCTCCACAGAGCCCATGTCGCGGCCTGGGTCGCATCGTCGACAGGGATGCCGTGTCCGAGACCAGCGCTATCAGGACGATCCGAACCGCGACCAGCCGCGCTCCTACCAGCCGCGCCAGCACCCCGGCCTCACCCCGCGTCGTATACGGGTCGGGCTGCACACAGATGACCTCCCAGCTCGCCGGATCACAGACGTCCTTCGTGTAGACCTCGCCGGTCGTCGGGTTCGCACTCACTGTGACGATCAGTGTCCGCGCCTGTCGGCGGCGCCCGGCGCGGCCGTCGCAGAAGACACGCCGGAACGCACGGTGGCCCCGCCGATCGGCGGGGCCACGGTGACGCGGCGACTCAACAGCGCAGCTGCGCAGCCGAGCTGCGGAGGCTCAGCAGTGGTACGTGTCCGAGGGCGCCTCGAAGTGGATGTCGTACCCCTCCGGCAGGGTCAGGCCGAACGACTGCGACAGGCTGAGCACCTTGCGGGCACGGGCGAGGCGCGGCAGGTCGGAGCCGTTGCGGATCTGGGCGCCGTTGGACTCGAACTCGGACAGGAACTCCACCGCCCAGGACCGGTCGGCCAGGGACGGCGACAGGATCTCGTTGACCGTGGCGGTCTGTTCGGGCATCAGGCAGATCTTGCCGGTCATGCCGAACTGCACGGTCACCCCGGCCGAGTCGGCCAGCTTGACCCCGAGCGCACCGACGGCGGGGCCGTCGATCGGTCCGGGCAGGCCGGCAGCCTTCGACGCGATGGTGAACTGCGAGCGGGTGTACGCCAGGGTCATCGGGTCGTCGTCGAAGCCGGTGTCGCGGCGGTAGTCGCCGAGCCCCAGGCCGAGGCGGAAGGTGTGGCGCGAGTCGGCGATGGCGGGCAGGTTCTGCACGCCACGGGCGGTCTCGACCAGCGCGACGATCCTGGTGTCGAGGATCTGCGCGGCCCGGTAGACGTGCTCGGGCGACTCCACCATCGCCAGCATGATGCCCGCCAGGCCCGGCGCCTCGGCCAGCGCGCGCAGGTCCTGCTCCCACCACTCGGTGCCGAAGCCGTTGACCCGCACCCAGCCCTCGTGTCCGTCGGTGGACAGCCACTCGACGACGTTCTCGCGGGCCTGGTCCTTGCCCTCGGGGGCGACGGCGTCCTCGATGTCGAGGAGTACGACGTCCGCGGCGCTGGCGACGGCCGGGTCGAATCGGTCGGGGTGCGCGGCGTTCACGAGCAGCCAGGAACGGGCGAGCTCAGGTCCGACGACAGTGGCGGGCATGATCGACATACTCCATGATCCTTCCAAGAGGTGGGACGAGGGTAGCGCAAGGACGCCAGAAATGCGCGCCGCGTCACACCCTGACGTCACCCGTCAAGATCTGTTCTCCGAGCAGCACGGTCGGGGCCCGGTAGCACTGGCGGGCCGGCGACGGACGGGTGAGACTGGCAGGGACCCGTCCCACCCCCACCCCTTCGTACGAGAGGCACTCCGATGACTCCCGACCCGAGCGCTCCGTCGAACATCCCCCAGCCCCCACCGCCCTCCCCCGAGGACCTCGAACCGCACCTGCGCGACGTACGCCGCGTCGTCCTGGCCGTGGTCCGCGAGACCGTCGGGATGGAGGAACTGCCGGCCTTCTTCGACCGGGCCTACCACCAGGTCCTCGACGCGGTCCAACGGCAGGGCCTGCACCCGGTCGGCCCGCCGGTCGGCGTCTACTACGGCCAGCCGGGCGAGACGATCGACGTCGCCGCCGGCTTCCCGGTCTCCGGCGAGGTGCTCCCCGACGGGGACGTACGCCCCGGGGAGCTGCCCGGCGGCCGCGTCGCGGAGATGATCCACCGGGGGTCGTACGACACCCTCGCTGCCAGCTACCAGAAGCTCGAGGACTGGATGCGCGAGGCCGGCCACACCGCGGCGCCGGTCGTGTGGGAGACGTACCTCACCATGCCGACGCCCCAGGCCGACGCGGCCGCCATGCTGACCCGGCTGAGCTGGCTGATCGTCGAGCCGGGCACCAGGCCGGCGCAGGCCTCGCCACCGGTCGACTACTGACGCGGGCGCGGACCCGTCGCGGGGAGAATGGGCCCATGAGCACGCCCCGGCACCGTCCGCACACCGTCCCGACCCCGCCGGCGGGCGCTCGATGACGGCTGAGCTCTGGAGCCGACTGATCATCTCGTTCCTGGCGTACGGCTTCCTCGGCTGGATCCTCGAGGGCGTCGTGATGCTGCTCGAGAAGCACCGGCTGATCAACCGGGGCTTCCTGACCGGGCCGGTCCTGCCGATCTACGGCTTCGGGGCGGTGGCGATCCTGCTGCTCACCGCGCCCGTCCGCACCGAACCGTGGCTGGTCTTCGTGGTGGCGGTGCTGTCCGCCAGCGTGATCGAGTTCATCGGCCACCTCGGCCTGGAGAAGCTGCTCGGCCTGGTGCTGTGGGACTACACCGGCCGGTTCGCGAACATCCAGGGCCGGGTCTGCCTCAGCAACGCCCTCGGGTTCGGGGTCGCCGGCCTGTTCGTGGTGTACGTGGCCGACCCGTGGCTGTCGCGGTTCGTCG
>CAYOBI010000130.1:0-3720 GCA_964402325.1 uncultured Propionibacteriaceae bacterium | reverse complement strand
AGGTCGTCGACGGCCAGCAGGTCGGCGGCGTGGTGTTCAACGGCATCGCCCTGGGGGCGTTCGGCGCGATCATCGTCTACCACGTGATGCGCGGGATCGCTCGATGGCGCGGAACCAGCGTCGAGTCGGCCTCACCGGCCTCCGCGCCCGCGGGTGCCGAACTGCATCCGGGGGAGCTGCGGCGGACGCCGGAGGACGACCCTGCCGAGTAGGCCCTCCGGGCGGTCCGGGCGGTCCGTCCCCCGGCGGGGGGCCGGGCCGTTCGCCGGGCCGGCGGCCGGACTGTTCGCCGGGCTGTTCGCCGGGCTGGCGGCCCTCGCCGGACTGGCCACCTGGACCGTCCTGGGCACCCGGTCCCGCCGCTTCTCCGCGGCCGACGTCCCCACCACCGAGTGGGGGCTGGTCCTCGGGGCGGAGATGTACCCCAGCGGTGATCCGTCACCGTCCCTGCGGGCCCGGCTCGACCTCGGCCTGGAGTTGTTCCGGGCCGGCAAGGTCCGTCGGCTGATCGTGTCCGGTGACGAGTCGTCGAACGCCCAGGTCAACCAGATGGCCCGCTACCTCCTCGAGCGTGGTGTCCCGGCCGACCGGGTCGTCCTCGACCGGCACGGCGTCGACACGTACGCCTCCTGCCGCTTCGCCCGGGCGCTGCCGGGGCTCGAGGCGGTCACGATGATCAGCCAGGACTACCACCTGCCCCGTGCGCTCACCCTCTGCCGCAGCATCGGCCTGGAGGCGTACGGCGTGGGTGACACCGGGCTGCACCACCGCTCCCCGCGGGCCTGGCGGTGGAGCGTACGCCGCGAGATCGCCGCGAACGTCAAGATGCTGTTCGACCTGGCCCGGCACCACCACCGGGGAGCGTGACCGGCGGTCGGCTCGCCGGGCGGTTCGCTACGGTGGGCCCCATGACCGGTCGGGACGACAGCATCGGGCGCGCGGTGCGGCGCCTCCTCGGGGACCTCGTACGTGGTGCCGCCCCGCGCCGCGAGAGAGTGCCGGCGCCGACCGCGCCGACCGCGCCGGATCGGACCGCGCCGGATCGCCGGGTCGGTGCGACACCCGCTCCTGTGCCCCGGCCGACGGGGGATCGCCCGGTCGCGGCCGGCCGTGCCTATCCCGGTGACTTCACCGGCCGGCCCGACATCAGCTACCGCCCCCGTGAGGACGGCCGGCCCGACCCCGGCGAGGTGGTCTGGACCTGGGTCCCGTACGAGGAGGACCCGAGCCGGGGCAAGGACCGTCCGGTGCTGCTGATCGGTGCCGACGGGCGGTGGCTGCTCGGGGTGCAGATGACCTCGAAGGACCACGACCGGGACGCCGTCCAGGAGGCGTCGGTCGGGCGGTACTGGATGGACATCGGCTCGGGCCCCTGGGACCGCGAGGGCCGCCCCAGCGAGGTGCGCCTGAACCGGATCATCCGGATCGACCCCGATGGCGTCCGTCGCACCGCGGCACGGCTGGACGAGCGGCGCTTCCGGGCCGTCGCCGAGGGCGTGCTGGTCCACCGCTGAGTGCCACGACGGCCCGGCGCCGCCGTTACCGGCGGTGGTGCCCGGGCGCCACCCCGGGCCTCGTACGCTGTGCTCATGACCGCTGGAATGCCCGACAACCTCCGCGCCTCGGATCTCGACCGCGCCCGGGTCACCGATCTCCTCGATGCGGCGTACGCGGATGGTCGGCTCACCCTCGACGAGCACCGGGACCGGGTGGCACGGGCTCTCGCGGCGCGGACGTTCGCGGAGCTGGGCCCGCTGACGATCGATCTGCGCGTGCCCGGGGGCGGCCCCCTGATCGGTCCCGGTGGCGCTCCCGTCGCGGGGCGGGGCGACCTCCCGGCCGTCCGTCCGCCCGGCGCCGCGGCGGTCGTGCCCGGGCCCGTCCCACCGGGTGTCCTGGTCGACCCGTCGTCCCAGGGACCGCGGGACACGGTGATCGCGGTGTTCAGCGGTGCGGAGCGCACCGGGATGCTCCGGGTGCCGCGGGGCACCACGGCGATCGCTCTCTTCGGCGGGGCGATGCTGGACCTGCGGCAGGCGGTCTTCGAGGCGCACACCATCACCGTCGACGCGTACGCCGTCTTCGGCGGTGTCGAGGTGGTGGTCCCCGAGGGGGTCCGGGTCGTCAATCAGGTCGTTCCCTTCTTCGGAGGTGCCTCCTCGAAGGCACGTTGCGCGGATCCGACCGCCCCGACCGTCGTCGTCCGGGGGCTCGCCGCGTTCGGTGGCGTCTCGGTCTCCCTGAAGCGGTCCGATGAGGAGTGAGGCCGGCGTCGGTGCCGCGCCCCTCGCCGCCGACGCCCTCTTCGCCGGTCCCGGGATCACCTGGCTGGGCATCGACCGGCGGTGGCGCACGCTCTCCTGGCTCGTCTCCGGGCTGGTGGCACTCGTCGTCGCCGTGCCTGTCGCGGTCGTCCTGCAGCTGGCGGTCGGCCGGTGGCCGGTCACCGCGATCGCACCCGCCGTGGTCGGGCTGTTGTGGCTGTGGAACGCGATCCTGATCGCCGGTCGCTGGCCGCGCTGGGGCTACGCGGAGACCGCCGACGAGCTGTGGGTGCGCCACGGCGTGATGTTCCGCTCCCTCACCGTCGTCCCGTACGGGCGGCTGCAGGTCATCGACGTGAACGCCGGCCCGCTGGAGCGTGCCTTCGGCCTGGCCACGGTCACCCTGGTCACCGCCTCCGCCGAGACCGACGCCCGGATCCCCGGCCTGCCGGCGGCCGAGGCTGCCCGGCTCCGCGACGAGCTGACTTCCCACAGTGACCCGCGGAGGTCCGGCCTGTGACCGAGCCGTCCATGCCCCCGGCCCGCCGGTCGCTGGAGCGCCCGCACCCGTTGACGCCGCTGGTCCGGGGCTGGATCGTCCTCGTCGCGGGCGTCTACGCGTACGTCCGGGACGGCTTCGACCGCGGCCCCGTCGGCGGCCGCGACGCGCCCGACTGGGTGCTCTGGGTGATCATCCTCGCCATCGCCCTCGTCGCGGCCGTCGCTGGCTGGACGACCTGGTGGTTCACCCGGTTCGTCATCGACGAGCACGAGGTGCGGGTCGAGACCGGCTGGTTGCGCCGCCGCTCCCGACGCGTCGCGTTCGAACGGATCCAGTCGGTCGACGTGGACCAGCCGCTGGTCGCCCGGCTCGTCGGCCTGGCTGAGCTGCGGATCGAGGCCGGCGCCGGTGAGGCCGCCACCCGACTGCGCTACCTCTCCCGGGCCCGGGCGTACGAGCTGCGCGACTACCTGCTGCGCCGCGCGGTCGGGGAGCGGACCTCGGTCGCCGAGGTCGGCCTCCAGCCCCGCCCCGGGGTGCTGGTCGACGCCTCGGCGGCGGACGAGCTGCTGCTGGCCATGGAGCCGGGCCGGATCATCGGCGCCTTCCTGCTCGGGGCCGAGTTGTGGTGGTCGGTCGGCGTCAGCGCCGTGGTCATCGCCATCGGCTGGGTCGCGGGTGCGGGCGCATTCTCGCTGGCGATCCTGCTGCCGATCGCCCTCGGCTTCTTCTCGCTGGTCAGCCGCCGGCTCAACCAGCAGTTCAACTTCCAGCTGCTGCGCACCCCCTCCGGCGGCCTGCGGGTCACCTCCGGCCTGACCCGGCTGGTCTCCCAGACACTGCCGTTGGACCGCATCCAGGGCGTGCGGATCCGCCAGCCGCTGCTGTGGCGGATGCCGGGGTGGTGGTCGGTCGACATCGACATGGTCGGCCTGGCCAGCGGCCACCGAGAGG
>CAYOBI010000129.1:0-3771 GCA_964402325.1 uncultured Propionibacteriaceae bacterium | reverse complement strand
ACTACCAGTCCTCCGAGGGCACCGGCCGGCTGGCGGTGACCGACCACCGGCGCCGCGGCAGGCTCACCGACTTGGAGGTGATGCTGACGGCCACCGGCGGCTACCAGTCGTACATCCTGACGGCGTACGACGACACCGGCTACCGCTACCTCCCGGTGGCCGACCAGGCGTCGGCGCCGATGATGGCGTCCGGGGTGATCTCGGCCGGGGAGACGCTCAGCGGCCGGTTGTCGTTCGAGGCGCCGTCCGGGCCGCTGACCCTGGTGCTCCGCAACGACCGCAACGAGGACGTGGCGGCGGTACGGGTGGGCTGACCGGCCCGCTCAGTCTGCTTCGCGGGAGGGCTTGCCGCGGCGGACGGCCCGGGGGGCGCCGGGGCCCCCGCGCAGGGCGGCACGGCGGACCAGCCAGACGGTGAGCGCGACGAATCCGGCGGCGAGGACGACGTAGACGACGGTGGAGAAGCGGTCCATCCAGTCCGACACGGCGTGCCAGTTGTCACCCAGGGCGTAGCCGGCGATGATCAGCACCGAGTTCCAGACCAGGCTGCCCAGCACCGTGAAAACCCCGAACGTCCACAACGGCATCCGGTCGATGCCGGCCGGGATGGAGATCAGGGACCGTACGCCCGGGACGAGCCGGCCGATCAGCACGGCGACCGACCCGTGGCGGGTGAACCAGTCGACCGACGCGTCGACGTCGCGGACGTCGACCAGTGGCATCCGCCGGGCGATCCGGCGCAGCCGGTCGGCCCCGATCGCGGCGCCCAGCCAGTAGAGCAGGAGCGCGCCGACCAGGGAGCCGGCGGTGGCCCACAGGATCGCTGCCACGACACCGTACGGGGCGTCGGGGCCGGCGGCGGTGAAGCCGGCCAGCGGCAGGATCACCTCGCTCGGGACCGGGGGGAAGACGTTCTCCAGCAGGATGGCCAGGAAGACCCCCGGCCCGCCGATGGTCTGCATCAGGGTGGTGACCCACTCGACGATCGTGTTGATCCAACCCATGGGGGTGGTGACCTCCGTGTGCTCGGTCCGATGAGGAGGGCCGGGCGGCCCGGGGTTGCGTCGTGGACGACGCCGGCCCCAGCATAGCCGCCAGCGCTTATAGCACCGAACCTGCAGTTCCGGCAAGTATTGTCGGCGACTCTTCAGCCGCCCCACAGGCCAGGACCAGCTCCACCTCGGCGAGCAGGCGTCGGCGCAGCGGTTCGGCGCGCTGCTGGAGGTCGCGTTGCGCCGCGACGTACGTGGCCCGCCCTGCCGGCGTCTCGACCCGGACCGGGGCCAGCCCGCACGCCGACACGTCGTAGGGGGAGGCGGCCATGTCGAGGTCGCGGATCTCGCGGGCCAGCACGAAGCAGTCCAGCACCAGGCCGGAGCCGATCAACGGGGAGAGCTTGTAGGCGATCCGGTAGAGGTCCATGTTCGCGTGCAGGCAGCCGGGCTGCTCCAGGGCGAGCTGGTGGTCGCGGGTGAGCTCCCTCTCGTTGAGCGCCCGGCCGCTGGGGGTGAAGAAGCGGAAGGCGTCGTAGTGGGTGCAGTGGGCGCGCAGCTCCTCGACGACCCGGTCGGTGGCGGCCTGTCCGAGGCGCAGCGGCAGCGGGTGGCGGTGCTCGTCGGCGGCGTGCACCATCGCCCACTCGTGCATGCCGAAGCAGCCGAACCGGCCGGGCCGGGCCGCGACGGCGGCGAGCAGGTCGCGGGAGCGTCGGACGGTGGCGAGCCGCCGGGCCAGGACCGCGGCGGTGTCGACGGTCACCCCGGTCGTACTGCCGTCGGGCAGGATGACCGGCCGGTAGTCGCGCCGGGCCGGCGGGTCGGCGACGTGGCCGGCCAGGACGATGCCGTGGCCGGGGTGCCAGCGGCGCAGCTGGTAGGGGCGGTAGGTGTAGTACTGCCACAGGAAGTCGTCGACCGGGTGGGCGATGCCGCGCTCGGCCCGCCACCGGTGGTCGGCGAGCAGGGTGTCGACGCGCGCCTCGTGCGCGGCGCGGCGGGCCCGCCAGTCCTCCTCGGGCAGCACCCGGGCGGTGGCGACGGCCGGGTCGGTGTCAGTCATCGACGCGCAGTCCGAGCCGGGCGGCCAGCGCGGGGGCGAGCAGGTGGAGCTGGGCCGAGGAGACGGTGATCCCGCGCAGGTCCTCCCAGCCGGTCAGGTCGCCGAACTCCGCCCCGCGCAGGTCGACATCGCGCAGGGTGGCGCCGGACAGGTCCAGGCGGCCGAGCCGGCTGCCGCCGAACGCGACCCGGGTGGCCCGGGCCCGGACCAGGTCGAGGTCCTCGATCGTGCAGTCGACGAACTCGACGTCGGACAGTTCGCTGCCGCGCAGGTTGAGGAAGCCGATCTTGCAGCCGGTGAACCGCACCGAGCGGACCCGGCCGTCGGTCAGCTCGGCCGAGCCGATCCGGCTGGCGCCCAGCCGGACGTCGCGCCAGTCGGGCCGATGCCCGGTCAGGGTGGTGACCTCGAGGCGGTCGCCGAGGACCTCGACGACGGTGCTGCCGGTCAGCTCCCAGTCCCCCACCGTGAGGCCCTCGAACCGGCAGCCGTCGAGGTCGCGGCCGGCGAGGTCCAGCCCGTCGAGGACGAGGTCGGCGTACGTACGCCCCACCAGGTCACCCCGGCCGGCGGTCAGGTCGGTGGCCCGGCCGGGTGCCAGGTCGGGCAGCTCGACACGGTCGATCATCGGGGCGACGGTGCCGTTCTTGCGGGCGGTGGAGCCGCGAGGGCGGGGTCGACTGGTCACGGGGCGAGCCTACCGACGGGCACCGACAACCGGCCCGGCGAGGAGCCCGACCAGCAGGTCGAGGGCCCGGTCGAGGTCGGCGGCCTCGACACCGCCGTAGTCGACGATCAGGCCGGTCCGGTGCGCGGTGCCGGCCCAGCCCTGGGCGAGGTCGCCGACGCGTACGCCGCGGGCCCGGCAGGCGTCGCGGACCGCGGTGGCGGCGGGCTCGGCCATCGGGAGCACGAGCAGCCGGCCGCCGTCGATCGCGCCGGGCAGCCCGGACAGGTGCGCGGCGACGACTTCGCGGGCCTCGGTGAGGCGGCGGCGGTTGCGGTGGATCCGGCGGCGCAGTCCCCCGTCGGCGAGGTAGGCGGCGACGGCGCGTTGGGTGACGGCGGCGACCGGGCTGCCGAGGTCGGCGCGGGTCGCGACGACGGGGTCGACCAGGTCGGGTGGCAGCAGCAGGTAGCCGGTGCCGATGTCGTGGGACAGCACCGAGGAGAAGGTGCCGAGCTGCACGACCGGGGCCTCCCCGCCGAGGCCGAACAGGGTCGGCAGCGGCGGCCCGAGGTAGCGCGACTCGCTGTCGTAGTCGTCCTCGAGGATCAGGGTGGCGGTGCGCAGCGCCCAGGACAGCACCCGGCCGCGGGTCGCGGCATCCATCGACCGCCCGTCGGGGTACTGGTAGTTGGGCGTGACGATGACCAGGTCGCCGCCGGCCGCCCCGTCGGTCAGCCGGTCGGCCGCGAACGGCACGGTGGTCACCGGCTGGCGGGCCAGGAACCGCCGCAGCCCGGTGAAGCCCGGGTCCTCCACCGCGACTCGGGTGCGCCGGTCCCGGTCCGGGAACAGCGCGGCGAGCAGCAGCCCGAGCCCCTCGCGGGCACCCGCGGTGACGACGACCTGGTCGGCATCCACCGCCATCCCCCGCATCAGGCGGAGGTGTTCGGCGATGGCCAGGCGCAATCCGGCGACCCCGGCCGGGTCGGGCCGCCCGGGCCGGGCGGCCGGCGAACTGGCCCGGCGCCAGGCCGAGCGCCAGG
>CAYOBI010000128.1:0-3955 GCA_964402325.1 uncultured Propionibacteriaceae bacterium | reverse complement strand
CGGCACGGTGGTGAGCGGCACGGTGCTCGGGGACCGGCGGCTCCGGTGGCATCGCGACGACGACGGTCTGGCGGTGCTCAGCCACGGCCCGCTGGGCGACTGAGCGGCCGCCCGGCCCGTACGTCACCCCGGGCACCGGGAGCCGTACGTCGGACCCGCGCGCTACGGTAGGGCGTCGAGCCCGATGGCTCGCGCCCGCCAGGAGGTCATCATGCTGCGTCCCGCCACCGACGACGACCGCGAGCGTGTCCGGGTCTGGCGCAACCATCCCGACGTCCGCGCCGTGTCGCTGACCCAGCACGAGATCGGCCCCGTCGAGCACGCCGCCTGGTGGGAGCGGGTGCAGGCCGACCCGACCCGCGAGGTGCTGGTCTACGAGCGCGGCGGGATCCCCGCCGGCGTGGTGTCGCTGTGGGACCTCGACTGGGCCACCGGCACTGTCTGGTGGGGCTACTACCTCGACAACGAGGGCCTCACCGCGCGCGGCGAGCTGCTGCCGGCCTGGATCCAGATCCAGCGCGACGCGGTGACGTACGTCGACGCGCTGCGCGACGGGGACCGGGCCCTCACCGTGATGGAGGCCGAGGTCCTCGACGCCAACGAGGGCGTCCGGTCGTTCAACCGACGCCAGGGGTTCGCCGATGTCGAGACGTACGTCCGGGACGTCGACGGCACCCCCACCCTGGTCCACCACGTCCGCCGGACCCGCCCCGAGCCGCCGCGCCCGGTGTCCGCCCCGCAGCCCGAGATTCCCGCACCGTCCGAGGAGGACTGACCATGCTCGACGAGATCCGTATCGGCCACACCGCGATCGGTCCGGGCCACGCGCCGTTCATCATCGCCGAGATGTCCGGCAACCATGACGGCCACCTGGACAAGGCACTGGCGATCGTCGACATGGCCGCCGACGCCGGGGCGCACGCGATCAAGCTGCAGACCTACACCGCCGACACCATCACCCTCGACGTCGACAGCCCCGACTTCCGGCTGAAGGACGACCACGAGCTGTGGGGCGGGCGCCGGCTCTACGACCTGTACGAGGAGGCGCACACCCCCTGGGAGTGGCACCGGCCGATCTTCGACCGGGCCGCCGCGCGGGGGCTGCTCGCCTTCTCCAGCCCGTTCGACCCGACCGCCGTGGACTTCCTCGAGTCGCTGGACGTGCCGGCGTACAAGATCGCCTCCTCCGAGATCGTCGACCTGCCGCTGGTGCGCCGGGCCGCCGCCTGCGGCAAGCCGATCATCATCTCCACCGGGATGGCCTCGCTCGGCGAGATCAACGCGGCGGTGGAGGCCGCCCGCTCGGTCGGCAACGAGCAGATCATCGTGCTGTCCTGCACCACCTCCTACCCGGCCGACCCGCGCGACTCCAACCTGCGCGGCATCCCGGTGATGCGCGACGCGTTCGGGACGATGATCGGCCTGTCCGACCACACGTTGGGCATCGGGGCGGCGGTCGCCTCGGTCGCACTCGGCTCGGTGCTGGTCGAGAAGCACGTCACCACCGACCGGTCGTCCGGCGGCGTCGACTCGGCCTTCTCGCTGGAGGGTCCCGAACTGGCCGCGCTGGTCCGGGAGACCCGGACGGCCTGGCAGGCGATGGGCGAGCCGGTGATCGGCGCCCGCGACGTCGAGGCCGAGGGGCTGCGGTTCCGCCGTTCGCTCTACGTCACCCGGGACGTCCGGGCCGGCGAGCCGGTCAGCCCTGACAACGTGCGCTCCGTCCGCCCGGCGCTCGGACTGGCCCCCGACCTGTTCTCCGTCGTCGAGGGACGTACGTTCCGGGTCGACGTCGCACGGGGCACCGCGCTGTCCTGGGACCTGGTCTGAGCCCGATGACCGGGGGGCCGCTGCTCAGCGTCGTGGTGCCGTTCTACGACGTGCAGGACTACATCGGCGCCTGCCTGGAGTCGCTGCGGGTGCAGACCCTGACCGATCTCGAGGTGATCCTGGTCGACGACGGCTCCCGCGACGGGTCGCTCGCGATCGCCGAGGCGTACGTAGCGCGCGACGCCCGGTTCCGGCTGGTCCGCCAGGACAACCAGGGGCTCGGTCCGGCCCGCAACACCGGCACCGCCCACGCGACCGGCCGCTACCTGACCTTCGTGGACAGCGACGACCTGGTCGCGCCCCGGGCCTACTCCCGGCTGGTCGGCTCGCTGGAGGCGACCGGGTCGGACTTCGCCGCGGGCAACGCGTACCGGTTCAGCACGGCCCGGGGGGCGTACCAGTCGTGGACCCACGAGATCCCGTTCGCCACCACCCGGCTGGCCACCACGATCGACGCTTTCCCGGACCTGATGCGCGACCGGATGGTGTGGAACAAGGTCTACCGGCGCGCCTTCTGGGACGCAGAGGGCTTCACCTTCCCGGCGATCCGCTACGAGGACTACCCGGTCACCCTGCCCGCGTACCTGCGGGCCCGGTCGGTCGACGTGCTGGCCGATCACGTCTACTACTGGCGCGACCGCGAGTCCGGCGACTCCATCACCCAGCAGACCTTCCGGCTCGACAACGTCCGCGACCGGGTCGCCTCGGCGCAGTTGGTGCTCGACGGACTGGACGGCGCCGGCGGACACGCCGAGGTGGTGACAAGGGTCCACGCCTACCTCGTCGACGTCGACCTGGTGGCGCTCGCCGAGGCGCTCCTCGCCGCCCCCGCCGACGACCTGCCCGCGCTGAAGGACCTCGCCACCGGCCTGGCCGACCGACTCGACCCGGCCGCGGACCGGCTCGCGACCCCGCTCGCGGCCCAGTTGCACCGGTCGTTGCGGGCTCGCGACTGGGCAACGGTCCGGACGCTGGCACACCGCCGGGCCGGGGCGGGGGCGCGGACCCTCCTCGCCGACGTCGTCGCGACGCTGCCGCGTGGGCTGGGCCGGCTGCCGGCGCTCGCCCGGGCCGTCGCCCCGCGCACCCGGCTGCAGCACCCGCTGCACCGCCGGCTGCGCTCCACCCTGGTCGGCGCGGACTGGCAGGGGGACACCCTGCATCTGACGATCGACTCCCGCTTGCGCGGGCGCTGGGCCTCCCGGGTCACTCCGCGCGCGACGCTCGGGCCCGGGGGGCTCGACGTCGCCGCCCGGGTGGCTGCGGGCCCGGACGGGGTGTCGTGGACCATCGACGTCCCGCCCACGGTGCTGGACCGGATCGGGGAACCCATGACGCCGGCCCCCGAGCCGGCCGAGGGCCGTGCGGTGCTGGGCCTGCAGTTGCGGGCGGGGATCTTCCGGTGGGCCGGGGGAGTGGTGTTCGACCCTTCCGTGCTGCCTGCCGCCCATCGGCGCGCTGCCGGTGACCTGGCAGGACTGGGGAGCGGGACCCCGCAGGCCGCGGAGCCCGGCGGCTGCGACCTGGCGGTGATCCGTTGGTCAGGCCGGGCGGCAGCCGGTCTTCCGGTGGTCACCGCGGTCGCCGTGCAGGGTGACGACATCGTGCTCCGGCTGGCCGACGCCCTGCCGTCCGGGGCCCGGCTCGTCGTCGTACGGCCCGATCCCACCCCGGACATCACCGCCGAGCCGACCGGCCGGGACGTACGTCTCAGTGCCGCCGACCTCGTCGCGGGCGACCCGCCGGACGACCCGGTGACCGGAGTCGCCGAGCGGGCGGTCGTGATGAGCGGTTCGGGCCGACGCGCCGTTCCGGTGCTGCTGGCGGGACAGGGGGCCCGGGCCGTCGTGGGCGAGCGCCTGGTCGACCTCGCGGTGGGGTGGAACGGCGTCCTCGTGGTGCGACAGAGTCGTCGGTGATCGGGGCTCCGGTCCGGTATGCCGGCCCGGCTTGCGGTCGGTTGTGCCGCCTGGTGCTCCGCTCAGCGAGCAGGTGACAGGCTACAACGTCAGCGACGACACCAAGAACGGCACCGAGCTCGGCGTCGCCTTGCCGTTCTGTAGTGTTGGCCGGGTCGAGGGGTTCAGGGGCGTGGGCGGGTCTTCCCGCCCGGTTCTCCGCGTTG
>CAYOBI010000127.1:0-4186 GCA_964402325.1 uncultured Propionibacteriaceae bacterium | reverse complement strand
TCGACGTTCAGCCCGCCCAGGGCACTGACGTGGATCTTGTAGAGATGGTTGCGGTTGATCCGGCCCACCAGAGTCGGATTGAGGGCATGGATCCCCTCGATCACCAGGATCTCGCTCGGGCCGACCTGGAGGGGGGTCGTCTCGTCGGTCCGCAGGCCGGTGACGAAGTCGAAGTGCGGCACCTCGACCGGCTCGCCGTCGACGAGCCGACGCAGGTGCTGGCGCAGCAGCGGCAGGTCGAGGGCCTCGGGGACGTCGAAGTCCGGCCGGCCGTCGGCGTCCAGAACGGGGCCAGGGTGAACGGTTCGACCTCCGAGGGCAGGGTCAGTGCCGGGTAGAGGGTGCGGACCACCAGCCCGTCCACGTCGTACACGTAGTAGCCGTCCTCGCGCCCGATCAGCGGGATCGGTTCGTCGCGGGCCACCCAGGAGAGCAACTCCTCGTCGATCCTGCTGACCTCCCGGGTGGACAGGTCCGAGTCGACGAGGTGGCAGAAGATGCCTTCGAGGATCGAGTACGAGGTCTTCAGCCTCTCCTCGGGGAACAGGTCGTGCACCACCCGGACCAGGCCCAGCTTCAGGGTCTGGCGTCCCTGATGCAGATGTGTCTCCCGGATCACCGGCATGGGCCGCCCCCTCCCGAGGTCCCGATCGGCACGGGGACGGAGACGGCAGCCCGCTCCCGCCGACGCATGCCGACAACGTACCGGACGACCGGCAGGGGCCGCCCGGAAGGCTTGACCGGATCTTGACCGGATCCTGGCTGTCTGCGTGGGGTGCGTGCGACACGGTGGGCGCGTCCCTCGTTGCCGACCAGGAGAGGTCCCATGTCAACGGACACCCTTCCCGACGATCACCCCCAGGTCCCCGCCGACCGCGACGCCGCCATCACCGACGCCGCCGCCGCCGACGCCGCCATCACCGACGCCGCCTGCACCGGTGCTGTGCCCGTGCCGGGCGCCCGCCGCCCGCTGTCGAAGTGGACGCCGCTCGTGGGCGGACTGGCCCTGCTGGCGGCGGGGATCGGCCTGTTCGCCCCCTCCGCCGTCGTCCCCTCCGCCATGGGCGCCTCGATGACGCACTACATGGAACTGCTGTCGGTCCGCCAGCCCTGGAACCTGCTGACGTTCATGGCCGGCCCGGTGGTCCTGGCCGAGGTGCTGGCGATCACCGAGCTGGCGATCCTGTTCGGCCGTGCTCCCCGCTGGGTCTACAGGCTGAGCCGGCTGGCCGGCCTCCTCGCCGGGCCGTTGATGCTCGGCATCCTGCTGCACCTCGTCCGCCACGCGGTGGTGCCGCTGACGGCAGGGCAGGGATGGCGAGGGGCCGCCGACGCCGTCGCGGTCCTGTCCTACCTCGCCGGGGCGTTCCCGATGATCGGCGTCACCCTGGTGGAGCTCGGCGTTCTGGGACGTACGCCGGCGGCAGCGCGACGACTCCACGTGGTCTTCGTGGCGATCTTCCTCGTCGTGGCGCACGTCGCGATGATCTTCGGCATGCTCGACCCGACCCTGCTCGGCTGGCAGGCGACCTGGGACGGCACCGGCCCGATGCCCGCCACGATGCCGGGGATGAACCACGGCGGGTGAGCGCCCGGGGCGTCAGGTCTGCAGTCCGTCCCAGGACCACGTCGGGACGGTGAGGCCCCCAGGGACGTCCTCGGCGGAGCGCGGGTAGCCGGACATCACCGAGGTGGCCCAGGCGAAGTAGTCGTGCAGGGCCCGGGCGAGGCGGACGTCGACCACACCGACGTCCGCCAGGGCCCGGTCGAAGCAGTCGAGTGCGCGCCGGTCCATCTCCTCGTGGTCGCCCTGTCCGCTGTGCAGCCGGACGACGCCGGTCTCGTCGCCGTACTGCTCGGAGTAGCGGGCCGGGCCGCCGAGGGCCTCCGTCCAGTACGCCGCCAGCCGCTCGGTGTGCCGAGGGTGGAAGCCGTGGCTGAAGGCGTGGCTGACCACCTCGTCGGCCATCACCCGGCGGTGCCAGGCATCGGCCAGCCGCAGCATCCCCGCGGCCCCGCCGGCCGCCTCGAACAACGTCTCCATCGGCATCCTCCCGTGTCAGGACCGGCCCGGGCCGAGGCGGTCCGGACCGGCTGGCCGCTACACCGTCGTCCGGATCTTCCGGATCCCGACGGCCAGGCCGACCACCGCGGTCAGGACCGCCGCCACGACCCCCCAGGCGACGGCGGGCGAAGCGAACGTCCCGGCGGCCAGCGCCCGCTCGGCGTCGACGATGTAGGTCAGTGGACTGAACCGGGACGCCACCTGCATCCAGACCGGGCCGGCCTCCAGCGGCAGCATCATCCCGGACAGGATCAGCAGCGGGAACAGCAGCGTCTGCTGGACACCCCAGAACACCCATTCGCGGCCCTTGCTGGCCAGCCCGAGGGCGTACGACAGGGCGCCGACGCCGATCCCGAAGACCCCCAGCAGCACCAGGCCCGCGAGCAGGTGCAGCGGATAGAGGCGGAAGCCGAACGGCACACACGCGATCGCGATGACCAGGCCTTGGACGAAGAGTGGCGCGAACTCCTTCAGCGATCGGCCGACCAGGATCGCCGAGCGGTCCAGCGGGGTGGCGAGCACCCGTTCGTACGATCCGGTCATCAGTTCGTAGAGCAGGTTCGAGCCGGTCATCGACGTCCCGAACAGGCTGATCATCACGATCACGCCGGGGACGAACCACTGCAGGGTGCTGCCCGCCCCGGTGGCCGATCCGGGGGCGGCGGGAACGGCCATCCCGCCGAAGGCGCCGCCGAGCAGCGGCCCGAACAGCGCGAGGAACACCAGCGGCTGGATCAGGGAGAACACCAGTGAGAACGGGTCCCGCAGGAACAGCAGGATCTCCCGGATGAACACCGCGACGGTGTCGCCGAAGAACTTCCGCAGATCGCTCGCCGGCGCGCGCACCGAGGAGGTCGTCACCGAGGTGGTGGTCATGAGCTGGTCTCCTCCCGCAGGCTGCGGCCGGTCAGATTCAGGAAGACGTCGTCGAGGCTGGCCTGCGCCAGTTCCGCCGCGGTCACCGTGAGGCCCTCGTTCCGGAGCCGGTCGATCGCCGCCGGCAGCACCCGGTCGCCGTGGGTGGTCGAGATGGTGGCGCGCAGCGCCCCGTCGTCGCGGGAGGGCGGGCCCGACCGCTCCACGGTGACGGTTCCGAGGGTGTCCGGCAGGGCCGCCCGGACCGTGGCCGGGTCGGTGTGGTCACCGGCCACCCGAAGCGTGATCACGTCGTCGGCGTGGTCGCGTTTGAGGACGTCCGGCGGGGCATCGGCGACGATCCGGCCGTGGTCGATGATGACGACCCGCTCCGCCACGCTGTCGGCCTCGTCGAGGTAGTGGGTGGTCAGCACCAGCGTCATGCCGTAGCGCTCCCGCATGGCCGTGATGTGGTGCCACAGATGGGCGCGGGACTGCGGATCCAGGCCGGTGGTCGGCTCGTCGAGGAAGAGCAGCGGGGGGCGGTTCATCAGGCCGAGGGCGACGTCGAGCCGGCGCCGCTGGCCGCCGGAGAGTGATTGGACCCGACGTTTGGCGAGTCCGGTCAGCTCCAAGGCCTCGATCAGATCGGCGGCCCGGGCGCGGTACTCGGCGCCCGGCAGGTGGTAGAAGCGGCCCTGGTTGTAGAGCTCGTCGAGGACGCGGTAGGAGTAGCCACCACCGGTGCCCTGGCCGATGTAGCCGATCCGGGCCCGTACGCTCGCCGGATCGGTCACCACATCGTGGCCGGCCACCTCGGCGGTGCCCGCGGTGGGCCGCAACAGCGTGGTGAACATCCGCAGGGTGGTGGACTTCCCGGCGCCGTTCGGCCCCAGGAAGGCGACCATCTCGCCTTCCCGTACGTCGACGTCGATGGCCCTCACGGCCTCGATGACGTCCCTCCCGCGGCGGAAGGTCCGGGTGAGGCCTCGCGCAGTGATCACCCCTCCAGAGTGCCTCAAGCGTGGCCGGAAGAGTACCGCTCATCCGGACGCCATGCTGGGGCGGACCCTGGGCTTCGTGGGCTGGGCGACCGCTTTCCACCGACAGGCTCTGACGCTGTGATTCGTGACCAGTTGAGCGACGGGGATCTCGCCTGCCACGCGGAGCCCAGTAGGGCAGGTGTTTTTCGATCTCCGCCGAAGAAGTCCGATATGTGCGGTGAGACGGGCGGGCCGAACAGCAGTCGAACCCCGCTCGAGTTAA
>CAYOBI010000126.1:0-4705 GCA_964402325.1 uncultured Propionibacteriaceae bacterium | reverse complement strand
CCGGCCGGGGCGGGGCTCAGGCCCGGTCGAGCAGGGCCGACAGCACCGTGACCACGCCCTGGTCGAGGTTGGACGGGGCGACGTGGCGGGCCACGGCCAGTACGTCGGGGTGCGCGTTCGCCATGGCGTACGAGTGCTCGACCGCGCCGAGCATCTCGACGTCGTTGAGGTAGTCGCCGAAGGCGATCGTGTTGGCCGGGCCGATGCCCATCGCCTCCTGCAGGCTGCGGACCCCGATGCCCTTGTTGACCCCGGCACCCATCAGGTCGACCCAGTGGTGGCTGGACACGACGACCTGGTGGTCGGCGCGCAGTGGCGCCAGCGCCTGCGCGGTCAGCGCGGAGCTCTCGAAGTCGAAGACGGCGATCTTCAGCACCTCGTCCTCGGGCACCAGCACGTCGTCGACCGTCGCCAGTGCGGCGTAGTAGGGCTCGGCCTTCGACACGAAGGCGGGATCGTCCCGTTCGATGTAGGCGGACCGCTTGCCGCAGAGGACGACGCCGACATCGCGGCCGGACCGGGCCAGCGCCCGGACCCGGGCGATCGCGTCCTCGACGAACGGCCGGTCGAGCGGCCTCGAGCTCAGTTCGACGTCGTCGCGGACCACGATGGACCCGTTCTCGGCGATGAAGACCATCCCGTCGCCGGCCCGGTCGAACTGCCGGCGCAGGGTCGCATACTGACGCCCGCTGGCCGGGGCGAAGGCGATGCCGCGCTCCTGCATCCGGGCCAGCAGCGGCCAGAGCGCCTCGGGCACGTCACCGGCCTCGTCGAGCAGGGTGCCGTCCATGTCGGCGACGACGAGGCGGATCTCAGCCTGGACCGGTGGGAGCTCCGGCACCCCGGCAGCCCGGGCGGAAACGGTCGTGGGGGCGAGGCGGTGGGTCACGCGATCTCTCCTGGCGGTGCCGCACCGGTCACGGTACCGCCGGTGCTGGGACGTACGTCCCCCGGGCGGGCTGCTGTGCCGGCGGGCCCCCGGCGGTCCGCACCCGACGATCCTACGCCGTACGTCCCGGACGCCGTGCCGGGGCCTCAGGACAGCCGGCCGGTGAGGATCGCCTCGATCAGTGCGTGGGTGCTCGGCACCGCGAGCTCGCAGGCGGCGAGCACCTCGGCGGGGGAGTGGGTCAGGGCGATCGGGTGGTCCGCCTCGGCGTGCATGCTCAGGTCGTTCCACGAGTCGCCGACCGTCCAGACCGGCCCGTGGCCGGGGAGCAGCTCGGTCAGCAGCCGGCGCAGGCCGACCCCCTTGGTGGCGCCGGCGGGGACGATGTCGAGGAAGGTCTGGTTGCGGTGCACCTCGGCCCGGTCGCCGGCAAGCTCGGCGAGCGAGTGCGCCAGCCGGGCCCGGTCCTCGTCGCCGGGGACGAGCAGCGGGATGCCGAACAACTGCTGGGTCGCCACCCAGCCGGCCTCGGCCGGTGCGAACGCCGGCAGGATCATCGAGTGCGTCCCGGCCCGGTTGAACACCTCGTAGTCCCGCTCCATCGTCGAGGCGTACAGGGCCAGCCGCTCGTCGCGGACAGTACCGAACACCTCGGCGAACAACCCCGGATCGTGGGCGGACACCGCGAGCGGCGACAGGTCGCCGTCGGTGATCACCGCCCCCGTGAAGGCGATCACGTAGTCGGGCCGGGGCAGGCCGTCGTGCCAGACCCGGCGCGTCGCGTCGACCGACTTGCCGGTGTCGAGGACCAGGACGTTGCCGGCCTCGGTCCAGGCCCGCAGCGCCGCCGCCTCGGCGGGCGGCACCTCGCCGTCGAAGACGATCGTGCCGTCGAGGTCGCAGACCAGGACCGCGGGCCGGTCATCGCTCAGTTGGGGATCCACCGCATCGTCCTTCGTCGGGGGGAGGTCGCTCCAGCGTAGGTCAGCACCCCCCGGGCGGATCCCTCGGGGAGGAGTCACGGATGAGCGGACACGGTCCCGTCCGGCTCGCAGCATCCGTCCCGCGGTGACGAACGACCGGGAATCGCGGGGGCGTCGGGCGATACTCTCGTCACAATTCCCTTCAAGATTCAACCGGACCGGCGCCGCTCGCAGAGGGTTAGCCGGGTCGGGTGCGCCCCCAGAAACGGATCCCCATGAACGCATCCGCGTCGCCCGCCCGCCGCCTCGACCAGCCGCTGCTCGGCATCGTGGTCCTCGTCGTGGCCGTCGCCCTCTCGCTGGGCTTCATCTCGCTGTTCTCGTGGCCCACCTTCCGGGACTGGGTCTCGTACCTCCTGGTCTGCGCGGTGCCGAGCCTGTTCGTGATCGGCGCCTTCTGGCACACCGAGCACCCGCGCCCGATCGGCCGACTCGGCCAGCCCTGGCGCGGCCTCGCCCACCTGGCGCTGGCGCTGGTCAACGCGGCCGTGATCGCCACCCTGCTGGTCGTGCTGATGGGCGGCGGCCTGACCCCGCCGACGCCGAACGTGGCCCACCTCGCCATCATGGCGGTGCCCTACACCTTCCTGCTCGCGGTGGTCTGGGGCGGCTGGCCGTTCCGCACCCTCTCCTCCCCGGTGCTCGGCGGCTACCTGCTGATGCTGGTGGCGTACGCCCTGTCGATCGTCACCTACCTGGTGCTGGCCGACTACGCCTCCTTCGAGGGCGGCCCGGCGTACGTCGCCGCGCTCGACCCGCGCGGGCCGTTCGACATCTGGGCGGTGATGACGACCGTCGTCACCTCGATGGCCGCCGGCCTGCTGCTCCTGCACCTGGGCCGGTGGCCGCTGCCCGAGCGGGTGCTGAAGAACCCGCCGCTGGCCGCGCTCGCCTCGACCGGCCTGGTCGCCGTGGTCACCGCCGTGGCCGAACTGGTCGGCGTGGGGCTGTTCGGCCTGCCCTGGCCCACCATGCTGACCGGCGTGACCGTGGCGTTCCTGTTCGGCTCCATCGTCGTGCTGAACGTCCTGCAGGGCCGCGTCCCGGCCCCGAACGCCCAGCCGGCCCGCGGGCTCGTCTCGGCGCTGGTGGCCGCAGTGGTCGGCGTGCTGCTCGGCCGGCTGTACGTGCTCGTGCTGCCGGCGATCTCCGGAGACGTCGTGTTCGGGGCGCCCGGCTTCCAGGGCGAGGTGTGGCTGGCGTCGGCGCTGCTCGGGGTGACCTTCCCGCTGCTGGCCGTGATCACCGACTGCTTCGCGTTCTGGCCGTTCGTCCGGGTGGCGGCGGAGACGACGCCGGTGGAGGCATCCGGGGCTATTACTGACTGAAGGGTCACTTTCCGCCTCGGTGCACATAATCGTGATCAATTTGTGATCTTTCTGGAGTTTCGCTTAGGCTTGCTCCGGCCCCGACCGGAAGGCAAGACATCGTGAGCCATGCACGTCGCGCAGCACGCCGCGCCCCCTGGACCACCCTGCGGGAGGCCGTCCGACCCGCCGAAAGGGGTCCTCGCGCCGCCCGCGCGCTGGAGGACCCGGCCGGCGGGGAGCACCGGGGGGACGCCCGTCGCGGCGTCCGACTGGTGGTCTCGGGCGTCGCCGTCGCCGCCCTGGCATCCGGCACGGCGGTCGCCATGACCCACGCCGGCAACCACCAGAAGCAGCAGGCCGCCCCCGCGGCCAGTGTCCCGGCGGAACGTACGCTCGACCAGGCCAGCCGGTCCAGGGTGCGGACGGCCGGCGCAACGCCTTCGAGCGCCTCGGCATCGGCGACCGCCACCCCGAGCGCGACCGCCAAGGCCTCCACCGCCTCGCCGTCCGCGTCGACGTCCACCTCGGGTCGCTGGCAGCCGAAGGTCGGCGAGTCGTTCGTGATCCAGTACACCGGCACGGTCGACCTGAACCGGTCGGCGAAGGTCTACAACCTGGACTGGGAGACCACGACGGCCGCCCAGGTGTCGCAGCTGCACTCCCGCGGCGTCCACGTGATCTGCTACCTGAGCGCCGGCTCCTCGGAGAACTGGCGCAGCGACTACGGCAAGTTCCCGGCCTCGGTCAAGGGCGCCGGCCTCGACGGCTGGCCCGGCGAGAACTGGCTGGACGTACGCCAGACCGGCACCCTGATGCCGATCATGGCCGCGCGGATGGACGTCTGCAAGCAGAAGGGCTTCGACGCCGTCGACCCCGACAACACCGACGGCTGGTCCCAGCAGACCGGCTTCTCGATCAGCCAGGCCGACCAGGTCACCTACCAGCGTGGGCTGGCCGACGCCGCGCACAAGCGCGGGATGGCGATCGGGCTGAAGAACGACGTGGAGCAGATCTCCCAGATGGCCGGCATCGTCGACTTCGCCGTCAACGAGCAGTGCAACGAGTACGGGGAGTGCGGCACCTACACCGGCTTCCTGGCCTCCGGCAAGCCGGTCTACAACGTGGAGTACGCCGGCGGCTGCCCGACCGGCCGCCCGGCCGGGATGTCCTCGTACGCCGCGAAGCTCGAGCTCGGCCCCGGCGGCACCATCTGCTGATCCGCTGCTCGTCGCCGTGGGACGGGCGGATCAGTCCAGCGCGTCGATCCACTCCCGGGTGTGGTCCAGCGCCTGGAGTGACGCCTCAGGGGAGATCGGTGCGAGCTCAGGCCTCCTGCCGCCCGGTCGCCGGCTCCCCCTCGGTCGGGGCGAGGATGACGTCCTCGGCCCCGGCGGCCCGGAGCTCGGCCAAGGCGCCGGGGTCGGCGCCGTCGTCACTGACCAGTCCCCAGCCGGGAGGCAGCGGGGACGCCAGCTCGCGTTCGGGTCAGCCGATCGCGGGTCAGCAGATCACCGATTGCTCAC
>CAYOBI010000125.1:0-4785 GCA_964402325.1 uncultured Propionibacteriaceae bacterium | reverse complement strand
GTGGCGGCCGTCACGGTCGAGATCCGCGACGGCGTGATCACCGCGGTCCGCGACGGGGTCGATCCGGGCGCCACGGTCGTCCTCGACGAGGACACCGTCCTGCTGCCCGGCGCCGTCGACACCCACGTGCACCTCAACGAACCCGGCCGTACGCACTGGGAGGGCTTCGCCACCGGGACCCGCGCCGCGGCCGCCGGCGGCGTGACGACGGTGGTCGACATGCCGCTCAACTCCGTCCCGCCGACCACCTCGCCGGCGGCCCTGGCGGCGAAACGGGCGGCCGCCGACGGCAAGCTGTCGGTCCAGGTCGGCTACTGGGGCGGGGCCGTGCCCGACAACCTCGGCCGGCTGGAGGAGCTGTGGGCGGCCGGCGTGTTCGGCTTCAAGTGCTTCCTGTCACCCAGCGGGGTGGACGAGTTCCCGCCGCTCGACCCGGCCCGGTTCCGGGCCGCGATGACCGAGGTGGCCGGCTTCGGCGGCCGGATGATCGTCCACGCCGAGGACCCGGCGGCCCTCGACGCCGCCCCGGCCCGCCCCTCCCGGGCGTACGCGGACTTCCTCGCCTCCCGCCCGGACGAGGCCGAGGTCGCCGCCGTCCGCCTGGTCGTCGACACCGTACGGGAGACCGGCGCCCGGACCCACCTGCTGCACCTGTCCAGCGCCCGGGCCCTCGACCTGATCGCCGACGCCCGCGCCGAGGGGCTGCCGCTGACCGTCGAGACCTGCCCGCACTATCTGTGCCTGGACGCCGGCACGATCCCGGACGCCGCCCCGGAGTACAAGTGCTGCCCGCCGATCCGCGACCGGGGCAACCAGGAGGCGCTCTGGCAGGCGCTCGCCGAGGGCCTGATCGACACCGTCGTCACCGACCACTCGCCGGCCGGCCCCGAGGACAAGTTCGCCGGCGACGGCGACCTGCAGCAGGCCTGGGGCGGCATCGCCGGGCTGCAGGCCGGCTACTCCGTGATGCTGGACGCCGCCGCCCGCCGGGGCCTCGGCCCCGCGACCGTCGTCGGCTGGATGGCCACCGGGACGGCCGACCTCGTCGGCCTCACCGACCGCGGCCGGATCGCCCCCGGAGCCCGCGCAGACCTCGTCACGTACGCCCCGGCCCGATCCGCCCGGATCACCGCCGCCGCACTCGCCCACCGCCACCCGATCAGCGCCTGGGACGGCCACCGGCTGGCCGGCTCGCTCACCGGGGTGTACCTGGCCGGCGTGCCGTACGACCCGGCGGCCGCACCCCGCGGCCGTGACATCCTCCGCCCCGACCCGGAAGGCCTGCGATGACCGTCGCCCCCGTCAACCCGCCCGCCCGCCTGCTGATGGGCCCCGGACCGATCGGCGCCGACCCGCGGGTGCTGCGCGCGATGTCCGCCGCCCTGGTCGGCCAGTACGACCCGGCGATGACCACGTACATGAACGAGACGATGGCCCTCTACCGGGAGGTCTTCGGGACCACCAACGAGGCGACCATGCTGGTCGACGGCACCTCCCGGGCCGCGATCGAGGCGATCCTGGTGTCGCTGGTCGAGCCCGGCGACCGGGTGCTGGTGCCGGTGATGGGCCGCTTCGGCCTGCTGCTCACCGAGATCGCCGCCCGGGTCGGCGCCGAGGTGGTCACCATCGAGCGACCGTGGGGGGAGGTCTTCACCCCCGAGGAGATCGAGGCGGCGATCGTCCGGCACGCCCCCAAGCTGCTCGCCCTGGTCCAGGGGGACACCTCCACCACGATGAACCAGCCGCTGGAGGCGATCGGCGCGATCTGTCGCCGCCACGGCGTGCTGTCGTACGTCGACGCGACCGCCTCCCTGGGCGGCAACGAGTTCCGGCTCGACGCGTGGGGACTGGACGCCGCCTCCACCGGCCTGCAGAAGTGCCTCGGCGGCCCCTCCGGCTCCGCCCCCTTCACCCTCTCCGCGCCGGCCGTCGAGGTGGTCCGCTCCCGTCGCCACGTCGAGGCCGGGCTGTCCGACGGCACCGCGGGCCGGGGCGTCCGGATCGCCTCGAACTACTTCGACCTCGGCATGGTGATGGACTACTGGGGGCCCGCCCGGCTCAACCACCACACCGAGGCGACGTCGATGCTCTACGCCGCCCACGAGTGCGCCCGGCTGCTGGTCGCCGAGGGCCTCGACGCGGCGGTCGAGCGACACCGGCTGCACGGCGCCGCGATGGCGGCCGGCGTCGACGGGCTGGGGCTGGCCCGCTACGGCGACCCGGCCCACCGGATGAACAACGTGATCGGCGTGGTGATCCCCGACGGCGTCGCCGGCGACGCCGTCCGCGCCGGCCTGCTGGCCCACTACGGCATTGAGATCGGCACCTCGTTCGGCCCGCTGGCCGGGGTGGTCTGGCGGATCGGGGTGATGGGCCACAACGCCCGCACCGACACGGTGCTCACCACCCTCGCCGCCCTCGAGCAGGAGCTGCGGCGCGCCGGGGTCGCCGTCCCGGCCGGCGGTGGGGTGGACGCCGCCCTGGCCGTCTACGCCGCCGGGCAGGTGGCGGCATGATGACCGCCACCTCTGCGGCCCTGGCCCTGGAACGCTGCGATCTGCTCGCCGCCGTGTCCGCCCGACCCGACGGGATCGAACGGGTCTACCTCAGCCCCCAGCACGCCGAGGCCGACCGGCTCGCCGCCGACTGGATGCGCGAGGCGGGCCTGGCCACCTGGATGGACGCCGCCGGCAACCGGTGCGGCCGGCTCGAGGGGCGTACGGCCGGGCTGCCCGCGCTGCTGCTCGGGTCGCACCTCGACACGGTCCCCGACGCCGGCCGCTACGACGGCGTGCTCGGCGTGATGGTCGCCCTGCTGGTCGCCGGACGCCTGGCACCGATCGCCGGCACCCTGCCGTTCGCCCTGGAGGTGGTCGCCTTCCCCGAGGAGGAGGGGGTACGGTTCGGGGCCACCCTGCTCGGCTCCCGCGCCCTCGCCGGCACCTGGGACCCGGCCTGGTGGTCCCTCACCGACGCCGACGGGGTGTCGCTGGCCCGGGCGTTCCGGACCTTCGGCCTCGACCCCGCCGGGATCGGCCAGGCGGCCCGCCCGCGCGGCAGCCTGGTCGGCTACCTGGAGTCGCACATCGAACAGGGCCCCGAGCTGGAGGACGCCGGACGGCCGCTCGGCGTCGTCACCTCGATCGCCGGGGCCCGGCGGATGACCGTCCGGTTCGTCGGCGAGGCCCGGCACGCCGGCGGCACCCCGTACGAGCGGCGCCACGACGCCCTGCTCGGGGCCAGCGAGGCGGTCGTCGAGATCGAGCGGATCGGCCGCGCGTACGGGGTGATCGCCACCGTCGGGCAGCTCGAGGTCTTCCCCGGCGCCGTCAACGTGGTGCCCGGCACCGTCGACCTGACCCTCGACCTGCGCGCCCGCGACGACGAGAGCCGCGACGAGGCGTGGGGCGTCATCGAGGCCCGGCTGCTCACCATCGCCGCCCGCCGAGGGCTGGCGGTCCGGGCCCGCCCGATCCACGTGGCCCGTTCGGTGCGCTGTGACGACGCGCTGCGGGCCGCCGTCGCGGCCGGCATCGGCGCCGTCGACGGGGGCGAACCACCGCTCCTCTGGTCGCGGGCCGGCCACGACGCGATGGCGGTCGCCGATCTCTGCCCGGTCGGCATGCAGTTCGTCCGCTGCCACGACGGGATCAGCCACCACCCCGACGAGTCGGTGCTGCCCGCCGACGTCGACCTGGCGGTGGACGCCCTGGAACGCAGCGTCCTGGCGCTGGCGGCGTCGTACGATGCGCGGGGTCGATGACGGCCCGCCCGGCGGCGGACCAGGAGGTGGCGATGGCGATCGAGGACAGGATCAAGGAGCGCTACGCCGACCTGTCCCCCCAGGCCCGACGGGCGGCTGACGCCCTGCTCGACCACGTCGACGACCTCGCCCTCTACTCCTCGGCCGAACTCGCCACGATCAGCGGGGTCTCCCAGGCGACGCTGAGCCGGCTCTACCGCCAGCTGGGCTTCACCTCCTTCGCCGAGCTGCGCGAGGAGGCCCGGTCGCTGCGCCGCCGCGGGGTGCCGCTCGACCTGGCCGACCGGCCGCTGGGGCTGGCCGAGCACCTCGCCGCGGACACGGCCAACCTGCAGCGCTGCCTGGAGGGTCTCGACCCCGGCGTGCTGGCCTCGGCCGTCGACCACCTCGCCCATGACCATCGGGTCGTGGTGGTCGGCCTGCGCAACTCGCACCCGGTCGCCCTGCACCTGCGCCAGCAGTTGGTCCAGGTGCGGCCCGGGGTCGGGCTGGCCCCGCTCCCGGGGCAGACGCTGGGGGAGGACCTCGCCGACCTCGGCCCCGACGACACCGTCGTGCTGGTCGGCTTCCGCCGGCGCCGGGCCGACTTCCGGCGGTTGCTCGACCTGGTCGCCGGCTCCGGGGCGTACGTCCTGCTCGTCGCCGACGGCACCGCCCGCCACCACGCCGGTCGTGCCTCCGCCTGGCTCGAGTGCCCGGTCGACGCGCCCGGCCCGTTCGACTCGTACGCCGCGGCGATGGCCCTGGTGTCGGTGCTCGCCTCGGCCGTCGCGGCGGAGCTGGGGGAACGGGGCCGGCGGCGCGTCCAGGGGATCACCCGCGGGTACGCGACCCTCGAGGAACTCGACGACTGACCTGTTCCCGTCCCGGAACGCAGTGGTTACGGAAGTGGCCCTCGCCCGGAACCCATGTGAAACACGCACTCCAAAGAATGTGTCTATGAAATCGCAATTTCTTCGCGATCGTTCTTGAGGAGCAGGCATGTCGACCGCAGAACTTCCGTCCACCGGCCTCGGCGCTCC
>CAYOBI010000124.1:0-4950 GCA_964402325.1 uncultured Propionibacteriaceae bacterium | reverse complement strand
GTCAGCCGGGCGAACATCGGCAGCGAGATCTCCTCGCGGTAGAACTGCTCCGCGTTCGGGCACATCCCCTGCCGGTAGCCGAGGTCCTCGAAGACCGGGTGCCAGTAGACCGGGATGTAGTTCACCTGCACCCCGATGCCGGCCTCGCGCAGCTTCTCGAAGACCTCGCGGCGCCGCCCGCCCAGGACCCGCACCGGGTAGAGGTGCCAGGTCGGGTCGACGTCGGCGCGGACGGTCGGCAGCCGCAGCCCGTCGACGTCGGCCAGCTGCTCCTGGTAGCGGGCGAACAGCGCGGTCCGGCGGGCCTTGAAGTCGTCCAGCTTGCCGAGCTGGCTCAGTCCCAGCGCGGCGTGCACGTCGGAGAGCCGGTAGTTCAGCCCGATCGCCGGCACCTCGTACCACCAGGCGCCCTCGTCGGGGTGGCGGTACGTCGAGCGGTCCCGGGAGACACCGATCCGGTGGAACTCGTCGGCCCGCAGCGCCAGTGCGTCGTCGTCGGTCAGCACCGCGCCGCCCTCGGCGGTGGTCATGTTCTTGGTCGGGAAGAACGAGAGCGTGGTCAGGTCGGCCAGCGACCCGACCGGGCGCTCCCGGTAGGTCGAGCCGACCGAGTGCGCGCCGTCCTCGACGGTGAGCGCCCCGACCTCGTGCGCGATCGCGTTCAGCCGGTCCATGTCGGCGGGCTGGCCGGCGTAGTCGACCGCGGCGACGACCCGGGTGCGCTCCGAGACGACGGCGGCGACCGCGACCGGGTCGATGTTGCCGGTGTCCTCCTCGATGTCGGCGAACACCACGGTCGCGCCGCAGTGCATCGCCCCGGAGGCGGTCGCGACGTACGTCATCGGGGTGGTGATCACCTCGTCGCCCGGGCCGACGCCGGCGGCGGCGTACGCCATGTGCAGGGCGGCGGTGCCGGAGGTGCAGCTCACCGCGTGCTTCGCCCCGCCGCGCTCGGCGATGGCGTGCTCGAAGTCACGCACCCAGGGCCCGGTGGTGAGCCAGTCGGAGGTGAGCACCTCGGCGACCGCGGCGACGTCCGCCTCGTCGATCCACTGCCGACCGTACGGGAGCATCCTCAGTCCTCCGGCAGCATCGCGCGGATCTCCTCCACGCTGTACCAGAGGTCGTTGGTGCCCGAGTCGAGCCGGAAGCCCTCCGGCACCGCGACGCCGTCGGCCGGGGGCCGGTAGCCCCAGGTGGCCAGGTCGGGCTGCATCACGTAGCGCTCGTCGCCGAGCCGCAGCACCCGGCGGCCCTCGTCGATCGAGATCATCTCCTCGTGCAGCTTCTCACCGGGCCGCAGCCCGACGTGCTCGAGGGTGGCGCCCGGCACCAGCGCCTCGGCCAGATCGGTCAGCTTCATCGAGGGGATCCGCGGCACGTACAACTCGCCGCCGCTCATCAGCTCGAAGCTGTTCAGCACGAAGTCGACGGCCTGCGGCAGGGTGATCCAGAACCGGGTCATCCGCTCGTCGGTGATCGGCAGCGGCTTGCCCTCGGCGCCGAGCTGGCGCCACTTCGGGATGACCGAGCCACGGGAGGCCATCACGTTGCCGTAGCGGACCACCGAGAAGCGGGTCGGGTAGGCGGCGGCGTAGTGGTTGCCGTTGATGAACAGCTTGTCGGCGGCCAGCTTGGTGGCGCCGTACAGGTTGATCGGGGACGACGCCTTGTCGGTGGAGAGGGCGACGACCTTCTTGACGCCCGCGTCGATCGACGCCTCGATGACGTTCTGCGACCCGATCACATTGGTCTTCACGAACTCGTACGGGTTGTACTCGGCGGTGTCGACCTGCTTGTAGGCAGCGGCGTGGACGACGTGGTCGACGCCGTGCATCGCGCGGTTGAGCCGCGGCAGGTCGCGGATGTCGCCGAGGAACCAGCGCAGCCGCTTGTCGTCGTCGAAGAGCTGCCGGCACTCGTACTGCTTCAGCTCGTCGCGGGAGTAGACGACGATGCGCTTCGGGTCCACGTCGTTCAGCAGCTTGGTGATGAACGCCTTGCCGAACGAGCCGGTGCCACCGGTGATCAGGATGGACGAACCCGACAGAATGCTCACGAATGCTCCGGAGGTGGTGGAGCGCCGTGCGCCCCGGGCTGACCCTGCGTGCCGTACGCAGCCGCAGCGCACGCAGGTGACTGGCGTCCCTCAGGCTAACACCCGCCGCAGCGGCGGGCATGTCCGTGACGCCGTCCGGACCGCCCGGTCCCGCGGATCGGGACGTTTGTCCATGTCAGGCCCGGGTCGGCCGCGGATTTCGTGTCACCGCGTGAGAAATAGAAGTCGGCCCGCACACTTGGGGGGTGCGCACGGGCCGACCCCGATAAGTTACAGCGCGCTGTGGCGTGGTGCAACAGACCTAGTGGGCGTGATGTTGCTCACGGTCGGGCGGCACCCGGCCGGCTGGCTAGGGTGACCTCCATGACGTACGACGCGCCCCGGGTCGGGATCCGCTGCGACGGCGACCCCCGGATGGGCGTCGGCCACCTGCTCCGCCAGCTGGCACTGACCGAGGAGTTCGCCGCCCGCGGGGTCGAGGTCACCCTGCTCGGCCGGGTCACCGGGTCCCTCCTCGCCGACCGGCTGCTGGCCGCCCACGGGCTGGCGATGGCGCCGGTGGCCGACGGGCCGCAGGCCCTCCTGTCCGAGGTCCGGCGCCGTCGACTCGACGTCGTGGTGCTGGACGGCTACCGGTTGCCGGCCATGCTGGGCACCGCCCTGCGGGCCGCCGGGACCCCGGTCGCGACGATGGTCGACGGCACCTTCGGCCTGCACCAGGACGCCGACCTCTACGTGGACCAGAACTTCGGCGCCGTCCGGCCGGCCTCGGTCCCGCCGGACCGGCGATTCCTGGCCGGCATCGAGTACGCGTTGCTCCGCGACGTGGTGCGCTCCCGGCGCCGGTCCGGCCCCGCCCCTGTCACCGGCCCCGTCCCGCGGCTGCTGTGCGTCTTCGGCGGCACCGACGCGTACGACGCGGCCCTGACCGTCGTCCCGCTGCTGCTGGCCACCGGGGAGCCGATACAGGTCATCGCGGTCGCCGGGCGGGGCGAGGTCGCCGCGGCCCTGGCGGCCGTGCCGACGGGGCCGCGGCAGCGTCTCGAGGTGATCGCGCCGGTCGAGGACCTGCCCGGTCTGGCCGCGGGCTGCGACGGGGTGGTCAGCGCCGCCGGGACGTCCATCTGGGAGTTCTTCTGCCTGGGCCTGCCGACCGCCCTGGTCGCGGTCACCGCCAACCAGCTCGTCGGGTACGAGGCCGTCCTCGGGGCCGGGCTGGTCGCCCCGGTCGGCCTACTCGACGACCTGCGGGACCCGGCGGCCCGGACGACGGCCGGGCAGGTGCTCGGCCGGTTCGCCGCCGACGCCGGCTGGCGGGCCACCCTCGGCGGGCGCGGCGCAGCCCTGGTCGACGGCGACGGCCGGGTCCGGGTCGCCGACGCGATCCTCGCCCTGCCCTGACCGGCACCGGCCGGACCGGCCGGTCGCTGTCGGTGGGCTGCCGTATCGTGACGGCTGTGTCAGCCAGGAGGTCCGTGTGCGCACCCGTGTCGTGATCCAGTCCCGCCTCAACTCCTCCCGGCTGCCGGGCAAGGCGATGATGATGATCGGCGGCATGCCGCTGATCGAGCTCGTCGCCCGGCGCGCCAGCCGTGGTGGCCACGAGGTCGTCGTGGCCACCAGTCGCGAGGAGTACGACCAGCGGATCGCCGACCACCTCACCCGGCGGGGGATCAGTGTCCTGCGCGGTTCGCTGGACGATGTGCTGTCCCGCTTCGTCGCCGCGACCGAGGACCTGGCCGCCACCGACCGGGTGGTCCGGCTCACCGGTGACAACCCGGTCGTCGACGCCGAACTGGTCGACGAACTGATCGCGGCTGTCGAGGCGTCCGGGCACGCGTACGGCCGGATCGACCTGGCCCGGGTGCCCGAGGGGCTCGGCGTGGAGGTGTTCACCGCCGGCGACCTGCGCCGGGCCGCCGCCACCGCCACCGCCCCGTACGACCACGAGCACGTCACCCCGTGGATCCGCCGCACCCTCGGCGAACTCCCGTACGCCCCCGAGGGCGTCGACTTCGACATCGTCACCTACCGCTGCACCGTCGACTCGCTGGCCGACTACGTCCGGGTCGCGCAGCTGTTCGACCACCACGACGACGCCGTGGGGGTGTCCTGGCGCGACCTGGTCGCCGGCATCGCCCGCGAGGTCGAGCGCAGCGGCCCGGCCCTGGCCCGCACCAGCCACGACGGGCTGACGCTGTCGCGGCTGCTGCTCGGTGCCTCCCCCCTCGGCCGCGACACCGGCGCGATCGTCCGGCACCGCCCGGACGCCGCGGAGGCGCGCTCGATCCTGTCGGCCGCCGTCGCCCGCGGCGTCACCCACGTCGTCACCGGCCGCGACGACGGAGACTCCGAGGCTGCTGTCCGGGTGGCGTACGACCCCGCGCTGCGCCAGCGGGTCGGCGTCATCACCACCCTGCGTGCGCTCGACGGCGTGCCCAGCGACGCCCTCGGGTACGCCGTGGAGGCCTCCGTGGAGCGGTCCTTCGCCGAGCTCGGTCGCCGCCGGGCCGACGCGGTGCTCTTCGCCTCCGCCGCCGACGCCCTCGCCGGCGCGGGAGCGGCCTGGGACCGGCTGCAGGCCTTCCGTGCCGACGGGGTGGTCGGCCGGGCCGGGGTGGTGCTCGCCGATCCCGCCGACCTCGACCGGATCGCCGACCTGCCCGGTCTCGGCCACGTCGCCGTGCCGTTCTCGGTGGTCGACAGGCGGGCCGGCGCGGTCGCCGACGGCCTCGCCCGGTTGGTAGCCGCGGGCGTCGTCGTGACGGTGCACGGGGTGTTCGGCCGGGGTGTGTTGACCACCGATGCCGCGCTCGGCGGCGACGTGCCCGCCTCCGTCGCCGCCGAGGCGGCCGGGCTGCGGGCGGCCGTCACCGCCGCGGCCCCCACGC
>CAYOBI010000123.1:0-5267 GCA_964402325.1 uncultured Propionibacteriaceae bacterium | reverse complement strand
GGGTGCCCTGGTGGATCAGCTGGTAGAAGGCGTGCTGGCCGTTGGTGCCGGGCTCGCCCCAGAAGATCTCGCCGGTGTCGGAGGTGACCGGGGTGCCGTCCGAGCGCACGCTCTTGCCGTTCGACTCCATCGTCAGCTGCTGCAGGTAGGCCGCGAAGCGGTGCAGGTACTGGGCGTACGGGAGCACCGCGTGCGACTGGGCCCCGTGGAAGTTGGTGTACCAGACGTTCAGCAGACCCATCAGCGCGGGCACGTTCTGCTCGATCGGGGTGGTCCGGAAGTGCTCGTCCATCGCATGGAAGCCGGCCAGGAAGGCCTCGAAGTTGTCCGGGCCGATGTAGACCGCCAGCGCGGTGCCGACGGCCGAGTCGACCGAGTAGCGGCCGCCGACCCACTCCCAGAACCCGAACGCGTTGGCCGGGTCGATGCCGAACGCGGCGACCTTGTCCAGCGCCGTCGACACGGCCACGAAGTGCTTCGCCACCGCCTCGGCCTCCCGGCCGTCGGCGATCGCGCCGCGGTCCTTGAGGCTGGAGATCAGCCAGTTGCGGACGATCCGGGCGTTGGTGAGGGTCTCCAGGGTGGTGAACGTCTTCGACGCGACGATCACCAGGGTGGTCTCCGGGTCGAGCAGGAACGTCTTCTCGGCCGCATCGGTCGGGTCGATGTTGGAGATGAACCGGCACTCCAGGCCCAGCTGCCCGTACGGCTTGAGCGCCTCGTACGCCATCACGGGGCCGAGGTCGGAGCCGCCGATGCCGATGTTGACGATCGTCCGGATCGTCTTGCCGGTGACGCCACGCCACTCGCCGGAGCGGACCTTGTGGGCGAAGGCGTAGATCCTGCCCAGCTCGGTGTGGACGTCGGCCACGACGTCCACACCGTCGACGACCAGCGACTGGCCGGCCGGCTTGCGCAGGGCGGTGTGCAGCACCGAGCGGTCCTCGGTGACGTTGATCCGGTCACCGCGGAACATCGCGTCGATCCGATCGGTGAGGTGCACCTGGTCGGCGAGGTCGACGAGCCCGGACAGGATGTTCCCGTCCAGCCAGTTCTTGGACATGTCGACGAAGAGGTCGCCGGCGGTGAAGGAGAAGCGCTCGGTGCGTCCCGGGTCCTCGGCGAACCACGTACGCATGTTCGGTCGGTAGTCCTGGGCGAGGGCGCTCAGCCGCCCCCAGGCCTCGGTGGTGGTGGCATCAACGGGAGACTGCATGAGGCAAGACTAGGGCTGTCACTGCTGGCCCGTCCGGCGGGGGCGGGGGCCGGCGGAACCGGCGCGCGGGGGCATGCGGCGATACCACGGCACGATGGCCGCCCGAACCGATAGCGTGGCGCCATGGACAACTCTGAGCTTCCTGCGGGCATGCTGCCGGATGCGGGGCTTCCCGAAGGTGTCACGCTCGCCGAGGGCCAGGGCGGCCTGCCGGTGGTGCGGGTCGAGATCCGTTCCTGCATCGCCGAGGCGTACCTGCAGGGGGGCCATCTCACTCGCTGGCAGCCGGCGGGACAGGACCCGGTGGTCTGGCTGAGCGAGATGTCGCGGTTCGAGGAGGGCGCGGCGATCCGCGGAGGCGTCCCGTTGTGCTTCCCCTGGTTCGGCTCCGGCGTCGACGGCCGTCACTACCCGCCGCACGGCGTGATGCGGCTCACGCCGTGGCAGCTGGTCGAGGCGACTCCGGTCGCGGACAGCGTCCGGCTGCGGTTCCACCTCGACGGGCACGAGGTCGATCTGGAGGGCCCGGAGGACTTCGATCGGGACTGGGCCGCGGACATCAGCTACACCGTCGGCCAGGTGCTCGACATCGACCTGCGGGTCGAGGCGTACGGCAATCGGACCACCCCGTACACGTTCGAGGAGGCGCTGCACACCTACCTGCACATCGGGGACGCGCGCCGGATCACCATCGACGGGCTCGACGGGTGCGGTTACCACGACAAGGTGACGGACGGGGACTACGAGCAGCGCGGCACCCTGGCGATCGTCGGCGAGACGGACCGGATCTACCGCCACACCGGCGACGTCATCGTCAAGGATCCGACGCTCAAGCGCACCCTCGGGATCAACAAGCGCGGGTCGGCGCAGACGGTGGTCTGGAACCCGTTCGTCAGCAAGGCGGCCAGGATGGGCGACTTCGGCAACGACGAATGGCAGGAGATGCTCTGCGTCGAAGCCGGCAACATCGGCTCGTCCGCCGTCACGCTCGCCCCCGGCCAGTCGCACACGCTGCACCAGCGGATCGCGGTGGATCGTACGCAGCGTCCGGCCGGCTCCCGGCGCAGCCTGGCCTGAGCGGTCCGCGGCGACGATGACCGACGCCCTGTCGGCACGAACGGCCCGGGCCCGCGCGGAGGACGGGGTGGCCCGACCACTGGCGGCCGGGAGCGACTCCGAGTTCCGCGTCGACCTCGAACGCATCCGCTTCTCCCCCGCGTTCTCGCGGCTGGCCGAGGTCACCCAGGTGGTCTCGGCCGGCACCACGGGTGGGATCGTCCACAACCGGCTGACCCACACCATCAAGGTCACCGCCGTGGCCCGGGCGATCGCCGTACGGGTCGAGGAGTCCTCCTCGCCGGCCCGGATCATGGCGCTCGGCGGGCTGCACCACGTCGTCGCGCAGGCCGGGGCCGGGGCGCACGACCTGGGCCACCCGCCGTTCGGGCACCTCGGCGAACAGGAGCTGGACCGCCAGGCCCGGAACCGCTTCGGGCTCGCCGACGGGTTCGAGGGCAACGCGCAGACCTTCCGGGTGCTCACCGAGCTGGAGGTGCACGGCCCGGGCGACGAGGGTCTCAACCTGACTGCGGCGGTGCGTGCCTCGGTGCTGAAGTACCCGTGGGGGCGCTTCCACTGGCCCGATCCGCACCCGCGCGGGTGGGTCGACCAGCCCCGCGGTGCCCGTCCGGACACCAGCGGCGGCTCGTACAAGTTCAATGCGTACGTCCCCGACCTGGATGAGTTGGTCGCGGTCCGCGCGGCCTTTCCGGACGTCCGCGCCGACCAGCAGACGCTGGACTGCGCGGTGATGGACCTGGCCGACGACGTGGCCTACTCGCTGCACGACCTGGAGGACTTCCACCGGGCGGGGGTGCTGCAGTTCTCCGCGGTGTCGAGCGAGTTCCGCACCTGGGCCGGACAGCGCGACGACTTCGCGATGTACCCGGACAGCCGGCTCGCGTCGATGACCCGGGCCCCGGGCGCCGGGCTGGAGAGCCTGCGCCGACGGCTGGCCAGCCGGGACGGCTGGATGTTCGACGAGGAGGCGTACCTGGAGGCCGTGCTGCGGGTCGGCCAGGAGTTCGTCGAGGGCGTGCTGGCCATCCCGTACGACGGGTCGATGGCGGCCGACCGGTCGCTGTCCGGCTTCACCTCCACCTGGATCGACGCGCTGGTCGACGCGGTGCGTCTGGTGGACGACCCGCCGGTGCGCGGCTCGTCGGTCGAGCTGTCGCAGGGCGCCTGGCACCAGGTGCAGGTGCTGAAGTTCATCCACCAGTACTTCGTGCTGCACCGCCCCGACCTGGCCCTGATGCAGCGCGGGCAGGCGAACGTCGTCCGCCAGATCGTCGAGGCCTTCGACGACTGGCTCGGCGACCGGCTGGACGCCTCCCGGGCGCCGCGACGCCTGCTCGACCTGGTCGAGACCGCCACCGAGGGCTATCGCCGGGTGGCACGCCGGCACCCCGACTGGCTCGACGGGATGACCTCCCGGGAGGACGTGCTCCGGATGGGACGCGGCCGCGGCATCATCGACTTCGTCGCGAGCATGACCGACCACCAGGCCGAGGCGACCGCCTCCCGGCTGAGGGGTGGTTCGGGCCTGTTGTGGGGCGGCGGAACGGTCTGACTCCCGGGCGGGGCTCCTCAGGCGGCCCGCCCCCACCGGAACCTCTGGTGGCGGCGCGGTCGCCGGGCGGCATCGACGTGCACCGGAGGCAGGACCTCCGGGATCCCGTCGTCCGCGATCCGGATCGCCCAGCGGCGCTCCTGCGGACCGGTGGTGGGCTCGACGATCCCGTGGTGGTGCGCGCAGACGAGGACGAGGTTGTCCACAGCCGTCACACCGCCGACCTGCCAGGGCAGGATGTGGTGGGCGTGGCAGGCCTCGGGCGGCTTGTCGCACCCGGGGAAGGCGCACCCCCCGTCACGTACGGACAGGGCGGTGCGGATCGGTGGGGTGACGAGGCGCCGCTCGCGGCCGACGTCGAGCATCTCCGATCCGCTGCCGAGCACCACCGGGACCAGGTCGGCGTCGCAGCACAGTCGGCGCAGGTCACCGGCACTGATCCTCTCGCCGGGCCCGATCAGCTCGGCCCCGGTGGCCAGGTCCCGCAACCGCGACTCCGACATCGTCACCACGACGCGGGGCCGATCGCCGCCATGGCTGGGCGCGTCGCCGTGCCGGGCCACGGCCTCGGCCAGCGCGACCAGGGCATCAGCACGGCGCATGGCGGGCGTGACGTCCTCGGCGAGCGGATCCAGCGCGTCCAACGCCCGATGGTGCTCACGGTGCGCGTAGGCGTCGATCAGCGCGATCAGGGGCTGGGCGGCCAGCACCGGCAGCTTGCCCTTGAGCAGCACCGAACCCTTGCCGTCGTGGGTGAGGGTGAACCCCCGGTTGCGCCGGGCGCGGCGCTCCGCCCGCTCCAGCCGCTTCTCCTCGAGCTCGTCGGCCCGCTCCGGGGCGAGCACCTCGAGCAGCCTCGTGGACAGCGTCGACAACCCGGTCGCATCGAACTCGGCGGCGAAGCCCACCATCATCTCCTCCGCCTCCCGCAGCGTGGCGGAGGAGAACTCCTCCGGCAGGTCGACCAGCACCGCCGTGATCGCCCGCGCCTGCTGCGGCGACACCCGGCCCGCCAGGCCCGCCGCCCGCAGGCAGGGGAAGCGGTCCAGCTCCCGCCCGGCATGCAACAGGGCCCAGCCGTCACTCCGTCTCATCCGGCGGGTGTCGGCCAGCCAGCTCACCACCGGCAGACCGGTGGCGGCGATGTCAGCGCCTTTCGCCGCGGTCTCGGCGACCAGCACCGATGCCAGCACCCGCAGGCGATCCGACGCCTCGACGGCCGCCTCCGCCAGGGCTACGCGCTCGGCGTCCGACGCGAGCCCGGTCTCGTCGTTCCATTCGTCCAGCAGCTCCAGGACCCCGGCGAGCAGCTCACCGGCCCGAGTCCCCCATTCCCGTTCCATGCTCCCAACGCTAGGGGGAGCCTCTGACATTTTATCGAACACATGTTCGGCCGCCCCCGTGCGCCCGCCCCGGCCG
>CAYOBI010000122.1:0-5447 GCA_964402325.1 uncultured Propionibacteriaceae bacterium | reverse complement strand
GACGTACGGTGGAGGCGTGCCGAACCTCAGTTCCTTCCCGGACCTGCCGAAGCTGCTCCGCCATGCCGTGGGACGTGACGTCGCCGATGACGCCGCCTGGGCCCTGGTGGACCTGCACGGTGACTATCCGACCTTCCAGGGCCGCCCGCTGGAGTCGCTGCTCGGCCGCGCCGAGTCGCTGGGGTCGTTGACCGAACGGCTCGAGCAGCTGGCCGGGATGGACTCCCTGACCGGCGTGCTCGTCCGGGTCGTCAACCTGACCGCCGGCCTGGCCACCTGCGAGGCGATCAGCCGGGCGCTGGTGCGGTTGCAGGAGCACCGCCGGGTGGTGGCGTACGTCCCGCAGGTCACCATGCGCACCCTGCTCGCCGCCGCGGGCGTACGTGAGGTGGTGGCGCCGGAGTCGGCCGAGGTGATGCTGCCCGGCTTCGCGGCCGAGCGGGTCTACTACGGCGAGCTGCTGTCCCGGCGCGGGATCGGCTTCGAGAACTTGCGGATCCGCGAGTACAAGTCGGCCTTGACCAGCTACTCCGACGACCACATGGACGAGTTCGAGCGCGAGCAGCTCACGGCCTACCTCGACTCCGCGGAACGGACCTGGCTGGCCGCCGTCGGCCGCCCCGCGTCCTCGACCGAGATCCTCGACGCCGGCTTCACCAATGCGGCGCAGCTCCTCGGGGCGGGGCTGATCACCAGGGTCGCGTACGACGACGAGATCGCCGTGCCGACCGACCAGGACTGGTCCCGGGCACTGCAGCTGTTCGGCGCCCGGATGGCCGGTCGGCGGCGGACGAAGAAGGCCGACGGTGTCGCCGTGGTGCCGGTGGCGGGCGCGATCGTGTCCGGGCGCAGCCGCCCCGCGGCGCCGCTGCTCGGGGGTGGGACGGCCGGTTCGGAGACGGTGGTGGCCTCGCTGCGCCGCGCCGAGCGGGACGAACACACCAGGGCGATCGTCCTGCACGTGGACTCCGGCGGTGGTTCGGCGCTCGCCTCGGACGTGATCTGCCGCGCGGTGGCGCGCTGCACCAAGCCGGTGGTCGCCGTGATGGGCGAGGTCGCCGCGTCCGGCGGCTACTACGTCCTGGCGCCGGCCGACCACGTGGTGGCCAGCCCGTTCACCCTCACCGGCAGCATCGGCGTGGTGGTCGGCAAGCCCGTGCTCACCGACCTGAACGGCCGGATCGGCCGCAACCCCGAGGCCGTCGGGCGCGAGATGGCGCTGTTCGGCAGCCCGAACCGGGCCTTCTCCGAGGCCGAGCGGGCCTGGGCGGAGCGGATGATGGACGAGACGTACGGGCGGTTCGTCGCCCGGGTCGCCGAGGGCCGCCACCTCGACCGCGAACGGGTCGACGAGATCGGCCGCGGCCGGATCTGGAGCGGGGCCGACGCGCTGGACCGTGGCCTGGTCGACGAGCTGGGCGACCTCGAGACGGGGCTCGCGGCGGCGCGCCGGCTCGCCGGGCTGCCCGACGACGCGCCCGTACGTCCGCTGTCGGGCGGGTTCTCGCTGCCGGGGATGCCGACCTTCGGCAAGGATCCGGGGGCCGCGCTCGCCGGCGCGGCGCTGGCGGCGGTGTGGCCGTTCGGTGAGGAACGGGTGCTCGCCTGGTTCGACTCCTCGGTGACCATCCGCTGAGCACGATGCGCGGTGGCGATGCGCGGTGACGCGGGGCGGTGATCTGCCCCGCTGGCAGTGCCGCTTGCGTGACCGTGACCACCCTCGACGCCCGCGGCGGGCTGCCTGTCGCCTCCGTCTCGCGTTCCCGCGGACCCTGCCGTCGTCATCTGCTCCCGGTGCTGATGAGGGGGTCGCACGGATGTTCTCGTGTTCCCGCGGACCCTGCCATGTTCCCGCGGATCTTCTCGTGTTCCCGCGGATACCTAGGGTGCAGCGGGAACATTACAACGTCCGCGGGAATGCCCCCAGGGCTGGGCTACGTCCGCGGAATCATCACAACGTCCGCGAGAACGCCCCCAGGGGCTGAGCAACGTGCGCGCGAACCGCGCAACGTCCGCGGGATCGCCTACCGCCCACCGCCGACCCGGCCTCACAGTAAGCCCGAGGAGCGAGCCCGGGGGCGTGGGAATACCAGGCCCCGAGTCGAGGTTGAGTCTATGTCGCTCAACTCTTTTGGGTGATGCAGGGGCAGGGCCCGACGGGCCGCACCAGCCCCCGAACAGTGGCAGGCTCGGAAGAGCCCGCCGAGCCGACGAACGACCCGGAGCACGAGACCCGGAGAACAAAGGACACATGGACGCCAACAAGCTCACCACCAAGAGCCGTGACGCGTACTCGACCGCCGTACGCGACGCGCTCAACAACGGCAATCCCAACGTCGAGGCCGTGCACCTGTTGCACGCGATGCTGATCACCCCGGAGAACACCGTCGGCCCGCTGCTCGAGTCGATCGACGCCGACCCCCGGACCCTGGAGAACGAGGCGGCGACGGCGATCAAGCGGCTTCCGGCAGCCTCCGGCTCCTCGGTGTCGCAGCCGCAGCTGTCCGGGGCGGTGGCCCGTGTCCTCGCCGACGCCGAGACCCGGGCCGAGAAGCTCGGCGACACGTACGTCGCGACCGAGCACCTGCTGATCGCGCTGGCCGCGATCGACTCCGAGGCGAAGCGGATCCTCGAGAAGCAGGGCGCCACCGCCGACGCGCTGACCCGGGCGTTCCAGGACGCCCGCGGGTCGAAGCGGGTCACCTCGGAGGGCCAGGAGGGCACCTCGAGCGCGCTGGAGCAGTACGGCTACGACATGACCGCGGCGGCCCGCGAGGGCAAGCTCGACCCGGTGATCGGCCGCGACCAGGAGATCCGCCGGGTGATCCAGGTCCTCGCGCGCCGGACGAAGAACAACCCGGTGCTGATCGGCGAGCCCGGCGTCGGCAAGACCGCCGTCGTCGAGGGGCTGGCCCAGCGCATCGTCGCCGGTGACGTCCCCGACTCGCTGAAGGGCCGCCGGCTGATCAGCCTCGACCTGGGCGGCATGGTCGCCGGCGCGAAGTACCGCGGCGAGTTCGAGGAGCGCCTGAAGAGCGTGCTCTCCGAGATCAAGGACGCCGAGGGCCAGGTCGTCACCTTCATCGACGAGATCCACACCGTGATCGGCGCCGGCGCGACCGGCGACTCCTCGATGGACGCCGGCAACATGCTCAAGCCGATGTTGGCCCGCGGCGAGCTGCGGCTGATCGGCGCGACGACGCTGGACGAGTACCGGGAGAACATCGAGAAGGACCCGGCGTTCGAGCGGCGGTTCCAGCAGGTGTTCGTCGGCGAGCCGAGCGTGGAGGACTCGATCGCGATCCTGCGCGGTCTGCGCGAGCGGTACGAGGCGCACCACAAGGTCGCCATCACCGACCAGGCGCTGGTCGCCGCCGCGACCCTGTCGCACCGCTACATCACCGGCCGCAAGCTGCCCGACAAGGCGATCGACCTGGTCGACGAGGCGGCGTCGCGGCTGCGGATGGAGATCGACTCCTCCCCGGTCGAGATCGACGAGCTGCGCCGCAAGGTGGACCGGTTGACGATGGAGCAGATGGCGCTGGAGAAGGAGTCCGACCCGGCCACCCTCGAGCGGCTGGCCCGGCTGAACGCCGAGCTCGCCGACACCCAGGAGACGCTGCGTGGCCTCGAGCAGCGCTGGGAGTCGGAGAAGCAGGGCCTGAACCGGGTCGGCGAGATCCGTAAGCAGATCGACGCGAAGCGGTCCGAGGCCGACCGGGCCCAGCGCGACGGTGACCTGGGACATGCCTCGGAGATCCTCTACGGTGAGATCCCGGCGCTGGAGCAGGAGCTGGCCAAGGCCGACGAGGCCGAGAAGAACACCAAGCCGATGGTGTCGGAGCAGGTGACCGCCCAGGACATCGCCGAGGTGGTCTCCGCCTGGACCGGCATCCCGGTCGGGAAGATGCTGCAGGGCGAGTCGGAGAAGCTGCTGCACATGGAGGAGTACCTCGGCAAGCGGCTGATCGGCCAGTCCGAGGCGGTCCGGGCCGTTGCCGACGCCGTCCGCCGGTCGCGGGCCGGCATCTCCGACCCGAACAAGCCGACGGGCTCGTTCCTGTTCCTCGGCCCGACCGGCGTCGGCAAGACCGAGCTGGCGAAGTCGCTCGCGGAGTTCCTCTTCGACGACGAGCAGAGCATGGTCCGGATCGACATGAGCGAGTACTCCGAGAAGCACTCGGTCGCCCGGCTCGTCGGTGCCCCTCCGGGCTACATCGGCTACGAGGAGGGCGGCCAGCTGACCGAGGCGGTCCGGCGCCGCCCGTACTCGGTGATCCTGCTGGACGAGGTCGAGAAGGCCCACCCCGAGGTGTTCGACATCCTGCTGCAGGTGCTCGACGACGGCCGGCTGACCGACGGACAGGGACGTACGGTCGACTTCCGCAACACGATCCTGATCCTCACCTCGAACCTCGGGTCGGTCTACCTGGCCGACCAGTCGCTGTCGGAGGACGCCAAGCGCGAGGCGGTGATGGGGGTGGTCCGGGCGTCGTTCAAACCGGAGTTCCTCAACCGGCTCGACGAGGTGGTGATGTTCGCCCCGCTCAGCCAGGAGGAGCTGACCCGGATCGTCGACATCCAGCTCGCCCGGCTCAACCGCCGGATGGCGGATCGGCGGATCAGCGTGACCGCCACGCCGGAGGCGCGTGACTGGCTGGGGCTGATGGGCTTCGACCCGGTGTACGGGGCGCGGCCGCTGCGCCGGCTGATCCAGTCGACCGTCGAGGACCAGTTGGCGCGCGCGGTGCTGTCCGGTCGGCTGCACGAGGGCGACGACGTCGTCTTCGACGTCACCGCGGACAACGAGGGTCTGCAGATCCTCGAGTCCGGGCTGTCCGGGGAGGGGGCCGTCGCCCGGACCGGTGACCAGCTCACCGATCGTCGCGACGAGATCGCGTCGGGCGAGGAGCAGGGCTGACAGCCTACCGGCGCTGTTCCTCCCGGTCGCGTCGCTCCCGGCCGCGTTGTTTCCGGTCTCCCTGCATCCGGTCGCGCTGCAGCAGCCGGCCGCGCGGGAACGCCTGGTCCAGTCGACCGAGCGTCCCGCGCGACCGGAGCAGCTCGCGCCGGCGGCGCAGCGCCGCGGTGGGGGAGGGCAGCGACGGCAGCGCCTCCTGGAGCCGGTCCCGGGTGCGGTCGGCCCGCTCGGCCAGCAGTTCCTTGCCCTCGGCCAGGCGCTCCCGACTGCCGGCGACCTGCTCGTCGAAGGAGCTGGCCAGTTCGTCGAGCCGGGTCTCCAGCCGGCCCTGCAGGGCGGCGAGGCTCTCCACCGCGGACTCGACCTCGGGCCGGACCCGGACCACGGCGACCACCGCGTGCCCGAAGTCGACGACCACCAGGGTGGCCAGCACCGAGGCGACCGACAGCGAGGTGAGCAGGCCGAGGCCGTCGACGAACCGCGACAGCCACGGGTCGGCCACGTACACCACGAACAGGCCGGCGAC
>CAYOBI010000121.1:0-5498 GCA_964402325.1 uncultured Propionibacteriaceae bacterium | reverse complement strand
GTTACGGCACGATCACCATCAGAAATCGGGATTGCAGGAATTGGGTCAATGAAACTCCGGCTTCACCAGCGCGGACCCGGCCGGTACGGCTGGCCCGGCTCGGTCAGCGAGGCGTACGCCGAGATCGGCTCGGGGCCGGCCAGCACCCGGCGCTTCACGTGCAGGTAGCGGTTCGCGTCCGGCTCGATCCGCCAGCCGATCAGCTGGATCTGGTCGCCGACCAGCTCGATCCCGGTGATGTACGCCGGGAACGTGCAGCAGCCGGTGTTGAAGTAGGGCACCCCGTCGCGGGGGAACTTCTGGCGGTGGGTGTGTCCACAGATCAGCGCCGTCTGGTGCTCCAGGATCCACTTGCGGTAGTTGCGCTCGACCTTGTGCCGCTTGAACAGGTTCCGCGTCGGGCTGGAGGGGCTGCGGATGCCGAACGCGTGCATGTACTTCCAGAAGACCCGGAACGTCCACATCGTGAAGGGCCAGATCTGGTCGTTGGCGAAGTCACCCTGGTGGCCGTGCACGACGAGGATCTCCTGGCCGGTGTCGCGCTGGCGCAGCACCAGCGACTCGATCGGCCGCAGGCCCGGCATGAACGGCGTGGGTCGGCCGAGGTCGTCCGGGATGGTGTCGAAGCAGGCCCGGGCGAACCGGGGGTCCCGCAGCTGGATGTTGTGGTTGCCGTAGAGGTAGATCAGCCGGCCGTCGTCGAAGAACCGCTTGAGCCGGCGGTAGGGCGATCCGTTGGCCCAGAGGATGTGCTTCCACTGCCGGTTCTCCCACAGCTCGTCCCCGTCCCCGACCTCGACCAGGGTGTAGCCGTGGGAGTGGTACCACTCGAGGGCGGCGACATAGATGTTCTTGTTCTTCGCGAACTCGTCGGCCATGCTGCCGTCGCCGCGATGCACGTCGCTGAGGAAGACGTAGCGCGAGTCGTCGCCGAACTCCTCGATCCGGGCGTTCCGATAGGCCTCGGTCAGACGTTGCGTGGTCTGCATGCGGATCCTCGCTATCCACGCCCGGACTCGACGGGCGTCCCCCACCATCATGCCAACCGCCGCCACGGCGCACGACCCCCACCACCCGGGTCCTCCGCACCGGTCACCGGCGGGGACCACCGTCGCCCGGGACTACGCTGCCGACATGCGATCCCTGACGTGCCCACGGTGCGCTGCGCCGCTGTGGCTGGAGAGCCTCACCTGTGAGTCCTGCGGCCTGGCCGTGATGTACGACCCGGTCGGATCCCGTCTCGTCCCGCTCGACGCCGCCGACCTGACGCCCTGCGCGAACCGCGGCTTCCTCTGCAACTGGGCGCTGCCGGCGGGTGGCGACGAGGACCTGTGCTACTCCTGCCGGATGATCCGTCGCCGGCCGGAGCCGGACGACGCGCCGGCGCTGGCGAAATTCGCCGTCACCGGGCAGTCGCAACGCCGCCTGCTGGTCGGCCTGGCGGACCTCGGGCTGCCCGTCGTCCCGCACTGGGAACGCCCGGGCGGGCTGGCCTTCGACCTCCTCTCCTCGCGCTCCGGCGACGGCCCGGTGGTCATCGGGCACGCCTCCGGACTGATCACCATCGACCTGGCGGAAACACTCGACGACCACCGCGCGCGGCTCAAGATCCAGCTCGGGGAGCCCTATCGGACGGTGCTCGGCCACTTCCGCCACGAGGTCGGCCACTACTACCAGTGGCAGCTCCTCGAGGCACCGGACAGCCCCCTGCTCCCCGAATGCCGCGCGCTGTTCGGGGACGAGCGGGTCTCCTACAGCGAGGCGTTGCAGCGGCACTACCGCGACGGCGCGCCCGCCGACTGGCCCGCGTCCTTCATCTCGGCCTACGCCACCATGCATCCCTGGGAGGACTTCGCCGAGACCTTCGCGCACTATCAGCACATCCTGCTGACACTCGGCATCGTGGCGACCGGCGGGCTGCGGATCGAGCCGATCGGCTCGGTCATCGCGCACCCGGTCGCCCCCCGGGCGTCGTACGCCGACGTGTCGATGGGCGTCGCACTCGACGACTGGCGCGGAGTGTCGCACCTGCTGAACCGCGCCAATCACGCGATGGGCAAGCCCGACCTCTACCCCTTCCGGATCCCCGGGGCGGTACGCGAGAAGCTGGACTTCATCCACCGGGTGGTGGTCGCCTCGAGCGTGGAGCAGCCGTTCATCGGCCTCTGAGAACCACGGCCTCCGAGAACCACGGCATCTGAAGAGCCACGCCCGAGGCGGCCGGGGGTCAGGCGGCGGAAGGCGGACAGATTGCGGCGGTGTTAGGTCTTCTGGTCGGTCGGGTTACCGACCGCCGGGACCTCCGGTGCAGACCTAGACTCCGCAGCGTCAGTCGACAGCGGCGAGAAGAAGGGCTCCCATCGATGGTCTGCCGGTCACACTCGGATCCCACCGACCAGGCTCGGGGTCGCTGATGAGCAGGGTCAGGGAGTGGACGTTCGCCGCCCCCGACGAGCCCCCGCTCGTCCGTCTCGGCGCCGGTCCGCGGCCACTGCGGGTCGACGCCCTGCCGGCGCCGGTCGAGCTGGACCTGGACCGCTCGGCCCTCGTCGTGATCGACATGCAGAACGACTTCTGCCACCCGGAGGGCTGGCTGGCCGGGATCGGGGTCGACGTCTCGGCTCCCGCCGCGCTCGTCCCCACCCTCAACGGGCTGACCGCAGCGCTGCGTACGGCCGACGTGCCGGTGATCTGGGTCAACTGGGGCAACCGGCCCGACCGGGCCAACCTGCCCGCCAACGTGCTCCACGTCTACGATCCGGACGGTCGCAGCGGCGGCATCGGCGCCCCCGGGGGCCCCACCGGCCGCAGCGATGCCGTCCTGACCAAGGGCAGTTGGGGTGCCGCGATCAGCGACGGGCTGCACGTCGACCCGCGCGACATCCAGGTCGACAAGTTCCGGATGAGCGGCTTCTTCGACACCCCCCTGGACGCGATCCTGCGTCGCCTCGACGTGACCACGCTGCTCTTCGCCGGGGTGAACGCCGACCAGTGCGTGCTGGCCACCCTCACCGACGCCGCCTGCCTCGGCTACGACTGCCTGCTCCTCGAGGACGCCTCGACCACCACCTCGCCGGACTACTGCTGGCAGGCGACCCTCTACAACACCCGGCAGTGCTTCGGCTTCACCACCACCGCGACCGCGATCCGTGAGGAGCTGGCCGGGCCCCGTTCCGCCCGCTGAGCCGCCCCGGCGCCCGCGCCCCCCACCCCGACCAGGAGACCACCATGTCCACACCACCGATCGTCAAGCACCTCGCCGACCTCAGCAAGTTCTCCATCGCCGAGAACCAGGAAGGTGTGCTGCAGAACGACGTCCGGCAGATCTTCCTCGCCGGGCCGACCGACGGGTCGAGTGCCAGCGTCTTCTACGAGGTCTGGGACCCCGGCAGCGAACAGCCGGACAACAGCCATCCCGACTCGGTCGAGATCTTCCTGTTCCTCTCGGGCAAGGGCCGTGCCACCTGCGACGGGCTCGAGACCGAGGTCGGGGCCGGTGACGTCCTGGTGCTGCCGGCGGGATCCGTCCACCGCATCCGCAACACCTCCGCGACCGAACGGATGTACGCGGTCACCGTGATGACCAACGATCCCGGGTCGATGCCCGGAGGCTTCGCCCGGCTCGTCACCGACGGGATCGCCGCACCGGTCGACGCGATCGACCTCGCGACCATCCTGTCCGACCCCATCACCCTCGCATGAGCGGCCGACCGATGGACGCGGCGACGGACGAAGTCCTGGAGATCCGAGGCGAGACACCGCTGCCCGACGGCCTGCTGGAGGCGTTCCTGGCGTACGACCGGGCACTGCTCGGCAACGACGTCGCGGGTCTCGACGAACTGTTCGCCGACTCCGCGTTCACGCTGCGCGCGGCGAACGGCCGGATCCTCGTCGGCTGGGACGCGATCGCCTCCTTCCGCGGAAACCGTCGGGCCACCCCGACCCGGGTGGTGACGACCGTCCACAGCCGCCGGGCGGGTGACGCGGTGCTGCTGCAGGCCGAGACCGTCGACCCCGAGGGACACGGCCGTGGCGTGCAGACCCAGCTCTGGGGACGTACGGACGCCGGCTGGCGGGTGCTCGCCGCCCACGTCACCTCCCCCGCCGAGACGATCCCGCGACTGGACACGTCGGTGTGGCGCTGCGTCGGGGCTCCCCTGGTCGCGGGCGCCGGATCGGGCCCCCTGGCGGGCCGGACGGTCGCGGTCAAGGACCTCTTCGCCGTGCAGGGCTTCCCGGTCGGGGCCGGCGTGCCGCAGTACCTGGCCGAGGCGGATCCCTCGCCCCGGCACGCCCCGGCCGTCGCGGCGCTGCTCGCGGCGGGCGCCGACCTGGCGGGGATCGCCCGGACCGACCAGTTCGCCTTCGGGCTGACCGGCCAGAACCCGGCCTACGGCACCCCCACGAATCCGCTGCGTCCCGGCACCGTTCCCGGCGGATCCACGTCCGGGCCCGCTGTCGCGGTGGCCCGGGGGGAGGCGGACATCGCGCTGGGCACCGACACCGCCGGCTCGGTGCGGGTGCCGGCCTCCTACCAGTCGTTGTGGGGTGTCCGGACGACACACGATCTGGTGGATCGCGCCGACCTGACCGCCCTGGCACCGTCGTTCGACACCGTGGGGGTGCTCGCCGCCGACCCCGGCATGCTGACGGCGGCCCTGGCGGCGCTCGTGCCGGCGACCGGGCGCCGATCGCTGACGCCGCGCCGCGTGTTCACCGCCCCGACCCTGGACCGTCACGCCGAGCCGTGGCTGGCGGACCGGGTGGAACGCAGCGCCGTACGCCTCGCCCGGCACCTGGAGGTCGGCGTCGAGACACTCGACATCGCGCCGAAGCGGCTGGAGACGTGGTTCCGGGCGTTCCGGACGATCCAGGCCGCCGAGGCCTGGGCGATCCGCGGTGACTGGATCGAGGCGCATCCCGGGGCCCTGGCGGCCGATGTCGAGGGGCGGTTCCGCAACGGCGCCGCGATCAGCGCGGCGCAGCTGACGGACGCCCGGGACCTGATGGCCGCGGAGGGCGCGGTGCTCCGCGAGGTGATGGAGGACGCGGTGCTGGTGAGCCCGGCGGCGTCCTCGGCCCCGCCCGCGATCAGCGCCACCGCCGAGGAGATCGAGCGCTGCCGCACGGCGACGCTGCACCTCACCACCCCCGCCGGCATCAGCGGTCTGCCCGCCGTCTCCGTGCCGGTGGTGGATCGCCGGACGGTCGCGCTGGGCCGGGCGGAGCCGGGCAACGTCAGTGTGCTCGGCCGGGCCGGCTGCGACCTCGCGCTGGCGGCGACGTGCGCCGAGGTGTTCGGCGGGGTCGGGGCGCCGTGAGCCACGGCCACGATCCGGCGCCCGACGCGTGGTTCCGGGTCGAGTACCTGGGTGACGACACCTGGTGCATCGCCGAGCCCGGGCATGCCAACGCCTTCCTCGTCCTCGGGGAGGAACGGGCCCTGCTGTTCGACACCGGCACCGGGGTGCGCGACATCGGTGCCGAGGTCGCGCGGC
>CAYOBI010000120.1:0-5681 GCA_964402325.1 uncultured Propionibacteriaceae bacterium | reverse complement strand
CTGAGCGTCGGGTGACGCGGGTGTGTCGCGGCCCGGCGTTGTCGGTGGCCGGGCCTAACCTCGGGCCATGCCCCCCAGCAGATACCCCACCGACGTGCTCGCCGCCGGTCTCGCGCGCGCCGACCGGAAGAAGACCTCGCGCGACCAGGTGCTCCGTGCGGGCCTGGTGATCGAGGACCCCTCGAGCGGCTTCTGTGGCGCCGTCGTCCGCTGGGAGAACGGCCTGGTGGTGCTGGAGGACCGCAAGGGCCGGCGCCGCTCCTTCCCGCTCGGGCCGGGCTTCCTGCTCGAGGGCGAGCCGGTGGCGCTGAAGGTCCCGCCGCGCGACGGCGCCCGCTCCACCCACACCCGGTCCGGCTCGCGGGTCGGCCCGGCGGAGTCCGCCCGGGTCGCGCTGCCCAGCCGGATCTACGTCGAGGGCCGCCACGACGCCGAACTGGTCGAGAAGGTCTGGGGCGACGACCTGCGCCACGTCGGCGTCGTGGTGGAGTACATGGGCGGGATGGATGACTTGCCGGACATCGTCGCGGAGTTCGGCCCCGGCGCCGGGCACCGGCTCGGCGTGCTGGTCGACCACCTGGTCCCGGGCACCAAGGAGTCGCGGATCGTCGAACAGGTCGCCGCCGGCCCCTGGGGCGACTTCGTCCTGGTCACCGGCCACCGCTACATCGACATCTGGGAGGCGGTGAAGCCGGCCCGGCTCGGGCTCGAGGAGTGGCCCCGGATCCCGCGCGGCACCGACTGGAAGCACGGGATCTGCGCCGCGATGGGCTGGCCGCACAAGGACCAGGCCGACATCGCCCGGGCCTGGCAGTTCATCCTGTCGCGGGTCGGCAACTGGAACGACCTCGATCCCGGCCTGCTGCGGGAGGTCGAGCGGCTGATCGACTTCGTCACCCAGGACCACCTGGACCGGGACAGCTGACCCACCCCGACAGGGTCCCTGCCGCCCGGGGCGGGGTCTGTGACACAGTGGGGGCCATGGTCGCACCCCGTGAGCTGTCCACTGACCAGGTCCTCGAGATCATCCAGCAGGTCGCCGACGAGGTGATCCGTCCGCGGTTCCGGGCCCTGACGAGCGACGAGATCGCCGAGAAGGGGCCGGGCGACCTGGTCACTGTTGCCGACCGCGAGTCCGAGCTGCGGCTGACCGAGATCCTGTCCCGGGCCTACCCCGACGCGCTGATCATCGGCGAGGAGGCCACCGCGGCCAACCCGGGCCTGCCGCCGCACCTGCTCGGCGCCGAGCACGGCTTCACCATCGACCCGGTCGACGGCACCAAGAACTTCGTCAACGGCAAGGAGGACTACGCCGTGATGGTCGGCGAGGTCCGCCACGGCCGTACGGTCCGGGCCTGGATCTGGCAGCCCGAGTACGCCACCGCCTACGTCGCGGTGCGCGGCGAGGGGGTCACCCGCAACGGCGAGCAGATCACCCGGCCCGCCCCGGCGGCGGACCCGGCCGACTGGCGCGGCCGGTCGGCCCGGGTGGTGATCCGGCAGCGGGAGGCCGACGCGGCGCTGCCCCGGATCTCGCTCAGTGCCCTGTGCTGCGGTGTGGACTACCCGCGGATGGTCACCGGCCAGACCGACTTCCTCGTCTACGGCCGCCCCCGCCCGTGGGACCACGTGCCCGGGATCCTGATGGTCGAGGAGCTGGGCGGCACCGCCCTGCTCACCGACGGGTCGACCTATCTGCCCGGGATGGACGGCTTCGGGATGGTCGTCGGCGCCTCCGCGGCGCTGGCCACCTCGGTGCGCACCGCGCTCGGCCCCCGGCTCGGCACCCGCCCCACCCCGACCCAGGCCGAGTGACCCGGGCCGACGCTCAGTCCTCGCGGACGTCCTTGCGGATGATCGGCAGCTGGTCGCGGGGCGCGAAGCCGCGGGCGGCCAGCAGGTCGTACGCGCTGCGCACGCCGGGGGCGATCCGCTCCCACGGGAAGGGCCAGTCGCCGCGCTGCTCGGCGTCCTCGTAGCGGACCCCGTCGGAGACCAGGTTGGTCACCTCGCCGAGGATCGAGGCGATCCAGCCGCGCTGCAGGGTGACGTCGGCCATCACCATCGGCCCGCCGTGGCCGGGGTAGGCCAGCCAGTCGGGGCGCAGCATCAACCCGATCAGGTGGTCCAGCGAGCCGGGCCAGCGCTCCGGGTCGGCGTCCGGGCCCAGCTGCGGGCCGGCCGGCTCGACGATGTCGCCGGCGAAGACGAGCCGGGCGTCGGCCACCACGGCGATGGTGTCGTGGTCGGTGTGCGCCCGGCCGACCGAGATCAGTTCCACCACCCGGTCGCCGAGGCCGACCGCGTGGGCCACCCCGAAGGTGTGCGTGGGCCGTGGCAGGTCCTCGGCGGTCACGCCGTAGGGCGCCAGGTCCGCCAGCAGGGCGGGGTCGGCCAGGTGGTCGCCGAGCCGGCGCTGGGCGTGGATCGGCAGGTCGCGGAACGCCGCCAGCCCACCGACGTGGTCGTAGTGGGCGTGGGTGAGGGCTACGGCGACCACCGGCACCCCGGCGACGGCCTCCGCGGTGCGGCGGATCTCGGCCCCCTGGGCCGTGCTGCTGCCGGTGTCGACGACCAGGGCCCCGCCGGTGCCGGCGACCAGGCCGATGGTGACCGACTCGGGTTCGGCGACCGCGCGCCACGTACGCTCCCCGATCGCCTCCCAGGGGCCGAGGGCGACGGAAGGAACGGCTGGGGACGGTCCATGGCTCATGGCGCTAGACTGGCACTCGGAGTGGCGGAGTGCCAATACTGGGCCTGGGGGGGTGAGGAGGGGACATGCTCGACGAGCGCAAGCTGATCGTGCTGCGCGCCATCGTCACCGACTACGTCTCCAGCCAGGAACCGGTCGGGTCGAAGGCGCTGGTCGAGCGCTACCGGCTCGGCGTCTCGCCGGCCACGGTCCGCAACGACATGGCCGTGCTGGAGGACGAGGGCTACATCACCCAGCCGCACACCAGCGCGGGGCGGATCCCCACCGACAAGGGCTACCGGCTGTTCGTCGACCAGATCGGCGAGATCAAGCCGCTGTCGCCCGCCGAGCGGCGGGCGATCGAGACCTTCATGTCCGGCGCGATCGACATGGACGACGTCGTCGCCCGGACCGTCCGGCTGCTGGCCCGGCTGACCCACCAGGTCGCCATCGTGCAGTACCCGGTGATCTCCTCGACGGTGATCCGCCACGTCGACCTGATCCGGCTCGACGACGACGACCTGATGCTGATCCTGGTCAGCTCCAACGGCCGGGTCGAGCAGCACACCCTGACCCTCGGGGTGGACGAGGAGCTGCGGGCCGAGATCCGCTCCCGGCTCGCGGCCGCGGTCGTCGACCGCTCCGCCCAGCGGGCGATCGAGGCGCTGGAAGCGGTCGACGAGGCGTTCCGCCCCGAGGACCGCCCGGCGGCCCGGGTCGCGGTCACCACCTTGCTCGAGCTGCTCGGCACCCCGCCGAGCACCCGGGTCGTGGTCGGTGGCGTGCCCAACCTGGCGCGGTTCGCCAGTGAGTTCCAGTCGACGGTCGGGCCGGTGCTCGAGGCGCTGGAGGAACAGGTCGTGCTGCTCAAGCTGCTCGGCGAGGCGGCGACCTCGGACGACGTGCTGGTCCGGATCGGCGGGGAGAACCCGTACGAGGGGCTGCAGTCGACGTCGATGGTCGCCAGCGCCTACGGCAGCCCGCAGGATGTCTGGGCGACGCTCGGTATTGTCGGACCGACCCGGATGGACTATCCGTCGATGATGGCGTCCGTGCGCGCTGTCGCACGCTACGTGGGCCGTTTCCTGGCCTGAGGATGACGAGGACATGAGCAAGGACTACTACGAGATCCTGGGTGTCGGCCGCGACGCGGACCCGGAGGCGATCAAGAAGGCCTACCGCAAGCGCGCCATGAAGGTGCACCCCGATGTCGCCCAGACCGACGACGCCGCCGAGCAGTTCAAGGAGTTGAACGAGGCGTACGAGGTGCTGAAGGATCCGCAGAAGCGCGCCGTGTACGACCGCGGCGGTGACCCGATGGGCCACGGCGGGATGGGTGGCGGCGGCTTCGGCGGGATGGGTGGTTTCGGCGGGGCCGGCGGCTTCGACTTCACCGACCTGATCGGCTCGATGTTCGGCCAGACCACCTCGCGCGGTCCGCGCTCCCGGGTCCGCAAGGGCCAGGACGCCCTGGTCGGGATGTCGCTCGGCCTGGCCGAGGCCGCCTTCGGCACCACCAAGGCGCTCCAGGTCGACACCGCGGTGCTGTGCTCCCGGTGCGGTGGCTCCGGCTCCTCGGAGGGCAACGCCCCGGTCACCTGCCGGACCTGTCACGGCGCCGGCGAGGTCACCCAGGTGCAGCGGTCCTTCCTCGGCGACATCCGGACCTCCTCGCCCTGCCCGACCTGTCGCGGCTACGGCACGATCATCCCCGACCCCTGCCCGGAGTGCTCCGGCGAGGGACGGGTGCGCACCACCCGTACGCTCAACGTCAAGGTGCCCGCCGGGGTGGACAGCGGCAACCGGATCCACCTGTCCGCGCAGGGCGAGGTCGGCCCCGGCGGCGGCCCGGCCGGTGACCTCTACGTCGAGCTGCGGGTCGAGCAGCACGAGAACTTCACCCGCAAGGGCGCCGACCTGGAGACGGTGATCCGGGTCCCGATGACCGCCGCCGCGCTGGGCACCTCGGTGAAGGTGCCGACCCTGGACGCGGAGAAGGAGGGGGCCACGCCCGAGGAGTCCCTCGTCGACGTCGAGATCCCGGCCGGCACCCAGTCCGGCACCCGGATCAGCGTCCGCGGCAAGGGTGTCCCGAAGCTGCGCTCCACCGGCCGCGGCGACATGGGCGTCACCTTCCTGGTGCAGACCCCGACCAGGCTGGACCCCGAACAGCGCGAGCTGCTCCGCCAGTTGGCCGACCTCCGCGGCGAGCACGAGATCAAGCTCGGCCACGCCAAGGAGAAGGGCTTCTTCGGCAAGCTGCGCGACGCGTTCGAGGGCTGAGGTGGACCGGTGACCGATCCGGTCTTCCTGCACACGTTCGCGGCCGCCCCCGCGTTGGGTGACGTCGTCACCCTGGCGGGGGAGGAGGGCCACCACGCCGCCGTCGTCCGGCGGATCCGGGCCGGCGAGGTCGTCGTCCTCACCGACGGCGCCGGCAGCGGGATCCGCGGGGAGGTCGTCGCGGTCGGCAAGAAGAGCATCGACGTACGCGCCGACGAGTTGCTGCATGCCCCCCGTCCCGCGGTCCGCTGGGTGGTCGCCCAGGCCCTCGCCAAGGGGGGCCACGACGAGCAGGCCATCGACATGATGACCCAGGCCGGCGTCGACGAGGTGGTGCCCTGGCAGTCGGCCCGGGCGATCGTCCGGTGGACCGGCGAGAAGGCCGCCAAGGGCATCGAGAAGTGGCGCCGGACCGTCCGCGAGGCGGCCAAGCAGTCCCGGCGCCTGCGGGTGCCGACGGTGCACGAGGTCGTCGACACCGCCGGGCTGGCCGCGCTGGTGCCGACCGCCGACGCCGCGTACGTGCTGCACGAGTCCGCCGAGCACTGGCTGGCGGACCTCGACCTGCCCCGGGTGGGCAGCGTCCTGCTGGTCGTCGGGCCCGAGGGCGGTATCGCCCCCGAGGAGCTCGCCGTCCTGGTCGCCGCCGGCGCGGTCCCGGTGCTGGTCAACGACGGGGTGCTGCGCAGCTCCAGCGCCGGGATCG
>CAYOBI010000119.1:3969-5745 GCA_964402325.1 uncultured Propionibacteriaceae bacterium | reverse complement strand
CCTAACGAGGGCGGCCCCGGCGCACTGCCGGTCCGCCGAACCCGGGCGGACTACCCGAGCTCAGCGGTGGCCGCCTCGTCGTCGAAGCCGGCGTCGTCGATCCGCCGGTAGTGCCGGTTGCGGGCGCCCAGCATCACCGAACCGAGGACGGCGGAGATCACCGAGCCGGCCAGGATGGCGACCTTGGCGTGGTCGTGGGCCGGTTCGCCGACGGCGAAGGAGAGCTCGGCGACCAGCAGGGAGACGGTGAAGCCGATCCCGGCCAGTTGTCCGACGCCGACCAGGTCGATCCAGTGCAGGGTGGGGTCGAGCCGGACCCGCATCACCCTGGTCACCAGCCAGGTGGTGGTGAGGATGCCGATCGGTTTGCCGAGGACCAGTGCGGCGACGATCGCGATCGTCACCCGGTCGGTCACCGCCGCGACCGGGCCGGCGTCGCCGCCGAGCGCGACGCCGGCGGAGAAGAAGGCGAACAGCGGCACCGCGACGCCGGTCGACAACGGCCGGACCTGGTGCTCGATCACCTCGGACAGCCCTGGTCGCCCGCCCAGGGTGTCCCGGTCGCGCCGGTGGTGCAGCACCGGGACGGTGAAGCCGAGCAGGACGCCGGCGATGGTCGAGTGGATGCCGGAGGCGTGCATGAAGGCCCAGGCGACGGTGCCGACCGGGAGCAGCACCAGCCACACCGCGGCGGGGCTGTCGCCGAGGAAGCGTCGGCGCAGCTGGGCGTACGTGCCGTAGACGGCGATCGTCGCCAGCGCGAGCAGCAGCGGGACCGGGTGGATCTCGTCGGTGTAGACGACGGCGATGATGCCGATGGCGATCAGGTCGTCGACCACGGCCAGGGTGAGCAGGAAGATCCGCAGCGAGCTCGGCAGGTGGGAGCCGATCAGCGCGAGCACCGCGACGGCGAAGGCGATGTCGGTGGCGGTGGGGATCGCCCAGCCGCGGTGCAGTGCCGGGTCCGCGCCGGCGATGGCGAGGTAGATCAGGGCCGGTACGGCCACCCCGCCCGCGGCCGCGACGACCGGGGTGATGGCGGTGCTGAACCGGCGCAGGTCACCGGCGACGAACTCACGCTTGAGTTCCAGCCCGACGAGGAAGAAGAAGACCGTCAAGAGCCCGTCGGCCGCCCAGGAACCGACGCTGAGGTCGAGGTGCCAGGGCGCGTAGCCGAACGTCAGATCCCGCAGCGCGAAGTAGCCGGCGGCGGCCGGGGAGTTCGCCCAGACCAGGGCCAGCGCGGCCATCCCGACCAGCAGCCCGCCGCCGATCGTCTCCTTGTGCAGCAGCGCGATGATCCGCCGCACCTCGGCGGCACTGCCGCGGCCGGGGAACAGGGTCGTCCAGCGGGAGCGCGGGGTGTGTGGTGTCGGGGTGTTCACGTACGTCCTCCAGGGTCGGTCGGCCTACTGTCGACCAGACTTCCCGACGCGCCGTCGGCCAGCCTACCGCGTCGCGGGGCGAGGGCCCGTTCACAGCGAGTCGGCGAAGGCGCGCACCGCCTCGGCGAACGCGGCCGGCCGGGCGGCGTACGTGGCGTGCCCGGCGCCGTCGAGGACCTGCAGGCGGGCGCCCGGGATGGCCTGCGCGACGATCGCGGCGATGTCGCGGAACCACGGCAGGCTGGCCGACCCGGACAGCACCAGGCAGGGCCGGTCGATGCCGGCGAGGTCGGCGGCGGTGAGCGGGTAGGTGGGCATCGTCAGGTCGGCCATCATCGCCGGCAGGTTGCGGTGGTAGGCGGCCTTCCGTGCGGCCGGGGCGCCGGCCCAG
>CAYOBI010000119.1:0-3869 GCA_964402325.1 uncultured Propionibacteriaceae bacterium | reverse complement strand
CCAGGTCCAGCGCCCTGATCAGTGCCGCGGCGTCGTCAGCGTGGAGTCCGACCGATTCGGCGGGGGAGTCGTCGGGTTTCGCGCTGCGGGTGTGGCCGCGCCGGTCGTACGCCACCGTGCGGAAGGTGTCGCGGAGCCGGGTGGCCTGGTCGGCCCAGACGTCCGCGGAACCGGCCATCCCGTGGATGAACAGCAACGTCGGGCCCTGACCGGACTCCTCGTAGTACAGCGTGGTGCCGTTGACCTCGATCGTGCTCATCACGACCTCCTCGGGCCGTCCTGTCCGCGGCCTGCCTGCCGCAGGCTGACACCAGTCTCATCGATGAGGTCGAAGCGCACCCTGAGCCGTACGGCGCGGGTCCGGCCGGAACCGGGTCAGAACTCGTCGATCACCAGCTTCTTCATCGACAGCATGTGCCGGTAGGCGTCCGGGCGGGCCATCAGTCCGCCCATGTTCGCGGGGATGATCTGCCAGCTGACCCCGAATTGGTCCTTGCACCAGCCGCACTGCTCGGACTCGGGCACCTTCGAGAGCAGCTCCCAGTAGCGGTCGATCTCGGCCTGGTCGGCACAGGTCACCGTGTACGAGACCGCCTCGTTGAAGGTGAAGTCCTGGGGCGCCCCGGAGTCCATCGCGGCGATCCAGGTCCCGCCCAGCCGGACGTCGCCGAACATCACCGCGCCGGGGACCGCGGGCCCGGTCTGCTCCGGGTAGGGCACCCGTTGCCCGGCCGCGGAGTCGGGGAACACCGACAGGTAGAAGTCGAGCGCCTCGCCGGCCCGGTTCTGTGCGGTGCTGCCGAACAGCAGGCAGGGGACGATGTCGGGGCGCCAGTCGCCGTCGGGGTTGCCGAGCAACAGCTGCCAGCTCAGCCCGTACCGGTCCTTGACCCAGCCGTAGCGGGGGCTGAACGGGTACTCGCCGATCGGCATCAGCACCTCTCCGCCCGCGCTCAGCTCCTCCCACAGCCTGTCCAGCTTCTCGCGGGCCTGTGGGTCGCGGCCGGCGGTGAACCCGGCGAAGAACGAGTTGGCCGGGGTGAAGGCGAACTCCGCCCCGGCGTTGATCGCGGTGAACGGTGTCCCGGCCAGCTGGAAGTCGATGGTCAGCACCTCGCCGGCGAAGTCCTGCTGGAAGTCGGGCAGCCCCTCGGTGGGGTACCGGACGAGGGAATTGATCCTCGCGTCGGGGAAGACGGAGACGTAGAACTCGACGGCTTCCTCGGCGGTGCGGTTGAACCACAGGTTGGGGACGATCTTCTGCACGGCCACTCCTCGGGGCTCGGGCGGTCAGGTCTGTCCCGACACTACGCGGCACGCCCGTCCCGCGGCAGGGGAAGCTCCCTGTGGATGTGACCTGTGCCTCGCCGGTCCCGGCGGCGGTCCGGGGACATCCCCCGGCGCGGGGGATGTGGGATCGACGGCCGGGCGATTGACTGTCCCCGCGCAGTCGCCGTGCGGCGACCGGTCCGGGCCCGTCGACGGCCCCGGGGCGGGAGCCGGCCGGCGGCACCTACAACGATGTCCGCGTCCACCGGCGCGTGTCGTGGGGGCGGACGCAGCTGACGAGGAGTTGACCACTCATGACCGATGCGCCCGACGCAACGGCGCCCGCGACCCCAGACCTTCCTCCCGCGACCAGATATCTGCTGGCCGGGACCCTGTTCCTCACCTACATGCTCTTCGCCGTCGGGTGGCGGGCGGGTGACCACTACGTCGCCAGCCACGGCTTCAACGCGTCGCAGACCGCCTTGCTCACCAACGCCATCACCATCGCCCAGGTGGTCGGCAGCCTGGTCGCGGCCAACGTGCTGCTGCGGTTGGGGCCGCGCAAGGCGCTCACCCTCGGGTCGGCGCTGATCATCTTCGGTGGCCTGATCTCGCTGACCTCCGCCTACCCGCTGGTGTTCTTCATCCGCTTCGTGCTCGGGCTCGGCGGGGCCCTGACCGTCGTCTTCATGTCGGCGATCGTGGCGAAGGTCTTCACCGGCCGCGAGCTGCAGGTCGTCAACGGCATCAACTCGGTCGCCTTCAACACCGGCCTGGCCGTCGCCCTCACCTTCGCCGTCCGGATGGACGCGAACCCGACCGGCGCGGTGATCACCACCGCGGCGCTCTCGGCCATCATCCTGGCCCTCTGGCTGGTGATCTCCCGCCACGTCCCGCACGAGCCGGCCGCCGAGGTCGCCGTCGACGCCTCGTACACGATGCGCGACGGGTTCCGGGAGTGGTTCAACTGGGTCTTCGCCCTCGCCTACACCGGCCTGCTGTCGTACTACATCGTCGCCTTCACCTTCATGGACGCCGCCACCGTGCGCTGGGTCGTGTACGCGGGGGTGATCGGCGCCCTCACCGGTACCGTCGTCGCCGCTCGGGTGCCGAACGCCCTCAAGCCGCGGATCGTGGTGATCAGCGCCGCCCTGCAGCTGGTCAGCGCGGTGGCCGTGCTGGCGCTGTCCGAGCACCGGTTCGCGACCCTGGTCGGGGTCATCCTCGGGCTGGCGATCTTCTTCCCGATGCCGTTCTTCGTCCAGCTGGCGTTCATCCGTCCGGGCGTCACGCCGCGGCAGATCTCGGTGACGTTCTCGATCTTCTGGGCGGTCAGCTACGCCGGGTCGGTCGTCTTCATCCAGATCTTCGCCTGGATCGCCGACGCCACCGGCGGCCTCGGCGCGGGCAACGTCCCGGTCTCCACCGCCCCGCTGGTCTTCATCGTGGTGGTCGAGGCGACCTTCCTGGTCGGCAGCGTGCTGCTGGCCCGCTGGCTGGCCCGCCATCGGGTCGAGGAGCCGGTCAGCGAGGTGGTGGCATGAGCCTCCATCCCGCGTTCCGGGCCTACCTGGACGAGCTCAACCCGCTGATCGAGGCCAACGCCCGCGCCGGCGTCGAGGCAACCCCGGAGTCCGCCCGCGCAGCCCTTGCCGGCCTGAACCAGTTCGCCCTGCCGCCGGTGCCGATCGCCGAGGTCTTCGACTCGGCCATCACGTACGAGGGCATCACGTACGAGGGGGTCACGTACGACGGTGCGCCGGCGGCCGGACCGGTCCGGGTTCCGGTCCGGGTGTACGTCCCGCGCCCCGGCGTGGCGAGCGACGTCATCGCGTTCGTCCACGGCGGTGGACACATGGCCGGCGACCTGGACGTCTACGACTTCTCCGCCCGGCGGGTCGCCGCGACCACCGGGATGGTGGTCGTGTCGGTGGACTACCGGCGCTCGCCGGAGGCCCCTTTCCCGGCAGGCCTGACCGACACGTACGAGGCGGTGACACACCTGGCCGACGTGCTCGGCGACGTGGCGACCACTGATCGGGTGTTCGCCGTCGCCGACTCCGGCGGCGCCGCGAAGGTGGCCTCCATCGCGATGCGGACCGCGGCGGGACAGTGGGCCTCGCCGATCGAGCGTCAGGTGCTGATCTACCCGAGCCTCGACTACACCCTCAGCGGGCAGAGCATCGCCGACCTCGGGACCGGGTACTTCCTGGAGTCCGCCCGGGTGCAGTGGTACTTCGACCACTACTTCGCCGCCGACGACGACCGCGACGGCGCCTCGCCGCTCTCCGGGCCCTTCCGCCCGGACATGCCCGAGACCCTGGTGATCGCCGCCGAGTACGACCCGCTGGTCAGCGAGGCCGAGCTCTACGTCGAGCGGATGGTGGAGGTCGGCGCCCGGGCGCAGCTGGTCGTCGCCCCGGGGATGATCCACGCCTTCGCCTTCTTCGAGACCAAGGTGCCCGAGGAGACGGCCCACCTCTACGAGGTGATCGCCGGCTTCCTGGCCACCGGCCGCGCCGACTGGTGAGCCGAGGGCGCCGCCCGTCAACGGGCGGGCGGCGCCATGGCCGGCTGACCCGGACCCGCCGCAGTACGAC
>CAYOBI010000118.1:0-5872 GCA_964402325.1 uncultured Propionibacteriaceae bacterium | reverse complement strand
GTAGTCGAACTTCTCGACCGCACGGATCAGGCCGAGGTTGCCCTCCTGGATCAGGTCGAGGAAGAGCATGCCGCGACCGGTGTAGCGCTTGGCCAGCGACACCACCAGGCGGAGGTTGGCCTCCAGCAGGTGGTTCTTGGCGTTGTGGCCGTCGTTGGCGATCCACTCGTAGTCGTCGAGGTCATTGGCCGTGATCTTGCCGCCGTCCTCACCGAGCTTCTCCTCGGCGAACAGGCCGGCCTCGATCCGCTTGGCGAGCTCGACCTCCTGGGCGGCGTTCAGCAGGGCAACCTTGCCGATCTGCTTGAGGTAGTCCTTCACCGGGTCGGCAGTCGCACCGGCGACGGTGACCTGGACCTCGGGCTCGTCCGAGTCGTCGGACTCGGCCAGGCTGAAGCCCTCCTCCTCGTTGATCTGCTTCTCGTCGACCTCGGCCTCTTCGACCTTGAATTCCTTTTCGTCGACCTCGTCGAGGTGGCGGCCCTTCTCGCCGCCGCCGATGGTGATCTCAACCTCGTCACCCACCCGGGTGGCCTCGACCGGGGTCTCGGCAGCCGTACGGGCGGCCGTCTTCTTGGCAGCTGCCTTCTTGGTGGCGGTCCTCTTGGCGGTGGCCTTCCGGGCCGGGGCCGCCTGGCCGCTGGCCGCCTTCTTGGTGGTGCCGGTCCCGCTGGTCGTCTTCGCGGTGGTCCGGCGAGCCGTCGCCTTGCGTGCGGAGCCCTGCGGCCCCCCCACGGTCGGTTCGGAGGAGTTTTCCTCAGCAGCTGATGACACAGACAACCTCTCTGCTCGGTGTCACGGAGAACACGGGCGCGCAGAACCAGACCGGTCGATGCGCAGACCTGCAGGCCATTGTGACACGGCTGGGCAAACCGGTCCTAATGGAAACGGGACCTCAACCGCACTTGACGGTGACGACCGGGCAGGGCGACTCCAGCAGCACCCGTTCGGCGGTGTGCCCCAGGAGCAACCGGCCCTCGGCGGTGCGCCGTCGCAGACCGATCACAATGGCGGGCGCTCCACAGTCCTCGGACTCCTCGGCCGGACAGGCGGCGCGGAGCAGCCGGTCGGCGAAGTCGTCGCCCGCCCCGCACTGTTCCCATTCCCAGGTCAGGCCCTCCAACAGGCCGAGGACGTCGTCGGGGACCGCGGGTTCACGACTCACCACGTGCAGGACGGTCCGATCGCGCCGGGCCTTGTCGACCCCATGGGTCAGGGCTGCACGACCTTCATCGGACGACGAATGAGCCACGACGGTACACACGCTGAACGGCCTCCATGCTCGCTGCGCGGCGTTCCCCGGACGCCGCCTCGAATCATCTGGACGACACTGGCCACTCGTGGGCGGGGACGTTCGACCTCATCAGGTCGACGTACGAGGCGAGCATATCCCTCAGGGCGGCCCTCCGGTCGAGTCCGTCCGCCTCGCGGGCGGCGACCTCGGCGACCTGCCAGCTCGACCCGTTCCGCCCGAGGACGCAGCGGCGCTCCACGATGCCGAGCAGCCGGTCGATCTCCTCCCCCGCCACGCCACGGTCGGCGAGACCGTCGGCCGCCAGCGGGAGCAGGGTCCGGACCACCAGTTCACGCCCCGGCACTTGGCCCACCCCGGGCCAGTACTGCTCGGCGCCGATGCCGGCGCGCACCGCGGTACGGAAGTTGTCCTCGGCCGCGCGGAACGACATCGCCGACCAGACCGGGACGTCCTGGTGGGCCAGTGCGTGCACCAGCCCCGCGAAGAAGGCGATGTTGGCGACCGTGTCGACGACCGTGGGCCCGCCCGGCAGCACCCGGTTCTCCACCCGCAGGTGCGGGCGGCCGTCCGGGGCGGAGAAGATCGGCCGGTTCCACCGGTAGATCGTACCGTTGTGCAGGCTGAGCTCGGGCAGCCGCGGCACCCGGCCCGCCTCCAGCTCGGCCTCCGGGTCCTCCGGCCCGGTGATCGGCAGCAGCGCCGGGAAGTAGCGCCGATTCTCGTCGAACAGGTCGAAGATCGAGTCGACCCAGCGCTCCCCGAACCACACCCGGGGGCGTACGCCCTGGGCGACGAGCTCGGCGCTGCGGGTGTCGGTGCTCTGCTCGAACAGCGGGACCCGGGTCTCGGCGACCAGGTGACGGCCGAACAGGAAGGGCGAGTTCGCGCCGACCACGAGCTGGACCCCGGCGATCGCCTGGGCAGCGTTCCAGTGCGCGGCGAACTCCTCCGGACTCACCTGCAGGTGCACCTGGGTCGAGGTGCAGGCCGCCTCCGGCATGATCGAGTCCGACTCGATCGACAGGTGCTCGGCGCCCCGGATGTCGATCACCAGGTTCTCCTGGCGCGACTCCAGGATCTGGTCGTTCAGCAACAAGTAGCGCCCGCCGCCGGAGATGTTCGCGATGTCGAGGTGGCGTGGCTCCAGCGTCGGCAGCGTACCGATCATCACGATCGACGGGCGACCCGGCAGCCCGGCGGCGTCCACCCGCTGCTGGGCCCGGGCCAGGACCTGCGACACGGCCTGCTCGAACGAGCTCAGCCCGTTCGGGCCCAGCGACCGGGGCTCGACGTTCAGCTCGATGTTGAACCGGCCCAGCTCGGTGGTGAAGTCCCCGTCGTCGATCGCGCCGAGCACCCGCTCGTTCACCATCGCCGGGCGCATCCGCTCGTCGACCAGGTTGAGCTCGACCTCCAGCCCGGCGAGCTTGGGCTCGGTGACGAACTCGACCTCCTCGAGGAGACGGCCGAGCACCGCGACGTCCCGGCTCACCTTGCGCCGGTAGCGGGTGCGGTCACGACGGTCGAACGTACGGATCTCGACTTCGACTCCCATGACTCCATCATTCTGGGCCAACGGGCCACAACGCAAAGCGGTGGCCGTCACAGCGGCTCCCGGCGGGCCCTAGGGTGGAGCCGTGTTCGACTCCGCTGACACCCGTCCGAGCGGCGCCCCGCGCGCCGCGCGCCTCCCCCGCGAGCGCACCCACCACGGCCGCACCTTCCTCGACCCGTACGAGTGGCTGCGCGACGACGACCCGGCGGTGACGGCCTACCTGCGGGCGGAGAACGACTGGTTCGAGGCCTGCACGGCCGACCAGGAGCCGCTGCGCCGCTCGATCGTCGCCGACATCGCCGCCCGGACCCAGCAGACCGACCTCAGCGTGCCGGTCCGGGTCGTGCACGACACGACGCAGGGCCCGGTGGCGTACTGGTACTACCAGCGGATCGTCGAGGGTGACAGCTACCCGGTGCAGGTGCGGCTGCGCACCTCGGCCGGGCCGGACGAGCTGCCGCCCCGCCCGGCCGACGCGCCGGACGAGGAGGAGGTCCTGCTCGACCTGAACGCCAGGGCCGAGGGGCTCGACTTCTACCAACTGGGCCTGGCCGAGGTCTCCCCCGACGGCAGACTGCTGGCCTGGTCGGAGGACACCACCGGCGACGAGCGGTTCAGCGTCCGGTTCCGCGACCTCGCCGCCGGCACCGACCTGCCCGACGAGCTGCCGGACACCGCCTGGGGCGGAGTGTGGGCCGGCAACGACGCACTGGTCTACACCCGCTGCGACGAGGCCTGGCGGCCCTTCCGGGCCCTGGTGCACGAGCTCGGCACCGACGCCGCCGACGACCGGGTCGTGTGGGACGAGCCGGACGAGAAGTTCTGGCTGTCGGTGGACGTCTCCCGGGACCGCCGCTGGGTGCTGATCGCCGCCGCCAGCAAGGACAGCACCGAGTGCGCCCTGCTGCCGGCCACCGACCCGCACGCTGCGCCGCACGTGGTGCTGCCCCGGACCCCCCAGCTCGAGTACGACGTGGAGGTCGGCCCGGACCTGCTCTGGATCACCCACAACGCGACCCTGGCCGGGGAGCGGGCGGTCGACTTCGCCGTCGCCACCGCCCCGTTCACCGCCCGGACCCTGGCGGACTGGACCCCGGTCGTCCGACCCTGCCCCGGTGTGCGGATCCTCGGGGTGGACGCGTACGCCACCCACCAGGTCGTGCACCTGCGCCACGGCGGCGCCCTCGACGCGTACGTCGTGCCGACCGACGGATGGCCGCGGGATGATGCGGCTTCGGCGGGCGACCTGCCCGGGCGCTCGGTCGCCGCGGCGCTGGCCGCGGAGGCGGTCGCCGGGCCGACCACCGTGCACGCCATGTCGTTGCCCGAGCTGCATCCGGCCCGGCTCCGGGCGATCTTCACCTCCCTGGTCGACCCGCAGACGGTGGTGGAGATCGACCTCACCGACGACGGCGCCCTGGCCGACCGTCCGGCGCACGTGCTGCGCCGCACGCCGGTCCTGGACCACCCCGAGCACGGCCCGTTCCGCCGGGAGGACTACGTCCAGACCCGGCTGTGGGCGACGGCGGACGACGGCACCCGGGTGCCGATGTCGGTCGTGCACCGCGCCGACGTCCCCCTCGACGGCACCGCCCCCGCCCTGCTCTACGGCTACGGGGCGTACGAGATCAGCATCGACCCGGAGTTCAGCATCTCCCGGCTGTCCCTGCTCGACCGCGGTTTCGTCGTCGCCCTGGCCCACGTCCGCGGAGGCGGCGAGCTCGGCCGGACCTGGTACGACGACGGCCGGCTGCTGCACAAGGTCCACACGTTCACCGACTTCGTCGCCTGTGCCCAACGCCTGGTCGAGGCGGGCTGCACCCGGCCGGAGCGACTCGTCGCCGAGGGCGGCAGCGCCGGCGGGCTGCTGATGGGGGCCGTCGCCAACCTGGCCCCCGAGGCGTTCGCGGGCATCCTGGCCGAGGTGCCGTTCGTCGACCCGCTGACCACGATCCTCAAGCCGGAGCTGCCGCTGACGGTGACGGAGTGGGACGAGTGGGGCGACCCGCTCACCGACCCGGCCGTCTACGACTGCATGGCCGGCTACTCCCCCTACGAGAACGTTGCCGCCCGGCGCTACCCGAGGATCCTCGCCACCAGCGGCCTGCACGACACCCGGGTGTCGTACGTGGAGCCGGCGAAGTGGGTGGCGGCGCTGCGCCACACGGCCACGAACGCGGACACCGACATCCTGCTGCGGGTGGAGATGGAGGCCGGCCACGGCGGGGTGTCCGGCCGCTACGAGGGCTGGGCGGAGCGGGCCCGGGAGCTGGCCTGGGTGATCACCGTCGTCGGGGCGTAGGCCCCACCCCTGGACGTCGTCGACGGGGCGACCCTGACCACTCACAGACCCATATCAGGGTCGGCTCAGGGTGCCTTCGGGAATGAATTCCACGCTGAGGGACGTTGAATGTCCGTAGGTAACGGAAAGGGGCCCCCCTGTGGCTACGACGCGCACACGCACCAGTGATGGCATCGACGGCAAGGATGCGGTCGGACTCTACCTCGACGGCATCGCCAAGACCCCGCTGCTGAGCGCCGAAGAGGAAGTCGCCCTCGCGAAGAAGATAGAACTCGGTCTCTACGCCGAGCATGTTCTGTCCGGAGACGTCACCATGGCGGACCGCCGGGCCGCTGTCGCGGAACGCGACGGCCTGACGCTGCGGCGCCCGAGCGTCGAGGAGCTCGAGTTCCTCGTCGCCGAGGGCGAGGAGGCCATGCAGCGGTTCGTCCAGGCCAACCTGCGCCTGGTCGTCTCGGTCGCCCGGAAGTACGGCCGCGGCCAGATGCCGCTGCTCGACCTCGTGCAGGAGGGCAACACGGGCCTGATCAGGGCGGTCGAGAAGTTCGACTACGCCAAGGGATTCAAGTTCTCGACGTACGCCACCTGGTGGGTACGCCAGTCGATCTCCCGCGGCATCGCCCAGCAGGGCCGGATCGTCCGGCTGCCGGTCCACGTGGCCGAGCAGGTCAACCAGGTCGGGGCCGTCCGCCGCACGCTCGAGCGTGCCCTGGGACGCGAGCCCGAGCTGGCCGAGATCGCCGCCGAGATGGGTCTGGAG
>CAYOBI010000117.1:0-5991 GCA_964402325.1 uncultured Propionibacteriaceae bacterium | reverse complement strand
TCGACGCCGGGTTGGATCGCCAGCCCCGCTACGACACGCTGCGCGGGATGTCGGGTCTGGTCACCGTCAGCGAGTCGCGCGCCTCCGCCGAACAGCGTGCCGGGCGGGCCGCGCGCCTGGGGCCAGGCACGGTGGTGCGCTGCTACGCCGAGCACGACTGGGCCCGGATGGCGGCGTACGCCCCGCCGGAGATCGCCACCGCCGACCTGACGGGCTTCGCCCTCGATGTGGCCTGTTGGGGAGCGCCGGGCGCGGAGGGGCTCGCCCTGCCCGATCCGCCGCCGGCGGCCGCGATGGCGGCGGCGGTGGAGACGCTGACCGACCTCGGCGCACTGCACGACGGCCGGGCGACGGACCGGGGACGGGCGATGGCCGCGGTGCCGGCCGATCCGCGGCTGGCCCGGGCCCTGCTGGATGCCGCTCCCGAGGTCGGAGCGCAGCGGGCGGCCGAGGTGGTCGCCCTGGTCGCCGGCGACGAACGGCCACCTGGCGGCGACCTGGCCGCCCAGTGGCGGGCGCTGCGGCGCGGCGGGACAACGGCTGCCCAGCGGTGGCGCCGGGAAGCGGACCGGTTCGCCCGCCTGGTGAGGAACGGCCGGTCCGACACGAGCCAGACCGACATGCCCCGGCACCGGCAGCACGGTTCGGATGCGGCCCTCGGGTTCGTGGTGGCGCTGGCCTACCCGGACCGGGTGGCCCGGCGGAGGGGCGGAACCGACGACCCGGCCTACCTGCTCGCCTCGGGGACCGCGGCGGTGCTGGAACGTGGGTCGGAGCTGCTCGGCCAGGAATGGCTGGCAATCGCCAAGGTGGAGCGCTCGGTCGGTGCCGGCGCCACCGGGGCGGTGATCCGGGCGGCGGCCGCGCTCGACGAGGCGACCGCGCTGGCCGCCGCGGCCCCGCTGTTGGTCGAGGAGGAGGACGCCAGCTGGACCGGCCGCAAGGTCAGCGCCCGCCGGGTCCGCCGACTCGGCGCGATCGAACTGTCTGCGGCGAACGTCCGGCCCTCCCCGGAGGCCGCCCGGGAGGCGGTGCGGACGGCGCTGGCCGAGCGTGGGCTCGGGCTGGTCGAGGATGCCGGCGGGAACGCCGGGGTGTTCACCTGGACTGAGAACGGGCGGACGCTCGCCCGGCGCCTGGCGCTGCTGCACCGGGTCTACGGAGAGCCGTGGCCGGCGATGGACGAGGCCGCGCTGCTGGCCCGCTGGCAGGACTGGCTGGTGCCCGAGGTCGACGCGCTGGTCGCCGGGACCCCGGCCGACCGACTGGACCCGGCCGGCGCGCTTCGTCGGCTGTTGTCGTGGCCGCAGGCCGGGCGGCTGGACGACCTGGTGCCGGAGCGTCTCGAGGTGCCGGCTGGCTCCCACATCCGCCTCGGCTACCCGGAGATCGACGACCCGACCGGGCGTCCGGTGCTGGCGGTCAAACTGCAGGAATGCTTCGGGCTGACCACGACCCCGACGGTCTGTGAGGGCCGAGTGGCGGTGCTGCTGCATCTGCTGTCGCCGGCGCGTCGACCGCTGGCGATCACCGACGACCTTGCCTCGTTCTGGGTGAACGCCTACCCCCAGGTGCGGGCCGAGAATCGTGGACGCTACCCGAAGCATCCGTGGCCCGAGGACCCGCTGACGGCGCCCCCGCGACGGGGAACGGCACACTCGGGTCGATGATTGTCCTCGTGGCTGAGGCAGGTGCGGCCCGGAACGTCGACATCAGGCGTCGGGTGTCGGAGGGCCCGAACTCCGATTGTGCGATGGCAGAGGGGCGGCCCCGGAACCTGCCGATGTCAGAGCAGGTCGGCGATCTCGTCGGTCGCAGCGTCGGCGGTCTGGGACTGGTGGGCGAAACGCTCAGCGAGTTCGCGGCGATCATCCCGAGTCGCTCTGCGGCCTGGCTGGGCGTGACGGACCTCTATCCCGAGCACCCTGATGGGTGTCCCGAACCGCCACCTGACGACCTGGCGCTTCCGGTGGCAACACCTGCCGCCCGGTCCGCGTCATCGGTCGGCGAGAGCGGCGACCTCCTGGCGGATCCGGCGGATGAACCGGGCCTCGGAGAAGCGGTCGGCGTGGGCGCGGATGGCCGCGGCGTCCCAGGCGCGGGATCGGCCGCTGAGGACCGCGCCGCGGATGTCGGCCGGCTGCGGATCCTCGAAGAAGACACCGTTCACTCCAGGCTCGATGGTGTCGAGGTACCCGCCGGCGTGCAGCGCCAGGGTCGGCTTGCCGAACGAGGCGGCCTCCAGCGGTGTCAGGCCGAAGTCCTCCTGGGAGGGGGCGACCAGAGCGATCGCATGGGCGTATGTCCAGCGCAGCTGGGCGTCGCTGAGACCCGACAGCATCCGTACGTTGCCGGGGGCGAGGGCACGGAGCTGGTCGGCGAGGGGGCCGGCGCCGACGACGACGAGGCGCTCGTCCGGCAGCTGGCCGAAGGCGTCCAACGCCGTGTCGACATTCTTGTAGGGCATCAGGCGGGACACGATCAGGTGGTAGTCGTCCTGCCAGTCGGCGAGGGTCGGGACGGTCTGCTGCTCGCCGTCGGCGTCGATGCTGTGCGGGGGCGGCACGACCTCGGCGTCGATGTCGTACGTGTCGGCGATCCTCTGCTGGACGACGTGGGAGTTGGCCAGGTAGGTGTCCGCACGGAGGGCGGCGCGGCGGTCCCAGGCGCGCAGCGGTGCGGCCAGCGGCAGAAGCCCCAGGCGGCGGGGTGCCAGGGGGCCGGCATTCCCCAGGTACTCGTCGGTCTGGTAGAGCCAGCGGGCCGGGTTGTGACAGTAGACGACGGTCCGGCCGGTGGTCGGGAAGGCATGGGCCCATCCGCTGGAGGAGGCGACGACGACGTCCGCGTCGATCCGCAGGCGTCCCGAGGCCCATGCCAACAGGGGCAGCGCCTTGCGGTGATCACGGCGCAGGGCGGGCACGTGGTTGAGCGGTGAGGTGAGGACGCGGGCGTCCCGGAAGTCCGGGTAGCTGGTGTCGGGGTTGTAGAGCGTGGTGTAGACGGGGGCGTCGGGGAAGGCCCGCAGCAACGACAGGACGACCCGTTCGGCCCCACCCCGTTGGGTGAGGTAGTCGTGAGCGATGGCGACCCGGACACCGGCCAGGTCGACATCGTTGGTTGGGCCGACCGTCATCGGCGGCAGACCACTCGGGACGTCGGGGCGTGATATTCCGATGTCGTCAGCACGGGGGCAGTCTACTGATCAAGTGGACGGGCTGGCCGGGGTCCCCCGGAGGTAAACGTCTTTGCGGTAGGCGACCGAGGCTGGGCTCGGAGCCCGAAGGTCCGAACCCAGCCCGCGCGGTCGGCGCGCTGGCCAGGCCGTGACGAGAGGTAGTTGATCTCGCCGGCGTATGCGTGAGCAAGGTCGAGGGTGTCGGCGGCGGTTGAAAACGGGTCGGTACCGAATCGATTTCACGCCCGGGCAGGTCGCCCCGACCTGCCCGGGGCTGTCGTGGGCGCTAGATTCCGCGGCGCGGAGCCGGAGCAGACGCCCCGCCCCGTCCGGAGTCCGCCGGTCCCGTGACCTCCGTCGAGGCCGACACGGTCTCGGTGGACGCCTGCCACTGGTCCTGAGGGACAACCGAGCGCCACGGATCGGCCGCCGCCGGGGTGAGGGGCTGTGCAGGCATCGGAACGCCCGCCGACTGACCACTTCCGTGTCCGCGCCGGGCGCGGTGCTTCCGTCGTCCGGAGCCGGCGGCCCCCTCGACATAGCCGTAGTAGTCGGAGCTGTAGTGGCCGTAGCCGGCGCCGTAATAGACCGACCCGACGCCCTTCTTCGGGGCCTTGTTGAGCACCGAACCGAGCAGGCGGCCGTCGACCTGGCTGATCACCTTCGCGCAGTGGCGCACCTGCTCCTTGTGGGTGCCGCCCACCGCCATCACCAGGATGGCTCCGTCGGCGGCCGCGGTGAGCAGACCGGCGTCGGTCACCGGCAGCACCGGAGTGGTGTCGATGATCACCATGTTGTCGGCGGAGAGATCGCGGATCAGATCGTTCATGCGCGCCGAGCCGACGAGTTCGGACGGGTTCGGCGGGATCCGCCCGGCGGGCAGCAGCCTCAGGCCGGGGGTGTCGGTCTCCTGCAACGCGGCGGGGAGGGTGACGTCGCCGGCGAGCACCTGGGTCAGGCCGACCGTGCCGTCCACGCCGAAGCGGCGGGCTTGGGTGGGCTTGCGCAGGTCCCCGTCGATGAGAACGGTCGGATAGCCCGACTCGGCCAGCAGCCGGGACAGGTGCTGGGCGATCGTCGACTTGCCCTCGCCCGGCTGCGCGGACGTGACGACGATGCTGCGCGGAGGCCGGTCCACGTCGACGAAGCGCAGATTGGTGCGGAGCTGGCGCAGGGCTTCCGCGGCGGCGCTGTGCGCCCCGGGGCCCTCCGGCCGGTCCTTGCCGAGGTCGGGGGTCAACGGCACGACGGTCAGCGCGCCGGCCCCGGTGAGTGTCTCTACATCGCCCGTCGTACGGATCTTCGCGTCGGTGAAGTGGCGGACGAACACGATGACGTACGCCAGGACCAGACCGGCCACCAGTCCGGCCAGCAGGTTGCGGGGCCAGTTCGGGGAGGACGGCAACCCGGGCAGGCCGGCGTCGTTCATCGGCACGATCCGGACCACCGGATCGCCACCGCCGCCGAGCTTCTCGAAGGCGACGGCCTCCGCCGCGGTGGCGTTCGAGAGGGCGTTCGCCTGGTCCTGCGCGGCCTTCGCCGAGCGGGCGGTCGCGGAGAAGGCGATCATCGAGCCGATCTTGCCCGGCGCGGCGGAGAACGATCCGAGGTCGGTCATGCCGAGGTCCTGGGCCACCCGGGCCCGTACGTTGCTGGACGAGGCCAGTGCGGCGTACGTGGAGGCACGCGAGCTGGCGAGCCCCGAACTGGCCTGGGCCTCTCCGATGGACCCGGCGCCTCCGGCGGTCACCACGCCGGTCGCCGTCGAGGTGTAGAGCGTCGGTTGCAGCGCGGTGTAGCCGGCCGCGAGGATGACGCCGGACACCACGCCGATCAGGAGCAATTTCAGGTTCGCTCGCGTGAGGCGGATCAGGTCCAGCAAAGTCACGACGTCTCCTCGTCCTCGTCAGGGCGTTCCCACGCTATCGCTGCGGGTGTCACGGCGTGTCGGGTCGCGTCGATGTGGCCGTGCCGGCCGCCGCACGCTACAGCATCATAGGATGCAGGCGATGCAATCTCACAGTGATGTCTCAGTGTGGCAGCGGGTGCAGTTCGGCCACGCGGCGCTGCAGGTCGTCGCCGAGCGTGAGGGCGTCGACCTGCTCCACCTCAAGGGGCCGGCGCTGGATCCGGTGCTGGCGCCCGTTCCGCGACGGTCGACCGATGCGGACGTGCTCGTCCGACCCGCACATCTGGACCGGTTCATCGCGGCGATCACCGCTGCGGGGTGGGGACTGGTGGCCGACTTCCCGGACGGGTCGCCGTTCGAGCATGCGGCGGCGTTCTGGCACGCGCGCTGGGGCTATGTGGACGTGCACCGGCGCTTCCCCGGCCTGCGCGGCGACGAGGCGACGTTCGCCCGGCTGTGGGCGGATCGTACGTCCCGGGTGATCGCCGGGCGGGAGTGCCCCTGCCCGTCGGTCCTCGCCCAGCGCCTCATCCTGATGCTGCACGCGGCCCGGCGCGATTCGCCGCACGCCGCCGAGGACATGCGTCGGGCGTGGGAGGAGGCCGACGACGCGACCCGCGCGGCGCTCCGGGCTCTCGTCGACGCCCTCGACGCCCGGCTCGCCTTCGACGCGGCGATCGGGCAGTTGGACGACCACCGCGGCACCCCCGAGTGGCGGCTGTGGCATGCGTTCCGTGGGGGCCGCCGGCTTGAGGAGTGGTTCGCGCGGTTCCAGTTGGCGGGGGGCTGGCGGGAGCGGGCCCGACTGGCGGTGCGGATGCTGCGGGTCAACCGTCCCCATCTGGCCCTCGAGCTCGGGCATGCGCCGACCCGCAGGGAACTTGTCGAGGCGTACGTCGCACGC
>CAYOBI010000116.1:0-6027 GCA_964402325.1 uncultured Propionibacteriaceae bacterium | reverse complement strand
CCGCGGGTGATGCCGTGGCGGGTCGGGCCGACGTCGATCGGCACGTCGTCCATCGAGAAGAGGTCAGCGGCCCGGCTGACCTCCCAGCCCTCCTCCAGACGGAAGGCGAAGTGGTGCAGCTTGGACTGCGGGCCTTCGAGGACGGCCAGCTGGTGGATCTGGGTGGTGGCGGTCATCCAGACGGCGATGGTGTGCTGGTCGGCCGGGTCGAGCGAGGTGGCGACCTTCTCCGCGGTCCAGTAGCCGAAGCAGTCGTGCAGGAAGCGCTCCATCAGGCCGCAGTCCTCGGCGGTGATCAGCGCATGGTCGAGGGCCGGGGCCCCGACGCCGCGCAGGTCACGCGGGAACGCCTCAGGGTTGACGTTGCCGACGTCGCACTGACCGGAGGTCATCTCGTGGTACACGTCGAACAGGTGGCCGGACGGGGTGTGGATCCGCAGGATCTCCCCGACCTCGAGCTCCTCGCCCCGGGAGATGCGCTCGGTGGTGGCGCCGAAGGCCTGGGCCTTGTTCTCGATGTCGGCCAGGTCGTCCTCGTACTGGGCCTTGAAGCCGAACTTCACCAGGCCGACGCCGCCCTCCTCGAGCACGACGGAGTGGTGGTCCCACTCGTCCCAGCCGCGCAGGTAGATCTTGTCGTCGGTCGCAGCAACCTCGTTGAGGCCCATCGTCTGGGTGTAGTGCTGACGGGCCTCGGCCAGGTCGGTGACCCGGACGTGGGCGTAACCCATTCGCATGATCGCCATGAGATAACTCCTTTGTTGTCGTGGCGGTACTGAATCGGATGCTAGGTGGATGGACGGGATCCGGTGACTGACGCGATGTACGTCACACCGGGGCGCTGATCCTCGGTGCCTTCGCCGGGACTTCCTTGGCGGACAGCATGTAGCGCATCAGCGGGTTGACCAGGCGCAGCGAGTTCTCCCGGAACTCGACGACCATGTCCTGGGTCGGCACCGCCCGGCAGGGCAGGCAGACCCCGTGGGCGGCCTCCTCGGGGGTGACGACCTCGTCGGACACCGGTCGCTCGTAGACGAACCGCCCCTCGTGGACGTCGATCTTGCAGAAGCCGCAGCCGCCGCGCTTGCAGCCGATGCGCATCGCGTACCCGGTGCGGTAGAAGGCGCCCATGATGGTCTCACCGTCACGCACCTCGACCACTTCCCCGGTCGGGTGCACAGTCACCTGCGTCATGGCGCTCCTTCGCGTCCGTGCCTCGGGCCGTCCGCGTGGGCGGCTCCTCGTGCGATATCGGAAACTCTCCTGCAGACGTGTGGCCCCCACCACATCCGTTCCTCGATGCGGAACGGGGTTCGTCCACCAGGAACGCTACCCGCCGCGCCGTTCCTGCGGACCTAGGCGAATTCCCGGATGGCTTTCGGGAGTCTTCCCGGGTCCCAGCGCAGCTCGCGGGTGGCGATGTCGAAGGCGTAGCGGTCGGTCATCCCGCCGATCCAGGTGATCGCGGCCCGGACCGCCTCCGGTGAGTCGGCGGGCGCGTCCGGCGCTCCGGGCAGCCGTTCCGGCCGGTGCGAGTAGTGGTCGACGAGCGCCCGGAGCACGTCCACGACCGCCCGGGACTGGGCCACCGACTCCGGCCGGGTGTAGATCCGCTCGTAGTTGAACGACCGCAGCCCGCCCAGTGCGGCCGCCTCGTCAGGCCCCATCCCGACCTCGCCGTACGTCCCGACGGTCGCGACGACGGCCCGGACGAAGGTACGGATCTGGGTCCGCCGGCCCCGGCCGCAGACCTCGGCCACCGATCCCGGGAGCTGGTCGAGGGTGACGATGCCGGCCCGGCTGGCGTCCTCCAGGTCGTGGGCGCAGTAGGCGATCCGGTCGGCCCAGGAGACGATCTCCCCCTCGATGGTGGCCGGCGCCGGCCGCGACCAGGAGTGGTTGCGGATGCCGTCGGTGGTCTGGGCGCACAGGTTGAGGTCGGCCAGGGCGACGTCGGCGCCCCACGGGCCGTGGTCGTAGCCCTCCGGTAGGTACGGGTCGAAGGCGTCCTCCGAGGCGTGGCCGCCCGGGCCGTGGCCACAGTCGTGGCCGAGCGCGATCGCCTCGGTCAGCGCCACGTTCGCGCCGACGCCGCGGGCGATCGACGACGCCACCTGCATCACCTCGAGGGCGTGGGTGAGCCGGGTCCGCTGGTGGTCGGTGGGGTGGACCACGACCTGGGTCTTGCCGGCCAGCCGGCGGAACGCGGTGGCGTGCACGATCCGGTCGCGGTCGCGCTCGAAGCAGGTCCGCTCCGGGTCGGGCTCCTCCTCCCGGGGGCGGTCGCCGGCGCCGCGGGAGAGGGCCGCGCCGGGCCTCAGGGTGGCCCGCTCGAGTGCTTCCCGGGTCTCCCGTCCGATCACCACTCCGGGGCCGATCGCGGCCGCCGAGTCGGCGTGCGCGCGGACGATCCGGCCCCCGCGGTGGTGCCCGCCCATGGTGCGGGCCCACTGCCGCGCGCGCGGCAGCGGGGTGACCGGGTCAGCGGGTACGTCGTGGACGTCCATGCCTCCCATCCTGCCAGCAGTCCCCGACATCGGCCCCGGACGCGGAAGTCAGCCCCCGGACACGCCGAGCTCGGCGGCGGACAGGTCCTCACCGAGGCCGCAGGTGTCGGCCAGCCAGCCCTCCGGCATCGCGACCCGGTCCCGCGGCGACCCCTGTCGGCCCCGCGGGGCGCCCACGGCGGTGTCCGGGAAGGCGACCGAGGGGTCGAGCCGGCCGAGCAGGTCGTCCAGCTCGGCGAAGGAGGAGACCATCGCCAGGCCGCGGCGTACGTCACCGCCGACCGGGAAGCCCTTGAAGTACCAGGCGACGTGCTTGCGCAGGTCGGTCAGGCCGCGCCGCTCCCCGACCAGGCCGGCGAGCAGCTCGCCGTGACGCCGGAACATCGCTGCCACCTCGCCGAGCGTCGGCAGGGTGCGGGTGGTCCGGCCGGCGAACGCGTCGGCGAGGTCGCGGAACAGCCAGGGCCGGCCGAGGCAGCCGCGGCCGACCTCGACGGCGGCAACGCCGGTCTGTTCGACCATCGCCAGGGCGTCGGCGGCCTCCCAGATGTCCCCGTTGCCGATCACCGGGATGGAGACGTGCCCGACCAGTTCGGCCATCGCGTCACGGTCGGCGTCGGACGAGTAGGCCTGGGCGACCGTCCGGCCGTGCAGGCAGATCGCGGCGATCCCGGCATGCTCGGCGATCCGGCCGGCGTCGAGGAAGTATCGGTGGTCGTCGTCGATGCCGATCCGGGTCTTCATCGTCACCGGGACGCCGTAACGGTCGGCCGCCCGGACCGTCGACCGGAGGATCTCCCCGAGCAGGTCCCGCTTCCAGGGCAGCACCCCGCCGCCGCCCTTCCGGGTGACCTTGGGCACCGGGCAGCCGAAGTTGAGGTCGACGTGGTGCACCCCGTACTCGGCACAGAGGATCTCCGTCGCCGCCCCCATCACCGCCGGGTCGACGCCGTAGAGCTGCACCGACCGGACCTTCTCCGCGGGTGAGAACGCCAGCATCTCCAGCGACTTGCGGTCCCGCTCGACCAGGCCGCGGGAGGTGATCATCTCGCAGACGTAGAGGCCGGCGCCCTGTTCGGCGCACAGCTCGCGGAAGGCGGCGTTGGTCACCCCGGCCATCGGCGCCAGCACGACCGGGACGTCGACGACGAGCGCGTCCGGTCGGGACGGGGCCGAGAGGCCCAGCGGGGGCGGAAGGGTCGGGGGCACCGGGCGATTGTACGCGTACCGTCCGCCGCCCCGGCAGTCGCGACGTGACAGGATGGCACCATGACCCCCCGCGCAGTCGTCTTCGACATGGACGGCGTCCTCACCGACACCGAGAGCGTCTGGGACGAGGTGCGCCGCGGCCTGGCGGCCGACGAGGGCCTGCCCTGGCCGGCCGAGGCCACCCGGGCGATGATGGGGATGAGCACCCAGGAGTGGAGCGGCTACCTGGTCGGCACGGTGGGGCTGGGCGGCACCGCCGAGCAGGCCGCCGGCCGCACCATCGACGCCCTGGCGCGGCGCTACGCGGTGGACCTGCCGGCCCTGCCGGGCGCCGTCGACGCGGTCCGCCGACTCGCTGCACGGTGGCCGCTGGGACTGGCCTCCTCCTCCCCGCGCCGGCTGATCGACGTCAGCCTGGCCACCCTGGGCATCACCGACGCGTTCCGGGTCACCGTCTCGACCGAGGAGGTCGGCCGCGGCAAGCCCTCCCCCGACGGCTACCTGCGGGCCTGCGAACTGCTCGGGGAGGACCCGGCCCGGTGCGTGGCGATCGAGGACTCCAGCAACGGCCTGCGGGCCGCGGCATCCGCCGGGATGGCGGTGATCGCCGTGCCCCGGCCGGACTTCCCACCGGCACCGGACGCCCTGGCACTGGCCGACGTGGTCGTCGCCCACCTCGACGAGGTCAGCCCGGAACTGGTCGAGGGGCTGCGCTGATGGCGACCCCGGACTTCATCCTGCGCCAGCGGGCCAAGCTCGGCCACGAACTGCTCTGGCTGTCCGGCTGCACGGCGGTGGTGCTGCGCGACGGCGACCGGGGGCCCGAGACGCTGCTGGTCCGGCGGTCCGACAACGGGACGTGGACGCCGGTGGCCGGCATCATCGACCCCGGCGAGGAGCCGTACGCCGCCGCCGTCCGGGAGGTGTGCGAGGAGGCCGGCGTGGTCGCCGAGGTCGAGCGGCTGGCCTGGGTGACCGTGACCGACGTGATCACCTACGAGAACGGCGACCGGACCCAGTACATCGACCACACCTTCCGGTGCCGCTGGGTGTCCGGGGAGCCTCGGCCGGACCTGGAGGAGACCACCGAGGCGCGGTTCTTCCCGATCGACCGGCTGCCGGAGATGGACGAGGTGCACGCGAACCGGGTCCGGGTGGTCCTGGAGGACCGACCCGAGACCCGGCTCGGACCCTACGTCGTCTGACGGCCGGAGCGGCCGGTCAGTCCTCCGCGGCGGGCCAGGCCGCAACCAGCTCACGGACCCGCGCCACCCGGGCGAGGATCGCCTCGGCGTCGGTCGGGTCCGAGACCAGCCCGACGAGCATCGCCGTCAGCGGCGCCCCGGGCCGGCTCGGCCCGTGGGCGACCTCGGCGATCATGTCCAGCATGGGCGTACGGATCCGGTCGAGCACCTCCGGGGCGATGCCCAGCTCGGCGACGACGGTGTCCAGCCACACACCCATCCGGCGCATCTTCTCCGCCTCGACCTGGGGGTTCGACGACGTGGCCATCCTGGTCCTCCCTCGCTGAGTGCCGCCCCGGCGGGGGTCAGCAGCCGATGAGCTTGCCGGCCAGGTACGACTCGACCTGGGCGATCGCGACCCGCTCCTGGGCCATCGTGTCACGCTCGCGGACGGTGACGGCCTGGTCCTCGAGGGTGTCGAAGTCGACGGTGACGCAGTACGGGGTGCCGATCTCGTCCTGGCGGCGGTAGCGCTTGCCGATCGCCTGCGCGTCGTCGAAGTCCACGTTCCAGTACTTGCGCAGCTGGGCGGCGAGGTCCTTGGCCTTCGGGGTGAGGTTCTCGTTGCGGGACAGCGGCAGCACCGCGACCTTCACCGGCGAGAGCCGCGGGTCGAGCTTCAGCACGGTGCGCTTGTCGACGCCACCCTTGGCGTTGGGGGCCTCGTCCTCGACGTACGCGTCGGTGAGGAAGGCCATCAGCGAGCGGGTCAGGCCGGCCGCGGGCTCGATCACGTACGGGGTGTAGTGCTCGCCCCTGGCCTGGTCGAAGTACTCCAGAACGGTGCCGGAGTGCTTCGAGTGGGTGCCCAGGTCGAAGTCGGTCCGGTTGGCGACGCCCTCGAGCTCGCCCCAGTCGGAGCCCTGGAAACCGAACCGGTACTCGATGTCGACGGTGCGCTTCGAGTAGTGCGAGAGCTTTTCCTTGGGGTGCTCGTAGAAGCGCAGGTTGGCCGGGTCGATGCCGAGCTCGACGTACCACTGGTGGCGGTTGTCGATCCAGTACTGGTGCCACTCCTCGTCGGTGCCGGGCTCGACGAAGAACTCCATCTCCATCTGCTCGAACTC
>CAYOBI010000115.1:0-6115 GCA_964402325.1 uncultured Propionibacteriaceae bacterium | reverse complement strand
GGCCGCTGGGGCCAGGAGGTCTTCCGCGCCTCGCCGCGCCAGGCCGACCTGATGATCGTCGCCGGCCGGGTGAGCCAGAAGTTCGCCCCGGTCGTCCGGCAGATCTATGACCAGATGGCCGAGCCGAAGCGCGTGCTGTCGATGGGCGTGTGCGCCTCCTCCGGCGGCATGTTCAACAACTACGCGCTGGTGCAGGGCGTCGACCACATCGTCCCCGTCGACGTGTACGTGCCGGGCTGCCCGCCGCGCCCCGAGATGCTGATCGACGGCATCATGAAGCTGCGCACCATCGTCCAGAACGCGCCGATCGGCGCCGACGAGCGGGACGCCGCGATCGCCCGGGAGGCCCGCCAGCTGGTCGCCTCCCCCCTCGCCGAGCAGAAGGGCTTGCTGCGATGAGTGAACAGAACGTCCCCGCTGTCCCCGAGGGCGAGAAGGGCCCCGGTCAGGAGCGCGAGGTGCTCGACACCCGCCAGGGCCTGTTCCACGCGTCGACCACCTCCGACGTCTCCGGGTACAACGACATGACCTGGTACGTCGAGATGCCGCAGGCGAGCCGGCCTCCGTACGGCGGCTGGTACGACGACGCCGTCGAGCGGCTGCGCGCCGGTGTCGGTGACCCCGACACGGCGATCCGCAAGGTCGTCGTCGACCGCGGCGAGATCACCCTGTTCGTCGACCGGGCGCACGTCGCCGAGGTCGCCCGGGTGCTCCGCGACGACCCGATGCTGCGCTTCGAGTGGTGCTCCAGCGTCTCGGGCGTGCACTACCCGACCGACCGCGGCGCCGAACTGCACGCCGTCTACCACCTGCAGTCGATGACGCACAACCGCCGGCTCCGGCTCGAGGCGACCTGCCCCGATGCCGACCCGCACATCCAGTCCGTCGTCGCCACGTACCCGACGGCCGACTGGCACGAGCGCGAGACGTACGACTTCTTCGGGATCGTCTTCGACGGCCACCCGGCGCTCACCCGGATCGAGATGCCGGACGACTGGCCCGGCCACCCCCAGCGCAAGGACTACCCGCTGGGTGGCATCCCGGTCGAGTTCCACGGCGCGACGAACTCCCCGGTCCACGAGCGGAGGGACTACAACTCATGAGCAGCACCGAATTCCACGAGGACGTCCTCGACGACACCACGCCGACCGCGGAGGACCCGTACCGCCAGGCCGGTGACCCCGAGGTCGACGCCGTCTACTACGCCGACGGCGGCGACTGGGACGACATCGCCGAGGCCCAGGCCGAACGCGGCGACGAGACCATCGTGGTCAACATGGGCCCCCAGCACCCGTCCACGCACGGCGTGCTGCGCCTGATCCTCGAGCTCGACGGCGAGACCGTGACCGACTGCCGGGTCGGCATCGGCTACCTGCACACCGGCATCGAGAAGTCGATGGAGTACCGCACCTGGGCCCAGGGCGTCACCCTGTGTACCCGGATGGACTACCTGACGCCCTTTTACCAGGAGGTCTCCTACTGCCTCGGCGTCGAGCGGCTGCTCGGTGTCGAGGCCGACGTCCCGGAGAAGGCGACCGTGATGCGGGTGCTCCTGATGGAGATGAACCGCATCATCAACCACCTCGTCGCCATCGGCACCACGGGCAACGAGATGGGCGCCACCACGGTGATGACCGTCGCGTTCCGCGAGCGCGAGGTGATCTTCGACATGATCGAGATGATCACCGGCCTGCGGATGAACAACGGCTTCATCCGCCCCGGCGGCGTCGCGAACGACCTGCCCAAGGGGGCCATCGCCAAGCTGCGCGAGATGTCGGACTGGCTGCACGGCCACCTGCCCGAGGTCGGCCAGCTCTGCGACGACAACCCGATCTTCCGGGCCCGGCTCGACAACGGCATCGGCTACCTCGACCTGTCCACCTGCATGGCGCTGGGTACCTCCGGCCCGGCGCTGCGCGCCACCGGCCTCGACTGGGACCTGCGCAAGAAGCAGCCGTACTGCGGCTACGAGACGTACGACTTCGACGTGATCACCGACGACGGCTGCGACGCGTACGCCCGGTACGTGGTCCGCCGCGACGAGATGTTCGAGTCGCTGAAGATCGTCGACCAGTGCATCGACCGGCTGGAGAAGATGGACGGCCTGCCGGTGATGGTCGACGACCCGAAGATCGCCTGGCCCTCCCAGCTGACCGTCGGCCCCGACGGCCAGGGCAACTCCAACGAGCACATCCGCCACATCATGGGCGAGTCGATGGAGTCGCTGATCCACCACTTCAAGCTGGTCACCGAGGGCTTCCGGGTCCCGCCGGGCCAGGTGTACGTCGCGGTGGAGAGCCCGAAGGGCGAGCTCGGTGCGCACGTCGTCTCCGACGGTGGCACCCGGCCGTACCGGGCCCACTTCCGCGACCCCAGCTTCGTCAACCTGCAGAGTTTCCCGGTCCTGGCCAAGGGCGCCATGCTCTCCGACGTCTCCGTCGCCGGCGCCAGCCTCGACCCCGTGATGGGAGGAGTCGACCGATGAGCGGTTTCCGGAGCCATTTCGACCACACCGGTGGCGTCGAGGCCGACCCCGCCGAGGAGACGCTGATCACCGCCGAGACCATCGCCGAGATGGAGGAGCTCGCCTCCCGCTACCCGCAGAAGCGGTCCGCGCTGCTGCCGATGCTGCACCTGGCGCAGAGCGTCGAGGGCCGGATCACCCCGGCCGCGATCGAGATCTGTGCCCGGGTCACCGGCATCACCCCCGCCGAGGTCAACGGGGTGGCGACCTTCTACACGATGTACAAGCGCAAGCCGATGGGCAAGCACCACGTCGGGGTCTGCACCACCTCGCTGTGCGCGATCCTCGGCGGTGACGAGATCGCCGCCGCGCTGCACGAGCACCTCGGCATCGGCAACGACGAGACCACCGAGGACGGCGCGATCACGCTCGAGCACATCGAGTGCAACGCCGCCTGCGACTACGCCCCCGTGGTGATGGTCAACTGGGAGTTCTTCGACACGATGACCCCCCGCAAGGCGGTCGAGCTGGTCGAGAAGCTGCGCCACGACGAGGTCGTGGTCTCCCCGCGCGGTGCCACCATCACCTCGTGGCGCGAGGCCGAGCGGGTGCTCGCCGGTTTCCCGGACGGGCGCGCCGACGAGGGCCCGGCCGCCGGGCCGCAGTCCCTGCTCGGTCTCAAGATCGCCGAGCGCAACGGCTGGCAGGCCCCCGACCCGGCAGACCTGCCGGGCCCGGCATCGCAGGAGGAGGGCAAGTGACCGACATGCTGACCCCGGTCCTCAGCGCCAACTGGGGCGACGAGCGGGCCTGGAAGCTGACCAACTACGAGCGGCGCGGCGGCTACGCGGCGCTCCGTACGGCACTCGGCCAGCCGGCCGCCGACATCGCCGGCCAGGTGAAGGCCTCCAGCCTCCGCGGTCGTGGCGGCGCCGGCTTCCCGGCCGGGGTGAAGTGGAGCTTCCTGCCCAAGGACAACCCCAACCCGGTCTACCTCGTGGTCAACTGCGACGAGTCCGAGCCGGGCACCTGCAAGGACATCCCGCTGGTGATGGCCTCCCCGCACACGCTGCTGGAGGGCATCATCATCAGCTCGTACGCCGTGGGTTGCCACCACGCCTTCGTCTACATCCGCGGCGAGGTGCTGCACGTCATCCGGCGGATGCAGCAGGCGGTGCGCGAGGCCTACTCGGCCGGCTACCTCGGCAAGAACATCCTCAACACCGGCTTCGACCTCGAGGTCACCGTGCACGCCGGCGCCGGCGCGTACATCTGCGGCGAGGAGACGGCACTGCTCGACTCGCTCGAGGGCCACCGCGGCCAGCCGCGACTCAAGCCGCCGTTCCCGGCCGTCGCCGGCCTGTACGCCTCGCCGACGGTGATCAACAACGTCGAGACGATCGCCACCGTGCCGTCGATCATCGCCAACGGGGTGGACTGGTTCACCTCGATGGGGTCGGAGAGTTCGCGGGGCATGACGCTCTACTCGCTGTCCGGCCACGTGGCCAACCCCGGCCAGTTCGAGGCCCCGATGGGGGTCACGTTGCGCCAGCTGCTCGACCTCGCCGGCGGCATCCGGCACGGCCACCAGCTGAAGTTCTGGACCCCGGGCGGTTCCTCGCTCGGCGTCCTCACCGCCGAGCACCTGGACGTGCCGCTCGACTACGACGGCCCGGCCCGGGCCGGCAGCGGCCTGGGCACCAAGGCGCTGCAGTGCTTCGACGAGACCACCTCCGCGGTGCGCGCCTGCGCCCGCTACGTCGAGTTCTACAAGCACGAGTCGTGTGGCAAGTGCACCCCGTGCCGGGAGGGCTCCTGGTGGCTCGTCCAGCTGCTCGACCGCCTCGAGGCGGGCAAGGGCGAGGAGGGTGACGTCGAGAAGCTGCTCGACCTGGCCGACAACATCGCCGGCCGGTCGTTCTGCGCGCTGGCCGACGGCACCGCCACGATCGTGAAGTCGATGGTCCAGCACTTCCGATCCGAGTTCGAGGCCGGTCTGCACACCCCGGCCCGGGAACTGTTCCCCTACGAGAAGACGACCGCCTGGTACCGTCCGGCCGTCGCTGCCGAGAGCGGAGCCACCGCATGACCGACACGATCAAGGACCCCCAGGGCCTCGTCCCGCAGGCGGCGGCCCCGGTCGCCTCCCGCAACCCGCTGGCCCGCGAGATCGCCACCACCGACCCGGCCACCCTGGTCACCGTCACCATCGACGGTGTCGAGGTCCACGTGCCCAAGGGCACCATGATCATCCGGGCCGCGGAGATGATCGGCAGGCCGATCCCGCGCTTCTGCGACCACCCGCTGCTCGACCCGATCGGCGCCTGCCGCCAGTGCCTGGTGGAGATCACCGACGACGGCCGCGGCCGGCCGATGCCCAAGCCGCAGGCCTCCTGCACCACCGCGGTGATGCCCGGCCAGGTGATCCGGACCCAGGCGACCTCCCCGGTGGCCGCCAAGGCCCAGAACGGGATCAACGAGTTCCTGCTGATCAACCACCCGCTGGACTGCCCGATCTGCGACAAGGGCGGCGAGTGCCCGCTGCAGAACCAGGCGATGATGGTCGGCAACGGCGACACCCGGTTCAGCGACGTGAAGCGTACGTACCCCAAGCCGATCGCGCTGTCCGCGGAGATCCTGCTCGACCGCGAGCGCTGCGTGCTGTGTTCCCGGTGCACCCGGTTCGCCGACCAGATCGCCGGCGACCCGTACATCGAGCTGGCCGAGCGCGGGGCCGTCGAGCAGGTCGCGATCCACGGCGACCAGGCCTTCGACTCCTACTTCTCCGGCAACGTGATCCAGATCTGCCCGGTCGGTGCGCTGACCAGCACCGCCTACCGGTTCCGGGCCCGCCCGTTCGACCTGGTCTCGACCATGACGACCTGCGAGCACTGCGCCGCCGGCTGCGAGCTGCGGGTCGATCACCGCCGCAACGAGGTGATGCGCCGCTACGCCGGCGACGACCCGGACGTGAACGAGGAGTGGAACTGCGACAAGGGCCGCTTCGCCTTCGCCTCCGGTCGCGGCGACGACCGGCTCACCCACCCGCTGGTCCGTGAGGACGGCGTGCTCCGCCCGGCCTCCTGGCCCGAGGCCGTCAATGTCGCGGTCGCCGGCCTGCGGGCCGCCGGCTCGTCGGTCGGCCTGCTGCCGGGCGGCCGGACCACCGTCGAGGACGCGTACGCCTGGTCGAAGTTCGCCCGGGTCGCGGTCGGCACCAACAACGTCGACTTCCGCTCCCGCGCGCTCAGCGCCGAGGAGACCGGGTTCCTCGGCCACGCGGTCGCCGGCCGGACGCTCGCGGAGTCGGTGACGTACGCCGACCTGGAGAAGGCCTCCGGGGTGCTGCTCGTCGGGTTCGAGCCCGAGGAGGAGTCGCCGATCGTCTTCCTGCGGCTGCGCAAGGCCTGGCTCAAGCGCAAGCTGCACGTGCAGACGCTGGCTCCCTACCTCAGCAACGGTGCGGCCAAGATCGGCGCCACCCTGCTGCCGACCGTCCCCGGGGCCGAGGCCGCCGGGCTGGACGCCCTGCCCGCCGACGCGCTCGGCACGGCCGGGATCATCCTGGTCGGCGAGCGGGCCGCCGGGGCCGCCGGCGCGCTCAGCGCCGCGCTGCGCCTCGCGGAGCGTACGGGTGCCCGACTGGCCTGG
>CAYOBI010000114.1:0-6216 GCA_964402325.1 uncultured Propionibacteriaceae bacterium | reverse complement strand
ATGATCACCTGCGGTGGCCAGGCGACCACCCCGATGGTCGCGGCCGTGTCCCGGGTCGTCCCGGTCGACTACGCCGAGATCGTCGCCTCGATCGCCTCGAAGTCCGCCGGCCCCGGCACCCGCGCCAACATCGACGAGTTCACCGAGACCACCTCGGCCGCTCTCGAGGCCGTCGGCGGCGCCAAGAAGGGCAAGGCGATCATCATCCTCAACCCGGTCGAGCCGCCGATGATGATGCGCAACACCGTGTACTGCTCGCTGCCCGCGGAGGCCGCCGAGGCCGGCGCCACCCAGGACGCGGTCCAGGAATCCATCGCCCGGATGGTCGAGACCGTCCAGTCGTACGTCCCTGGCTACAAGCTCGTCGCCGAGCCCCAGTTCGACCACGCCCGTCCGGAGTGGAACGGCTGGGGTCGCGTGACCTGCCTGATCCAGGTCCGCGGTGCCGCCGACTACCTGCCGGAGTACGCCGGCAACCTCGACATCATCACCTCCGCCGCCACCCGCACGGGCGACCTGCTCGCCGAGCGCATCCAGGCCGGCAAGACCCAGGAAGGGGTGCGCGCATGAGCACCGCCAAGCACACGCTGGATCCGAACAGGACGTACGCCACGCGGATCATCGACACCACCCTGCGCGACGGCTCGCACGCGGTCCGCCACCAGTTCACCCTCGACCAGGTCAGGGACGTCACCCGCGCCCTCGACGAGGCCGGCGTGGACATCATCGAGGTGACCCACGGCGACGGCCTGGCCGGCTCCTCGTTCAACTACGGCTTCTCCCGGGTCAGCGAGATGGATCTGATCGAGGCCGCCAAGGGCGAGGCGAAGCACGCCAAGATCGCCGCCCTGATGCTGCCGGGCCTGGGCACCCTGCACGAGCTGCGCGAGGCGAAGGAGCGCGGCATCGACGTGATCCGGATCGCCACGCACTGCACCGAGGCCGACGTCTCGATCCAGCACTTCCAGGAGGCCCGTGCGATGGGCCTGGAGACCGCCGGCTTCCTGATGCTGTCGCACATGATCGAGCCCGGCCAGCTGGCCAAGCAGGCCCGGATCATGGCCGATGCCGGCTGCCAGTGCGTGTACGTCGTCGACTCCGCCGGCGCGATGATCCTCGACCAGGTCGGTGACCGGGTCCGGGCCCTGAAGGACGAGCTCGGTGACGATGCCGAGGTCGGCTTCCACGGCCACCAGAACATGAGCTTCGGCGTCGCCAACTCGGTGTACGCCGTGGCCGAGGGCGCCACCTGGATCGACGGGTCGCTGCGCGGCCTGGGCGCCGGGGCGGGCAACTCCCCGACCGAGGTGCTGGGCGCGGCGTTCGAGCGCCTCGGCATCAAGACCAACCTCGACACCATCAAGATCCTGGCCGCGGCCGAGGACGTCGCCGCCCCGATCATCCCGCGCCAGCCCATGATGGACCGCGCCTCGATCATCCAGGGCAAGGTCGGCGTCTACAACTCCTTCCTCTTCCACGCCGAGCGCGCCGCCGATCGCTACGGCGTCCCGGTCCAGGACATCCTGGAGGAGGCCGGCCGTCGTGGCTACGTCGGTGGCCAGGAGGACATGCTGATCGACGTGGCGGTCTCGCTCGCCGCCGGCGGCAGCGCGGCCTGATCCGTCGCCCCTCCCACCACCCAGCACCACTCGGCAACAGCGCCCGGGGTCCCCACCCCGGGCGCTGTTGCGTCCCCGGAGCCGGGCCGCCGGCCGCCGGAATCGGCCCGAACCACTTGACAATCGCGCGTCCGTCGCTCCATCGGTCTGACCATTGCCCGCGGGGCGCTCGGCAAGTCCCCGTCCCACCTTCCGGTACCCGGGGAGCACCCCAGTCCCCCCGCATGGCGTAGTACGACAAATGCCGTAGGTCCCTTGTCCAGCCGCCGGACGGAATGTGACACACGTCTCATTCCCTGTCATTCCGCGGATCTACGCGCCTTTCGCGCCGTTCGGGTGACCTCAACGGTGCCTCGGGGCGGCCGATGTCACCGGATCTGGATATTGACAGGTACAGTGTGGACCACGGTGCCACCCTGCGGCACTGTTTCGTGTTGAATGCACCATCGACGGTGCACCACCGGAGGTGAATGGATGACAACGGGCCAGCGCGACAGCCGGACTGCCGTCGACAAAGCATTGGCGCTGCTTCGGGCCTTCGGGGACGAGGCGACGACGGGCGTGGGCGTGAGCGAGCTGGCCCGGCGTACCGAACTGAGCAAGTCGACCGCGTTCCGCCTGCTCGGGATCCTGGAGCGCAACGGTGCGGTCGAGCGTGCGGGCAGCAACTACCGGCTGGGTCCGATGATCCATGACCTGCCGACGCCCGAGTCAGCACCGGAGATCGACATGCTGCGCGACGTGCTCACGCCCTTCCTCTCCATCCTGTACGAGCAGTCCCGCCAGACCGTGCACCTGGCTGTGCTCCAGGGCACCGACGTGGTCTACCTGAACAAGCTGCACGGGTTCCACCGGGTGCCCTCGCCGTCCCGGATCGGCGGCCGGGTCCCGGCCTACTGCACCGGCATCGGCAAGGCACTGCTGGCGTACGACCCGGTGCTGATCGACCAGGTCTGCAGCAGCGAACTACCGGCGATCACTCCGCACACCATCACCGATCCCGACAAGCTGCGCCGCCAGCTGGCCCGGGTGAAGGAGCAGGGCATCGCCTTCGACTTCGAGGAGGTGCGACGCGGTCTCAACTGCGTCGCCGCTCCGGTGATGTCGCCGACACACACCCCGGTCGCAGCGCTGAGCATCTCCGGCCCGGTCGGCAAGTTCGATCCGCGCCGGTGGGCGACCCCGCTGCGCCAGATCTCCTTCGAGGCCTCCAAGGTCTACGCCGCTCAGCTGCGGGCTCGTCGCCAGCGCACCGCGACGATGAAGTCGGCCTGAGACCGGGCCGGCCCAGCCACAGCCCGACGAGCACGCACACTGCGGGGGCTCCGCACCTGTTCAGGTACGGAGCCCCCGGCGGCGTTCAGTCGCGGGTCAGGCGACGGTGGGCGGTGCGGTGCGGCCGGGCGGCCTCCACGCCGAGACGCTCGACCTTGTTCTTCTCGTAGTCCTCGAAGTTGCCCTGGTACCAGAACCACTGGGCGGGGTCCTCCTCGGTGCCCTCCCAGGCGAGGATGTGCGTGGCGACACGGTCGAGGAACCAACGGTCGTGGGAGATCACGACGGCGCAACCGGGGAACTCGAGCAGCGCATCCTCGAGGGACTGCAGGGTCTCGACGTCGAGGTCGTTGGTCGGCTCGTCGAGCAGCAACAGGTTGCCGCCCATCTTCAGGGTGAGGGCCAGGTTGAGGCGGTTGCGCTCACCGCCGGAGAGCATGACCGACTTCTTCTGCTGGTCCGGCCCCTTGAACCCGAACGAGGCGACGTAGGCCCGGGACGGCATCTCGAAATTCGCGACCTTGATGAAGTCGAGTCCGTCGGAGACCACCTCCCAGACGTTCTTGTCCGGGTCGATGCCGGCGCGGCTCTGGTCGACGTAGGAGAAGGACACGGTCTTGCCGAGGTCCAGCTCGCCGGCGTCGGGGGTCTCCTGGCCGACGATCATCTTGAACAGGGTCGACTTGCCGACGCCGTTCGGACCGATGACGCCGACGATGCCGGCCCGCGGCAGCTCGAAGCTCAGGCCATCGAACAGCTCGCGCTCCTCGAAGGCCTTGTGCACGTCGGTGGCCTTGAGGACGTCGTTGCCCAGGCGCGGGCCCGGCGGGATGTTGATCTCGGAGGTGTCCAGCTTGCGGTTGCGCTCGGCCTCGGCGGCCAGTTCCTCGTACCGGGCCAGACGGGCCTTGTTCTTCGCCTGGCGGGCCTTCGGGCTGGACCGCACCCACTCCAGTTCCTTCTCCAGGATCCGGGCGCGCTTGGCGTCCTTCTGGCCCTCGATCTGGAGGCGCTTGCGCTTGGTCTCGAGGTAGGTGGAGTAGTTGCCTTCGTACGGGTGCAGCTGGCCGCGGTCGACCTCACAGATCCAGCTGGCGACGTTGTCGAGGAAGTACCGGTCGTGGGTGACGGCCAGTACGGCGCCGGGGTACGCCTTGAGGTGGCCCTCGAGCCAGGCGACCGATTCGGCGTCCAGGTGGTTGGTGGGCTCGTCGAGGAGCAGCAGGTCGGGCTGCTCGAGCAGCAGCTTGCACATCGCGACGCGGCGACGCTCGCCGCCGGACAGGACGTCGACGATCGCGTCGCCCGGCGGGCAGCGCAGCGCGTCCATGGCCTGCTCGAGCTGGGAGTCCAGGTCCCAGGCGTTGGCGGCGTCGAGGGCCGTCTGCAGCTCGCCCATCTCGGCCATCAGGGCGTCGAAGTCGGCGTCGGGGTTCGCCATCTCCATGCCGATCTCGTTGAACCGGTCGAGCTTGCCCTTGATCTCGGCGACGCCCTCCTGGATGTTCTCCAGCACCGTCCTGCCCTCGGTGAGGGGCGGCTCCTGCAGCAGGATGCCGACCGAGGCGCCCTTGGAGATCGCCACGTCGCCGTTGTCGGGCTGAAGCAGCCCGGCCATCAGCTTCAGCATCGTCGACTTGCCGGCGCCGTTGGGGCCGACCACACCGATCTTGGCATCGGGGAAGAACGACATCGTGACGTTGTCGAGGACGACCTTGTCACCCAGCTTCTTGCGGACGTTGTGCATCGTGCAGATGAACTCAGCCACGAATCACTCCAGCTTTCTCACGGACGGACCCGGACGGGGTCCGGGAGGGCGGGCACGGCGCGAGGGCACGCCGTCGCCAGTATGCCAGCGACGGCGGGGTCGCCCCAATCCTCCCGCCGTGCCCGTGGGGTCCGTGGCTCGCCTCTCCTCCACGCCGTCAGGCGACGGCCCGACCGTACGTCCCGGCCTCGTCGTCGCGGTCGTCCTCCAGCAGGCGGTCCTCGTCGGGGACGGAGTGGTCGTCCTCCGCGGAGCCGGCCGGCGGGGCGCCCTCGCCGCCGGCGACCGGCGTGGCGGTGGTGGCGAACGGCGGCTCGTCGCCCTCCTGCGGCTCCATCACGGGCAGGTCGGTCCCGTTGGCAGGTTCGCCGACCTGCGCTGGCGTCGACGTACGGCTGCGGCGCAGGACGAAGACCGAGCCGCGGTTGAGGTCGGGACCGATGGACAGCGCCTCGATCTCCTCGCGGGTCTGTACCACCCCGTCCTTGTCGGCCCACTCGTGGGTCCGGACCTTGCCGTGGACGATGACGGCGTCACCGCGGCGCAGGGAGTTGAAGGCGTTCTCGGCCAGGCGTCGCCAGCAGGTGATCCGATACCACGTGGTGACGCCGTCCTGCCAGGCGCCGTCGCGCTGGATCCGCGGCGTGTTCGCGATCGAGAACTCGGTGAACAGGTGCTGCTCGGGCCCCACCGCGCGGATCCGCGGGTCGGCGCCCAGGTTGCCGGTGAGCGTGATGATGGCGTCCATGGTCTTCCTCCGGTCATGTCTGCCCTGGTCGGGCGTGATCTCCCCCGGAGGGTGGGACACCTCGATCTCCTGACGGCGAGGCGCCGGTCGGGCTGTGGACAACGGCAGGTGGCGCCGCGGGTGCTGTGGACGAACGGCTCAGCCGGCGGCCTGCGCCAGCGCGGCGCGAACCCGCTCGTAGCGGTCCAGCTCCTCGTTGACCGGGTGGACGACCAGTTCGCGGGTGACGGTGTCGATCTTGCCCAGCAGGGCCCGGCGCGCGGTGGACACCTTGCGGCGGGCGCCGACCTCGACACCGATCCGGCTGAGTCCCCCGACGACGAGCCCCAGGACGACCCCGCCGCCGACCAGGGCGGTCGGGGCCGGGATTCCTCGCCAGGCGAGATCGGGCAGCGGGGGCATCCGCAGGTAGAGCAGGGCGAAGTCCACTCCCAGCCAGGCCACGCCGACGAGCACCACGCCGATGAGCACCCACTGCACGACCCGGATCACGGTCCACCACCGGCGGTTGCGGTGCATCTGGAGGTTCGTCGACGCGACGGCGCGGTCGAGCGCGTCGGCCAGGTCGCCGGTGCGTGACCGGGCGGCCGTCCGGACCGCCTCCGCCCAGCCGCGGGTGAGCCCCGCGGAGGCCTCGTCGGCCAGCACCCGCAGGGCAGTGTCGACCTGCGCGGCGGGGACGCCCTGCATCGCGGCGACCGAGGTGCGAGCGACGCCGGTCGGCGCGGGGGACGCGTCGACGCCCGCCTCGAGCTCGCGGCGGCTGCGCCGGCCGGGAGCCAGGTCGAGGTGCAGGCGCCGCAGCG
>CAYOBI010000113.1:0-6322 GCA_964402325.1 uncultured Propionibacteriaceae bacterium | reverse complement strand
CGCCGCCGACCGGGCCGACGCGATCATCAAGGCCCGCAACGCCGGCCTCGGCCGAGGCTGAGCCGTCCCGCCCCGTGCGGGGCAGGACGGCGGTCCCGGAGGACGATGCCGGGTAGGGTGGCACCTCGTGGCAGCCCAGCAGCAACCCGAACAGCAGGCCCCGCCGGTCCAGCGGCTCCAGATCCGCTACGCCAAGCGCGGCCGGGCCCGGTTCACGTCGCACCGCGACGTCGTCCGGGCCTTCGAGCGGGCGCTGCGGCGTGCCCACGTACCGATGGCGTACTCGTCGGGCTTCAACCCGCACCCGCGGATCTCGTACGCCAACTCCTCGCCGACCGGCGCCGCGACCGAGGCGGAGTACCTCGAGATCGGGCTGGCCGAGGTCTGCGACCCGGCGAAGGTGCTGGCCGCGCTCAACGACGCCATGCCGGACGGCCTGGTGCTGCTCGAGGTGCGCGTGTCGGAGGCGGGCAGGATCAGCGACGGGCTGGAGGCGTCGGTGTGGCGGGTCGAGCTGCCCGGCGCCGACGGGCGGGCGATGGCGGACGCGGTCCGGCTCTTCCTGGACCGCGACGAGGTGCTCACCGAACGGATGACCAAACACGGCCCACGGTCGTTCGACGCCCGGGCGGACGTCAAGGGGATCAGCGCGTACGCCACCGGCGGGGTGGCGATGCTCGACCTGGTGATCGCCCACGGCGAGCCGCTGGTGCGGCCCGACGACGTGCTGCGGGTGCTGCACGACCTGCATCCGGAGTTCTCCGTCGCCGACCCCGCCAAGCTCACCCGGCTGGTGCAGGGCCGCCTCGAGCTGAACCGCGTGATCGCCCCCTGGTGACCGGTCGACCGGCCGGCCGGCCGTTGCGGGCCGGCGCAGGTCAGGCGCTGGCGAGGTCCCGGGTGCCGGTGGTGCGGGCCTCGGTGGGCCGGCGGACGGAGAGCACCAGGTCGGTGGAGGCGATCATCACCAGGCAGACACCGAGCAGGTGCACGATGATCAGCCCGCGCGGCAACCCGGTGAAGTATTGGACGTAGCCGACCGCGCCCTGCAGCAGCAGCACCGCGAGCAGTTCGTACGACTGGCGGTTGCGCAGCTTCACGACGAAGTAGATGGACAGCGCGACCAGCAGCCAGACGCTCATCGCGTGGATCTTGGCGATCGTCTCCAGGTCCAGGCCGGTGCGCGGGGAGGTGAGGTCGCCGGCGTGCGGGCCCGAACCGGTGACCAGGGTGCCGAGGTAGACCGCGACCCAGGTCAGCACGTACGCCACCCGGGTCAGCGCGACCGGCAACCGGTCCGCGACCACGGCCGGGCGGCGCCAGGAGATGCCGACCATCCAGGTGCAGATGCTGACCAGCGCCGCCGAGAGCAGCAGGTGGACCGCTACCAGATACGGGCTGAGCCTGACCCAGACGGTGATGCCGCCGACCACGGCCTGGAGGACGATACCGACCATCACCAGCAGGCTGAGGGACCGGACCCGCGGCGCCGGGGCGCCGTTGTCGCGGGCCCGGAAGGCGGCGATGATGGTGCCGACGGCGACGATGATCAGCGCGAAGGTCAGCAGCCGGTTGCCGAACTCGATCGCCCCGTGCAGGCCGTTCGCCGGCAGCGTGACGTACGAGTCCTCGGTGCACTTGGGCCACTGCGAGCAGCCCAGCCCCGACCCGGTGACGCGGACGATGCCGCCGGTCAGGATGATGCCGCTGTTGGCGATCAGGTTCGCCAGCGACCAGCCGCGCAGCGCGCGGGTCGTGCCGAACAGTCGGGTCATGAGGTCCAACGGAAAGCCTTTCGTGCGGCCAGCGCGCCCAGCACCGACCAGACCAACCCTACGAGGAGGGGCTGCCAGAGCACCGTACCGTCGGACCACGCGCGGAGCGACTCGCCGACGGCGGCGGTGGGCAGCAGGGCGACCACGGGACGCAGGGCCTCCGGGTAGCGGCCGAGCGGCAGCATCACCGCGCCGCCCATCAAGAGCACAAGGTAGATGAGGTTGGCCAGCCCGAGGGTCACCTCGGCGCGCAGTGTGCCGCCCAGCAGCATCCCGATCGCGGCGAAGGCGAGTCCGCCGAGGATCGTCGTGAGCGTCGTCACCAGGGTGGGCAGCAGGCCGCCGACCGGGCGCCAGCCGAGCGCCAGGGCGATCACCGCGAGGACGGCCAGCTGGCCGATCGAGACGATCACCAACGAGATCGCCTTGCCGAGCAGCAGCCCGCCGCGCCCCAGCGGGGTGGGGGAGAGTCGCTCCAGCACACCGTAGCGGCGCTCGAACCCGATGTTGATCGCCAGCGAGGTGAAACAGGTGGACCAGACCGCCAGGGCGAAGACGGACGGGGCCAGCTCGCGGAACCCGTAGCCGAGCGCGGGTCCGAACCATTTGCCGACCACCAGGAAGCCGATCGGGATGACCAGGGCCAGCAGTAGCTGCTCGCCGTTGCGGACCAGCAGCCTGGTCTCCATCAGGGCGTGGCTCCACACCCGGCGCCCGGCGGGTGCCGCTCCCGGGGCGGGGGAGTAGTCGAGCGCGGTCACGGGGCCTCCTGCCGTGGGTGGTGTCGCTGTGCCCCTCATGGGTGCATCCGGGCGTCGGTGTTGGCCAGGAAGACGTCTTCCAGCGAGGCGCCGTCGGCGGTCAGTTCCTCGACCGTGCCGGACAGGGCGATCCGGCCGTGGTCGATGATCCAGATCCGGTCAGCCAGCTCGGCGGCCTCGTCCATCAGGTGCGTGGTGAGCAGCACCGACACGCCGGCCTCGCGCAGGTCACCGATCAGCGCCCAGACCGAACGGCGCGAGTGCGGGTCCATCCCGGCCGTCGGCTCGTCCAGGAAGACCAGCTGCGGGCGCCCGACCAGGGCGCCCGCCAGGTTCACCGCCTGCTGCTGGCCGCCCGACAGCCGCCGGTAGGGGGTGGAGGCGAACCCGTCCAGTCCCAGCCGCTCGGCCAGTGGCTCGATCGGCAGCGGGTCGGCGTGCAGTGACGCAAGGTAGCGGAGGAGTTCCAGCGGGCGTACGCCGGACCAGGCGCCTGTGGTCTGCGGCATCATCCCGACCAGGCCGTCGGCACAGGCGGTGGCGACGTCCTGGCCGATGATCCTGATCGTGCCCGACTGCGGGCCGAGGATCCCGGTGCAGCACCGGATCAAGGTCGTCTTCCCGGCGCCGTTCGGGCCGAGCAGGGCGGTCACCCGGCCGGGCTCCGCACGCAACGAGAGGTGGTCGAGAACGGTGCGCCCGCCGAGGCGTACGACCAGGTCGTCGATCTCGAGGGCGGCGGGGGTGTCGGGCACCCGACGAGTCTAGGTCGGGCGCGCCTGAGAGACGGATGAGGGGCCGGCGGTGGACCCCGGCCGGCCCCCTGCAGGGTAGGGTCGGGCCATGAGCTCCCCGAGTGCTCCGGAGCGGGTCCCCCCGTGGGGCAGAGCCGCCGCCCCGGCCCACGTCGTCGACGTCTTCGGATACGTCGTGGTGCTCAACCTCGCCGCCGAGTACGTGCCGGTGGTGATCACCGAGACATTCACCCTGTCACTGCTCACTGCCATCCTGCTGAAGGCGGTGCTCGAGGTGGTCATCGGCGCCTAGAACCGGGCGAAGGCCCGGTTCAAGGCGGCCGAGCGAAACGTCGAGCGGGTGGCGTCCGCCCTGCTGCTCTGGTTGGTGCTGTTCGGCAGCAAGTTCCTGGTCCTCGAACTCATCGCCCTGGTGTTCCACGGACGCGTCAGCCTCGGTGGCTTCTGGTCGGTGACCGGCCTCGTCGTGGTCCTGATGCTGTGCCGTGTCGGTGTCCGCCGCCTGCTCGCGCCGCCAGCCGGCGGATAACACCGGCACCGGCGGACGTGATCGGCCCAGCGTCTCCTTGCGCGGCCGGCCGGAGGATGGCTTGAGGCCGGCTTGAGGCAGTCGCGCGTTCCCGCGGACCTTGTGCGTTTCCGCGGACCTTTGTGCGTTCCCGCGGACGTTAATGCGTTCCCGCGGATACCTAGGGTGCCGCGGGAACATCACGGCGTCCGCGGGAACCGGGTCGGGGTCCCGTTGCGTCCGCGGGAAGCTCACAGCGTCCGCGGGAACCTTGACATCAACCGTCGCGCCATCCGCCGCGGCGGCATCAGCGCCATTGCCAGTGGTCGCTGAGGGGCGGACGCTGGGGTGGGGTGTGGCTGCGGACCCTTGTGCATTCCCGCGGACGTTCGTGCGTTCCCGCGGATACGCAGGGTGCAGCGGGAACATCACAGCGTCCGCGGGAACCCGGATGTCGGTCCCGAGCGTCCGCGTGAAGCCCATAGCGTCCGCGGGAACCCGGACAGACCCCGGCACGCCGTCCTCCGCCGGCATCCATCCGACCAGCATCGATCCGACCCGATGTCACGCCCTGTTCGTCAGGGCGGTCACACCCCTTCACGCACTACGGCCGGCCCCATAGCCTGAACAGGCGATCCCATGGCAGGGAGCACCGGGCCCGCAACGACGCGCCCCCGAAAGGAAAAACGAGGATGAGCGAGCAGAACCCCGAGATCGGCCGGTCCGTCCGGACCGGTGACATCGTCACCAACTACCACGACATCGGTGAGGGGGCGCCGGTGCTGCTGTGCCACGGCTCCGGTCCCGGCGTCAGCGCGTGGGCCAACTGGCGGCTGCTGATCGGCGCCCTGTCGCCGAAGTACCGGATGCTTGCCCCCGACTTCGCCGGCTTCGGCTTCAGCCAGGTACCGGAGGGGATCACCTACAGCCGGCAGGTCTGGCTGGACCAGATGATCTCCTTCATGGACGCGACGGGCGTCGAGAAGGCCTCGGTCGTCGGGAACTCGTTCGGCGGCTCGATGGCCCTCGCCCTCGCCATCCACCACCCCGAGCGGGTCGACAAGCTCATCCTGATGGGCGCCGCCGGCGTCCCGTTCGAACTGACCGACGGACTGGACCGGGTCTGGGGCTACCGGCCGTCGCTCGAGGCGATGGACTCCTTGATGCGCACCACGTTCGCGTACGACCCGTCGCTGATCACCGACGGCCTGGTCCGGATGCGCTACGAGGCGAGCATCCGTCCCGGGGCCCAGGAGGCGTTCTCCGCCATGTTCCCGGCACCGCGCCAGAACGGGGTCGACGGGCTGGCCCACACCGAGGCGGACGTACGCACCATCGGCCACCCGACGTTGGTCGTGCACGGCCGCGACGACAAGGTCATCCCGCTGTCCAACTCGCTGACCTTGCTGGACTGGATCGACGACAGCCGGCTGCACGTCTTCGGCCGCTGCGGGCACTGGACCCAGATCGAGAAGGCCAGGGAGTTCGCGCAGCTGGTGGGCGACTTCCTGGAGGGTGTCGCCTGACCGGCGACCCTGACCTCAAGGCCCCGCGCAGCACGCGGGGGGGCCGTCCCGGGGCCCGCGTCGACCCCGGGACGAAACTCGTCCGCCGCGCCGCGGCCCAGTGTCCGGCATGCGGTTGTGGCACGCGGCCGTTTTGACTTCGTGATGATTAAGACAACAATGGCGTTGTGAAATCCTCCCGGGTGGACGCGGTGCGTCCGTCCGGTGGCCCCGGGGCCACCGCGACGGAGCGTACGACGCTGCCCACGCCGAGCGTCCGCGACGCCGAGCGGACGACCCGGGAGCGGGTGGCCCGCTCGATCCTCGAGCACGGCCCCTCCACCGCCGGCCAGCTCGCGGACCGGCTTGACCTCACCCCGGCCGCCGTCCGCCGCCACCTCGCCTTCCTCGAGGAGGAGGGCGACCTGCGCAGCGAGGAGCAGCGGGTCTACGGGTCCCGCGGCCGTGGCCGACCCGCCAAGGTCTTCCTGCTCACCGACGCCGGCCGCACCCACTTCCCCTCCTCGTACGACGAGCTGGCGATCCAGGCGCTGCGGCAGCTGCAGGCACTGGCCGGTGACCCCGCGATCGAGCGGTTCGCCGAGGACCGGGTCTCCGACGTCGTCCGCCGCTACCAGCTGATCCTCGAGGAGTCGGCCGCCGAGGGGGAGGCGATCGCCGCCCCCGACGCGCTCGCCCGCGCCCTGAACGACGAGGGCTACGTCGCCACCATGCAGCCGTCCCGCACCGGCGAGCAGCTCTGCCAGCACCACTGCCCGGTGTCGCACGTGGCGGAGGAGTTCCCCGAGCTGTGCGCCGCCGAGACCGAGGTGTTCTCCCGGCTGCTCGGCGTCCACGTCCAGCGCCTCGCCACCATCGCCGACGGCAACGGCGTGTGCACGACACACATCCCCGACCCGACGGTGCTCGCCGGGCGACGCCACACCACCCCCACGACCGACGCGCCCGCTCCCGCGGCGCGTGCTCATTCCGACGCGCCCGCTCCCGCGGCGCGTGC
>CAYOBI010000112.1:0-6389 GCA_964402325.1 uncultured Propionibacteriaceae bacterium | reverse complement strand
AGCGAGATCTGCGGGATGACACCGGAGGCGAGGGTGTTGCGACGGAAGATCTCGCCGTACAGGCCGAGGGAGACCACGCCCTCCTGGATCCGGGCGCCGCCACCTTCGTTGATGCCGATCAGCGGGCAGCCGGTCTTCAGGGCGAAGTCGATGATCTTGACGATCTTCTCGCCGTACACCTCGCCGAGAGCGCCACCGAAGATGGTCACGTCCTGGGAGAAGATGCAGACCGGGCGACCGTGGATGGCGCCGATGCCCGTGACCACGCCGTCACCGTACGGACGCCGAGCCTCGAGCCCGAACGCGTGGGAGCGGTGGCGGGCGAACTGATCCAGCTCCGCGAAGGAGCCCTCGTCGAGCAGGGCCTCGATCCGCTCGCGAGCGGTCTGCTTGCCCTTCGCGTGCTGCTTCTCGACAGCGGCGGCAGAACCGGCGTTGACCGCCTGCTCGATGCGCAGCTTCAGATCCTCGAGTTTCCCTGCTGTCGTGTGGATGTCGACGTCCATACCTATTGAAACCTTCGCCTCGGGTGCCTACTACGGTGTAGCTCCCGCCCCTCGTACGGCCGTACGGTGTCGGACAAGGGTGCGGGCTTGGGCCGACTGTAGCGCCTGAGCGAGCGCTCCGCCGGTCCCTCGGCGATCTGGTGGGCGCCGGTAGGCTGGGCAACATGCCCCAGTCCCCACGTACCGATGCAGAGCGACTCCGCGAACGGGTTCTCGGGGATGGAACGGCCCTTGGTGCGGGTGCCGGACTGTGGCACAGCGTCGAGGTGGTGGAGACCACAGGGTCGACGAACGCCGACGTCGCGGCCCGGATCAGGGCCGGCGACGGGATCGGACTGGTCCGTGTCTCCGACCACCAGAGCTCGGGCCGTGGGCGCTTCGACCGGCGCTGGGAGGCCCCGCCCGGCGCTGCCGTGGCGATCTCGCTGGGGGTCGCCCCGCGCCGCCCACTGCCGGAGTGGATGTGGCTCTCCCTGTTCACCGGTGTCGCGATCGCGCGTGGGATCCGGCGTGCGGCCGGCGTGGACGCCACCCTCAAGTGGCCCAACGACGTGCTCGTCGGCGGCCGCAAGATCTGCGGCATCCTGTCCGAACGCGTCGACGGCCCGTACGGGCCCGGATGTGTCGTCGGGTTCGGGATCAACGTCTCGCTGTCCGTCGAGGAGCTGCCGGTGCCGACTGCGACGTCGCTGCAGCTGTGCGGTGCCGAGGTGGACAAGGCCGACCTGGTCGCCGAGGTGGTCGGCACCTGGTCGGTGATGTACCGGATGTGGGACGAGGGTCGGCTGGCGGAGATGCGCCAGGCGTACGAGGACCAGTGCTCGACGATCGGCCGCCAGGTCCGGGTGCTGCTCGAGGTGCCGGGCGGGACCGGTCGTACGGTCACCGGGCTCGCCGTCGGGATCGACCCGAGCGGGGCGGTGCTGGTGCAGACCGACGCCGGGGTGGAGGCCTTCGCAGCGGGCGACGTCACGCACCTGCGCTGAACCGTCAGAGTGACCGACCTCACATCCGGTCTGTGGCACGGGTGTGCCGCGGACCGGGAACGCGCCGGGCGCAGGCTGAGGATTTCGTGGGTGTCGGCCGGTGGTGCGGGGCGGCGGAACAGGGAGGCGTCCGGCCCCGGGTTAGGCTGTCCCGGTGACGTACCCCGGGAGCGACCAGGCCGATCGGCCTGACGGTGAGCTCCCGGCCGGGTCCTTGGCGGCCGACGCGGTCGACGATCCGGGGGATCGGGGCGATCGTTCGGATCGGGCTGACCGAGGCGTCGCGCAGGGGGCCGACCCGGGCGACCGGGACCCGGCCAGGACACAGACCACGAGCGCAGAGGCGACGATCATCGAGACGAGCAGCACCGACACAGCCCTGATCGACACCGCCCTTGTCGACACCGCCCTGATCGACGCCCCCGGGGAGGACCGGCCGGCCGGCCACGTCGACGTCGAACACGTCGGACTTCTGCAGCAGGCCATCCGGTACCTCGGCACCGGCGTGATGTCGGCCGTCGTCGACTTCGGCCTGCTGCTGATCCTGATGGCGCTCGGGATCGGCTACACCCCGGCGAAGGCGACCTCGTTCGTCGTCGGCACCATCACCGCGTACTCGCTCAACCGGCGCTTCACCTTCAAGGCACAGCCGTCCAAGCGGCGCTTCGTCCTGACGATGCTCACGTACGTGATCACCTTCGCGTTGCAGGTGGGCATCTTCTCCCAGCTGTTCCCGCTGCTCACCGCCGCGCACCTGCCGCGCTTCGCGGTCCAGGCCATCTCCTTCTTCTTTGCGCAGGGGGCGGCCACGGTCGCCAACTTCTCCCTGCAGCGGTGGCTGATCTTCCGTCCCACCCAGGCCCCGGTCAAGGCGTCCGGCGCGGCCGTCGTCGACTGACCCACGACCCGACGATGCGCGTGAGGCCGGGACCGATGGGTCCCGGCCTCAGCACCAGACGGGCATGGGGGTTCAGTAGTAGATCATCCCCAACGCGTCCTTGACCTCGGCCAGAGTCGCGTCGGCCATCTCGTTCGCCTTCTCGTTGGCGGTGCGGAGGACCTGCTGGAGGTAGCCCATGTCCTGGCCGAGCTCGAGGCGTCGGGCCCGGATGGGGGCGAGGTGCTCGTTGACCGCATCGGTCACGGCGTCCTTGAGGGCCTTGCCGCCACGGTCACCGATCGCCGCGGCGAAGTCCTCGGGCTCCTGGCCGCTGAGCAGGGCGCCGATCAGCACCAGCGAGGAGACCTCGGGGCGGGTCTCCGGCTCGTAGGCGATGTGCCGGTCGGCGTCGGTCTTCGCCTTGCGGAGCAGCTTGGCGGTCTCCTCGGCGGTGTGTGAGATGGAGATGAAGTTGTTGCGCGACTTCGACATCTTGTCGCCGTCGATGCCGAGCACCAGCGGGGCGGGGGAGAGCAGGGCCTGCGGCTCGGGCAGGATGGTCCGTCCGCCGGCGTAGCGCTCGTTGATCCGCCGGGCGACGACCCGGGTCTGCTCGACGTGCGGCAGCTGGTCGCGGCCGACCGGCACCAGGTTGCCCTTGCAGAACAGGATGTCCGCGGCCTGGTGCACCGGGTAGGTGAGCAGCAGCCCGTTCAGCGTCTTCTGGCCGGACGCCGCGAGCTCCGACTTCACCGTGGGGTTGCGTTCCATCTCCGGCAGGCTGACCACCGACAGGAACGGCAGCAGCAGCTCGTTCAGCGCCGGCACGGCGGAGTGGGTGAAGGTGACCGTCTTCTCCGGGTCGATTCCGCAGGCCAGGTAGTCCTTGAGGATCTCGAAGACGTTGCGCTGGATGTCGCCCGGGTCCTCCCGGTCGGTGATGACCTGGAAGTCGGCGATGACCAGGACCGTCGGCACCCCCGCGTCCTGCAGCTGCACGCGGCGCTGCAGGGTGCCGAGGTAGTGGCCGAGGTGCAGCGAGCCGGTCGGGCGGTCACCGGTGAGGATCCGGTAGCGCTCCGGGTGCGCCAGGACGTCCTGTTCGCGCGCGATCAGGCCCGGCTGGGTGCCCTCGGGGAGTTCCTCATCGGGGCTGGGGACGGCAGTCTGCGGCTGGTTCTCGGTCATCGGGTGCATACTCTCACATCCGCGTCCCAGGCCGTCGGCCGGCCGGGGCGGGTCCGGGTAGCCTTGTCCCTCGTGAGTGCAGCGCGACCTTTCGTGGTGGGAATCATCGGCGGCGGCCAGTTGGCCCGGATGATGTACGGGCCGGCGACCCGGCTGGGGCTGCACGTACGACTCCTCGCCGAGGCCCCGGGCGTGAGCGCCGCCCAGGTCGCCCACGAGGTGGTGGTGGGCGACTACACCGACCCCGACACCGTGCTGGCCTTCGCCGCGGACTGCGATGCGGTGACCTTCGACCACGAGCACGTGCCGACCACGATCCTGGCCGAGCTGGAGCGGCGTGGCGTGGCCGTACGTCCCGGACCGGGAGCCCTCGTCCACGCCCAGGACAAGGTCGTGATGCGCGAGCGGATGGCCGCCCTCGGCGCCCCCTGCCCGGCGTACGCGGTGGTCGACTCCGCTGCGGACCTGGTCGCCTTCGGGGACCGGATCGGCTGGCCGGTGATCGCCAAGACCTCCCGCGGCGGCTATGACGGCAAGGGCGTCTGGAAGATCGACGGCCCGGACGAGGCCTCGGTGCCGTTCGACGCGGTGGCCTCCGGCGAGGCGGGCGGCGGCACCACCGCCGGCTCCGGCACCAGCGGCGAGGTGCGGATCCTGGTCGAGGAGTTCGTCGACTTCACCCGTGAGCTGTCCGCCCTCGTCGTCCGGTCCCCGTCCGGTCAGGGCGTGGCCTACCCGGTCTCGGAGACCTTCCAGGACCAGGGCATCTGTGCCGAGACCGTCACCCCCGCCCCCGGGCTGGACGAGGCCAGGATCATCGCCACCCAGCAGCTGGCGCTGCGGATCGCCGGCGAGCTCGGCGTGGTCGGGGTGCTGGCCGTGGAGCTGATGGAGGCGCGCGACGGCCGGATCCTGGTCAACGAGCTGGCGATGCGCCCGCACAACACCGGCCACTGGTCGATCGACGGGGCCCACACGTCGCAGTTCGAGAACCACCTGCGGGCCGTGGCCGACCTCCCGCTCGGCGACCCGGCGGCGCGTGCCCCGTGGACCGTGATGGAGAACGTACTCGGCGGCTCCCGTGAGGATCTGGCCGGGGGCCTGCTGCACGTGATGTCCCGCGACCCGCAGTTGAAGGTCGAACTCTACGGCAAGGCGGTCAAGCCCCGCCGGAAGGTCGGGCACGTGACGGCGTACGGTTCCGATCTGGAGGACGTCCGGGCCCGTGCCCTGCACGCCGCCCGCTACCTGATGGGAGAGATCGCATGACCGCACAGCCCCGCGTCGGCATCGTGATGGGATCCGATTCCGACTGGCCGGTGATGGAGCCCGCGGCGATCGCGCTGCAGGAGTTCGGCATCGTGTACGAGGCCGACGTCGTCTCCGCGCACCGGATGCCCGAGGCGATGGTGGCGTACGGCCGGCAGGCCCACGGACGCGGGCTCGAGGCGATCATCGCCGGTGCCGGCGGCGCCGCCCACCTGCCCGGGATGCTCGCCGCCCTCACCCCGCTGCCGGTGATCGGGGTCCCGGTCCCGCTGAAGTACCTCGACGGGATGGACTCACTGCTCTCCATCGTGCAGATGCCCGCCGGCGTCCCGGTCGCGACGGTGGCGATCGGCAATGCCCGCAACGCCGGCCTGCTGGCGGTCCGGATGCTGGCCGCCGGCGACCCCGAGCTGACCGCGCGGATGCTCGCCTTCCAGGCCGAGCTGCAGGCCACCGCCGAGGCCAAGGGCGAGCGGATCCGCCAGCACTGAGCCCCGGCTCCGGGTCTCAGTTCTTCTTGTCGAACTGGGCCAGGTCGCTGGTGTTGCCGGTCTTCATCGCCTGGAACACCACCTTGGCCTTGGCGTCGTCCCACAGCACCGCGTCGCCGACCGCCGTGCGGTAGCTGGTGTTGGCCGCCGGCACGCTGAACGTGTGGCCGCCGCCGGACCCGACCACGGCCGCACCGTACAGCAGAGCCGTCGCGTCCAACGGTCCGGTGTCGGTGCCGCGGCTGATCGCACCGCGGACGGCGTTGTTGAGGCTGATCCAGCGCACCGGGTTGATCACGGTCAGCGGGGACATGGCCTTCTTGACCGTGGCGCCGACCATCGTCCGCTGTCGCTCGATCCGGCCGATGTCGCCACGCGGGTCGGACTTGCGCATCCGGACGTAGCCCAGCGCCTCGGCACCGGTCAGGGTCTGGCAGCCGGCCGGCAGGTCGACATGGGCGTCCTTGTCCTTCATCGCCGTGTCGAGGCACATCGGGATCCCGCCGAGGGAGTCGATGATCTGCACGAAGCCCTCGAACCCGAGGCCGACGTACCCGTCGATCCGTACGCCGGTGTCCTGCTCGATCGTCTGGGCGAGCAGTTTGGGCCCACCGAAGGCGTACGCAGCGTTGATCTTGTTCTTGCCGTGCCCGGGGATGGCCACGTACGAGTCGCGGGGGATCGAGACCAGAGCAGGGGAGCCGACCACCGGGATGTGCAGCAGCATGATCGTGTCCGACCGCCCGCTGTCCTCGGCCCCGCCGCCGTACGAACCCTTCTGGGACGTGGTCAGCCCGACCCGGGTGTCGGAGCCGGTCAGCAGCAGCGTGATCCCCGGCTGGCGGGCCGGGCGCTCGCCGGCCGAGGCGGCGTCGACCCGCGCCGAGCCGAACCACGCCCAGGCCGGGAAGGCGAGCAGGTAGGCCAGCAACCCGGCGACGACGCCGATCGCCCAGCGTCCGACCCGTCGCCGCCGCGGCAGGCCACCACCGGGACGGCGACGCCACCGTGGGCCGTGGGGGCCGGCGTCCCCCGGACCCGACGGCCCGTCGGTGCCGGGCGTCGGGCC
>CAYOBI010000111.1:1649-6432 GCA_964402325.1 uncultured Propionibacteriaceae bacterium | reverse complement strand
TCTCCGACGAGATGCACACCCGCTTCCCCCAGGTGAAGATGATCAACTGGTTCGAGTGGCGCAAGTACGAGGTGGAGATCAACGACACCGTCGACTGGCGGGCCGCCGACTCGCCGGCCACCCGGGAGGCGTTCCGTGCCGACCTGCCCGGTTGGGTGCGCTACGCGAACCAGCTGCAGCTCTGCGGCCGCTGACGCCGGTCGACCCCAGGACCTCGGCCGGCCCCCGATGATGCGGGCCGCCGCGGCAGCAGCTGCCCCCACGCTGCTGGCAAGGAAAGGCAGAGGGGCCCTCGGCGACCGGGCCCCTCTGCCGAGACCCACGATGCCCCACCCCGGTACGCCATCGCCCCCGACCCCGGAGAGTGACCCGGGCGTCGGGGGCGATGGTCGTACGTTCCTGGGGGTCGCCGGACTGCCGGCGGCCCTTCCGTGCGACTCAGGAGACGGCGGGGCCGGTCGACTCCGGGGACTCCCCACGGGCCGCGGCGGCCTCCCGGGCCTCCCGCTCCTCGATCCGGCGGGCGCGGATGCCGTTGAGGCGCTGCTTGGCCTTGTCGGCGGCCTTGCGGACGGTGTCCTCGAGATCGGGCTGCTCGACCCCCTTGAGGGCCTCCGCGGCGACGGCCTCGCGCTCGTCCACCTCGGCACGCCAGGCGGCCGCGAGGTCCTCCAGGGCGACGACCTCACCGCCGGCGAGGTGGTTCACGTAGTCGACGCAGCGGCGCCAGACGTGCTGCCAGGCCGTCGGGCTCGACGGGTACTGCGGATCGGCGGGCTCGAGCAGGGTGTCGACCTGGGCCGCGGCCTCGGCGCCGGCGGACTTGTAGAACAGGTGGAACCGGCCACCCTGGTTCCACTTGCCGTCCGGGAAGAGCAGCAGGCCGGCGCCGGTGGTGAGGTTGTTCCACTCGGCGGAGGGGATGCCACCGGCATCCTCGATCCCGAGCAACGAAATGTTCGCCCACCGCCCGCTGCGCGTGCCCTGGGTGTAGATCCAAGCTCCGGCCATCGTCATTGATCCGTCATCTCCCTGTCGCGCGCATCCGCTCGCCATGATCCGTCCGGTCAGACGATACCGGGCCCGGGCCGTCGACGCGCGAGGAGTGACGGCAGGAGGAACACCACCTGGGTCCTGCCGCCGGGGCCGGATCGGATCCGGAACGGGCACCCCCCGGCACCCCGGAGTCGGGAAACGATACGCCGCACAGTGGCCCCGATCGGCGTAACGGCGCGGATCCGGCCCCCTCCGGGCACACCGGGACTGCTCGATTTCACTTTTGCTTCCCGGTCGCGCTATAGTTCTCGAGCTGCCTGAAACGGCGGCAGGTCACTCGGGAAACGAGCTTCCGCTCCGGGGATCGGCGATCAGATCGCGGATCAACGAGCAGGGGGTGCGCAACCGGATGGCCCCGTAGCGCAGCTGGTTAGCGCGCCGCCCTGTCACGGCGGAGGTCGCGGGTTCGAGTCCCGTCGGGGTCGCGGAGGCGGTGAGACGAACGAATCGCTCGTGTCACCGTTTTTCTGTTGAAGGAGTCATCCTTCGGCCAGGTAGCTCAGTTGGTAGTAGCGTTCGCCTGAAAAGTGAAAGGTCACCGGTTCGAGCCCGGTCCTGGCCACCACAGCACGGGTCGCACCGATGGTGCGGCCCTTCTGCTTTTCCCGGACCTTCCCGCGCTGCGGATCGTCGGGGTCCGACCCGGTCGCCGGCGCTACCCTGAGGACAGCCCGCGCGATGTGATCTTCGCCATATCGTCCGCCGCCGCACAGCGGGGCCCGCACTACGGCGCATGTAGGAGATCGGCGCATTCTCCAGATAGGCTTCCGATATGGCGCACGAAACGTTCACCAAGGAGTCCGCGACCGCCCCGGAGGGCTTCTTCCAGGTCGAGGCCGCAGGCCTGAGGTGGCTGGCGCAGGCCGGACCGGGCAGCGCCCGGGTCGTCCGTGTCCGCTCCGTGGAGGAGGGCCGCATCGAGCTGGACAACGTCCCGAACGCCCGCCCGTCCAAGGCCGCCGCGGAGGCCTTCGGCCATTCCCTGGCCCGCACCCACGCCGCCGGCGCCACCGCCTTCGGGCAGGGGCCGGATGGCTGGGAGGGGGACGGGTTCATCGGCGTGCAGGCGATGACGCTGCGGCCCGAGGAGACCTGGGGGGTCTTCTTCGCCGAGCAGCGGCTGCTGCCGTACGCCCAGGCGGCGCATTCGCTGGGCAACCTGAACGACGCCGGGATGCGGACCGTCGAACGGATCGCGGCCCGGCTGGCCGACGGCGTCTTCGACGACGGGGAACCGCCCGCCCGGATCCACGGCGACCTGTGGGCCGGGAACGTGCTGTGGTCCCCCAAGGGGGTCGTGCTGATCGATCCCGCGGCGCACGGCGGGCACGGCCTCACCGACCTCGCCATGCTGTCGCTCTTCGGCGCCCCGCACATCGACGTGATCCTCGACGCGTACGCCGAGAGCGCCCGGCTGGCCGACGGCTGGCGCGGCCTGATCGGCCTGCACCAACTGCACCCGTTGCTGGTGCACGCCGTCACGCATTCGGCCGCGTACGGCACCCAGGCCGTACGCCTCGCCGAACGGTTCCTCTGAGCCCGGGCCGGGGGCGCTAGTCGGCCTCGGTCGCCGCCGGCTTCGCGCGCAGCGGGGACTTGATGTCGCCGACGATGTTCCAGGTGTTGGAGCCCCAGGCGATGTAGCGGAAGCCGAGGTTGATCATCGCGCCGACGCGGTTGCGGCCGCCGAGGAGCATGAACAGATGTACCCCGACCCACATCCCCCAGGCGATGATGCCGGTGAACGGCAGCGGCGCGCTGCGCCCGGGCAGGGCGATCTCGGCGACGGCGGCATTGCGGCCGATGGTGGCCATCGTGCCTTTGTCCCAGTACTCGAAGCGCTGCAGCTGCTCGCCCTTCGCGAGTGCGACGATCTGGCCGGCGATGTGCACGCCCATCTGCATCGCGGGCTGGGCAAGCTGCGGCAACGCCTGGTCCTCGATGATCGAGCAGTCGCCGGCGGCGAAGATCCGGTCCTGGCCCTTCACCCGCAGCATCTGGTCGACGACGATCCGGCCGCCCCGCCCCAGCTCGAAGCCGAGGCCGCGGGCCCAGTCGTACGCTCCGACGCCGGCACCCCAGACGACCACGTCGCTCTCGATCACCTCGCCGCCCTTGAGCACGACCCGGTCGCCGTCGATCTCGGCGACCGAGGTGCTCAGCCGGACGTCGACGTCTCGCTTGACCATCTCGTCGTACGTGTACTCCTGCAACTGGTGGCCGAACGGGCCGAGCAGCACCGGGCCGGCCTCGATCAGGTGCACCTTGACCCGCTTGCGGTCCAGCTCGGGGTACATGTTCGGCACCCCGGTGGACCGCATCTCGGCCAGCGAGCCGGCCATCTCGACGCCGGTCGCACCGCCGCCGACCACCACGATGTGCAGGTCCTTGCCGTCCCGCTCCTCCGCCGGCAGCGCGGCGTAGTGCTCGAGGCGCCCGAAGACCGCGTCGCGACAGGCGATCGCCTGGGCACGGGTGTACATCGGCAGGGCGCTCTCGGCCACCCCGGGCAGCCCGAAGAAGTTGGCGGTCACGCCGAAGCCGAGCACCAGGTAGTCGTAGTCGAGCGTACGGCCGTCCTCGAGGGCGACGGTCCGCCTGTCCGGGTCCACCCCGGTGACGGTGCCGCAGGTGAACCGCACGCCCGGGTGCTTGCCGGCGAAGTTGCGCAGCGAGTAGGTCACGTCACCCGGGTTGAGACCGCCGGTGGCGACCTGGTAGAGCAGCGGCTGGAAGGTGTTGTACGGATGCCTGTCGACGAGGGTGACGCGACAGCCCTGGCGGGCCAGTTCCCGGGACGCCTGGATCCCCGCGAAACCTGCACCGATGACAACGACGTGTGGCCCTTGATTCACCACGCAATCGTGTCACAGGCCACAGTAGGCGGCCACCCACGTCCCAACAGCACCGAAGAACTCGGCCCGGACCGGCGGCGGGGACAGGGTCAGGTCGTGCAGGCCGTCGTGGATCCGCACCACCGTCACCTGGCGGCCGAGGTACGGCGCCCGGCGGGCGATCCCGTCGGCGTCCAGCACGGTGTCGGCCCGGGCCATCTCGTCGGACCAGGTCGTGCCGGTGACCGAGCGGTCGGAGCACAGCACGATCACCGGGACCTCAAGGCCGAGGCCGGCGGCGACCCGTTCCTGGCCCCGGACGATCGCCCGGCCCCAGCCCAGCCGGATCGGGGCGTTCAACCGCTTCCAGTCGGTGTCGTACGCCCACTCGCCGTCCTCCGACGCCAGGATCGTCCGACGGTAGAAGCCCTGGTCGACGACCGGCAGCACCGTCGTCGGCGCCATCCGGGCAGCACCGGTGACGACCCGGGAGACGACCTGGCGCAGCACCGGGTTGCCGGACAGCTCGAGCCAGGGTGAGTTGAGCACGACGGCGTCGAAGACCCCCGGGTGCGTGTCGGCGTACAGGACCCCGGTCAGCCCACCGGTGGAGTGGGCCATCAGCACCAGCGTGTCGTGGCCCTCGGCCCGCAGCGCCGCTACCGCCGCGTCGAGCTCCCGGGAGTAGTCGTCCAGGTCGTCGATGTAGCCGAACAGCTGTCCGGGTCGCAACGCCCGCCCGTACCGACGCAGCTCCAGGGCGTAGAAGTCGTACCCCAGCCGGGCCCAGAAGTCGGCGACGTGGGCCTGGAAGAAGTAGTCGTTCCAGCCGTGCAGATAGAGAACAGCAGGGCGCCCGTGTTCATCGGGACGCAGAGCGTGGTCACCGGGAC
>CAYOBI010000111.1:0-1549 GCA_964402325.1 uncultured Propionibacteriaceae bacterium | reverse complement strand
CAGAGCGTGGTCACCGGGACGCGGAGCGTACGGGCGGGTCCACTCCGGCAGGGGGCGGTCGCGGTCACGACGGACCAGGACGCCCCCGACGGAGGTCTCGGGTTCGCCAACGGCGCGTGCGCCCGCCACCAAGGGGAGATCAGTGCACGAGAAGCCGTCCAGGATGTCCGGACGCCAAGCGACGGGGGCGACGTGCGCCCCGGGAACCGACACGGAAGCCGACGGGTCAGGACCGGGCGTCAGCCCGACTTCCTCATCTCCCCGTACCCGCCGTACTCGTCATCCTCGTCGACGTTGTAACGAGCCGCCAGATCCGCGTACGCGTCCGGCACATCGCCATCGTGGGAGTCGCTCCGATCCTCGTCCTGATAGGACTCTCCTCGGAGTTCACGCTCCAGCGAGGAGAAGTCCGTCTCTACCGAGCGGTACTTCAACTCGCGAGCAACCTTGGTCTGCTTTGCCTTCGCACGGCCGCGCCCCATTTGGGTCGACCCCCTCGCATCTGGTAGCGCCTGCGGCTGGGCCGCGGCATGTATCTGGTAACTGTCGTGAGACACAGGCTACCCGAGCCGGTGGATGAATCAAAGTCCTCCACCGGCCGTGAACACCCCGTGTCGCCCCCCAGATCTATGCCGTGTGACGACCCTCCAGGATCACCGTTCCACCGTCCCCGGCACCCGCCTCGAGGACCTCGCCACAGGCCCAGGAATCGATCCCCCGGGCCGCCAGGACGGCCAGCGCCTCGTCCGCATTCCGGGCCGGCACCAGCGCCACCATGCCGACGCCCATGTTCAGCGTCGCCTCGAGGTCGGGCTGGGAGATCGCGCCGGCCTGCTGGACCAGGGAGAAGATCGGCTGCGGTGTCCACGTCGCCCGGTCGATCCGGACGGTGAGGTGGTCGGGGACCACCCGGGCCAGGTTGTTGGCCAGGCCGCCGCCGGTGATGTGACTCATCGCGTGCACCTCGGTGGCGTCGGCCAGCGCCAGGCAGTCACGGGCATAGATCCGGGTCGGCACCAGTAGTTCCTCCCCGAGGGTCCCCCCCAACTCGGGTACCTCGCGATCCAGCGCCCAGCCGGCCTGCTCGAGCAGGACGTGGCGGACCAGCGAGTAGCCGTTGGAGTGCAGGCCGGAGGAACCCATCGCGATCACCACGTCTCCGGGGCGCACCCGGTCGGCGCCGAGGATCCGGTCGTACTCGACGACACCGGTGGTGGCACCGGCGATGTCGTACTCGTCGGGGTCCAGCAGGCCGGGGTGCTCGGCCGTCTCGCCGCCGAGCAGCGCGGCACCGGCGATCTCGCAGCCACGGGCGATCCCGCGGACGATGCCGGCGATCCGCTCCGGGACGACCCGGCCGCAGGCGATGTAGTCGGTGACGAACAGCGGCTCGGCGCCGACCACGACGAGGTCGTCGACGAGCATGCCGATCAGGTCCTGGCCGATCGTGTCGTGCCGGTCCATCGCCTGGGCGATCGCCACCTTGGTGCCGACGCCGCCGGTGAAGCTGACCGCGCGGTGGGGTCTCTACGACCCGGCGGGACTGGCC
>CAYOBI010000110.1:0-6737 GCA_964402325.1 uncultured Propionibacteriaceae bacterium | reverse complement strand
GACGGTGTCCATGCACAGCCCCATGCTCCGGATGGTGCCGTCACTCGCGTGGGTCCACTGCTGGGAGGCCAGCGAGCTGTAGCAGTCCCAGGTGTGCAGCGCGGTGCCGGGCACAGCCAGTCCCTGGTCGACGTCGACACACTTGCCCGCGTAGCCGGTGAGCTGCCCGGTCCGCCCGACGTAGGGCCCGGTCGCGGTGGGCGCCGCGGTCGGCGTGGGAGTGGGCGTGGCGGTGGCCGTTGCTGTCGGCGTGGGCGTGGGCGTCGGCGTCGGCGTGGGAGTGGGTGTGGCCGTGGGCGTCGAGGACGCGGACAGGTCGTACACCCGGACGTAGTCGACCAGCATCCGCTGCGGGAAGCTGGTGCTCGCGTCCGGGCTGCCCGGCCAGGTGCCACCGACCGCGACGTTCAGCAGCATGAAGAACGGCTTGTCGAAGACCCAGGTGGCACCGTTGAGGTCGGCGGGGGTCCGGGTCAGGTAGGCGACGCCGTCCAGGTACCAGGTGATCGTCTTCGGGGACCACTCGACGGCGTACGTATGGAACGCGTCGCCGAGCGCGGCGCCGTTGGGCAGCGTGTAGCTGCCGTGGACCACGTTCCCCGCGGCCGTGTAGCCCGGGCCGTGGATGCTCCCCCAGACCGTGCCCGGTTCGCGGCCGATGTTCTCCATGATGTCGATCTCGCCGGAGCCGGGCCACGGGTTGGTGGCGATGTCGTTGCCGAGCATCCAGAAGGCGGGCCACATCCCCTGGCCCTTCGGGATCTTGATCCGGGCCTCGTACCGCCCGTACGTGTGGGCGAAGGTGCCCAGGGTCAGCAGCCGCCCGGAGGTGTAGGCGCAGTGACCCCCCGCGCAGGAGGGGTCCCAGCGGCCGTCGTTGCGCGCCTCGATGACGAGATCACCCTTGCCGTCGAGGAAGGTGTTGGCGTTGCCGTCGGTGTAGTACTCCAGCTCCTGGTTGCCCCACCCGTTGCCGCCGACGTCGTGGCGCCACTTGCTCGGGTCGGGCGCGGTGCCCGTCGTCCCGTTGAACTCGTCGGACCAGACGAGCGTACGGTTCGCGGCGCGCGCCGAGGGGGCTCCTGCAGAGGTCGTCACGGCCAGTCCCGCCAGTGTGGCGAGGAGCAGGGCGGCGACCCGTCTGATGGCGTGTGATCCGGACATGGTGTTCTCCTGGGGGCGTGAGGCTCGTCGACCGCGGTCAGGGTGACCGGGATCACGGAAGCGATGTCCAACGCTGATTGGCACTACCGGCACAGCTCCAGAGCTGGAGCAGGGCGCCGTTCTGGGTGGAGAAGTCGGAGACGTCCAGGCATTTGCCCGAGGAGTCGGCGATCAGGGCCCGACTGGTGGCATCGTAGCGGAACCGTTGTTCAGCGGCTCCCGAACAGGTGGCCAACTGCAGCGGGGTGCCGTCCTCGGTGTGTCCCCCGGCCGGGGTCAGGCAAGCCCCGAGGGTGCGGAGCGTACCGTCCGCGCCGAGTGTCCAGCGCTGACTGTCGACCGGCAGGCACTGCCACATGTGCACGGCTGTGCCGGGCGTCTCTGCGCCGTCCTTGACGTCGAGGCAGTTGTCCCCGTAGCCCCGCAGGGCCACCGGCGTGCCGGTCGGCACCGCCGCAGATGCGGTGGTGGCCGAGGCGCTCGCGCCGGGCCGGTCGTAGACGCGGACGTAGTCGACCACCATCCGCAGCGGAAAGGAGGTGCTCGCGTCCGGCGGCCCCGGCCACACCCCGCCGATGGCGAGGTTCAGCAGCAGGAAGTACGGCTTGTCGAGGACCCAGGCCCGGTCGCCGACGTCGGAGCGGTCCATCCGGCCGTACACCTTCCCGTCGATCGACCAGGCCAGGCCGTCGGGGCTCCAGTCCACGGCGTAGGTGTGGAAGTCGTCGGAGAGTGACCCGTCGCCGGGCAGGGTGTACCCGCGGGTGATCGACCCGGTGCCCGAGTACTCCGGCCCGTGGGCGCTGCCGTGCAGCGTGCCGGGCTCCTGGCCGACGTGTTCCATCACGTCGATCTCACCCGAGGCGGGCCACGGGTGGGCGGCGATGTCGTCGCCGAGCATCCAGAACGCCGGCCACGTCCCCCGGCCGGCCGGCACCTTGATCCTGGCCTCGTACCGGCCGTAAGCGTGGCTGAACCGGCCGGCCGAGATCAGCCGGCCTGAGGTGTAGGCGCAGCTCGCCGTGCCGCAGCGCAGCCCGGCCGGGCTCTCCTGCCGCGCCTCGATGACCAGGTGACCCCGGCCGTCGAGGAACGTGTTGGCGCTGCCGTCGGTGTAGTACTGGAGTTCCTGGTTGCCCCAGCCGTGCCCACCGACGTCGTTCTTCCATTTCGTGGGGTCGGGAGCGGATCCGGCCGGACCGTCGAATTCATCCGACCAGATCAGCGGCCCGGCCGGTGGCTGATCCGTCCGTACGCGCGCAATCAGGACGGCCGCCAGCAGCCCCACGGCGAGGACGCCGGAGGTGACCAGCAGGACGAGTCTCGAAGTGCGCACACCCATGTGGATACCCCCGCAGGTGTGGCGGGTCAAATTGCTTCCCGCGATCCGGGGATAATTTCACCCATGGTTCACTGAATTCTTGCCCTCGCGACGGAATCGACAACAGAACTTCACACGCCTTTTACATCGGCCTCTCCGGCCGCGACCCGGGAGAACCACGGCTGGCGGCTGCACCCCAGCGGACCGCACCTGGGACCGCACCCCGGTCGGCGCCCGAACACGGGACAGGAGCCGATAGGGCATCGGTTTCCCCTTGTCAATGACATCTTCCGTGACAGGTTGAAGCCATCGACCGGCACCCGGAAGGCCGGGACTCGGCCCCGTTCGCACCACTCGAGGAACCGCAAGAGCGCCGAACGTCCCACGGTGCGGAACGATTCGACCTCGGTGCGGGCACGCCGGATCGGCGCCACCGCACCCATCCGTGAAATTACACGGCGAAATTGGATTTCCTCCCGGGGTGATCGGCACTGGCCACGGGGCCACCGGGCGTCCTACCATCGAGATGTCAGCTCGCAGTGTTGCGGGAATTGAGCCCGCAATTCGCCCGCTGGCCGAGGTGCTTTTCAGCCTCATTCCTCAGGGCTGCCGCACTCCGGCGGCCACGGCGAGGAGCGGGCCCCGTCCGGCGCAAGCGCCGGAATCCACAGCAATTTTGGGGGGGCCAAGATGCTGAACGACAACCGTCATCCCGTGCGGCGATCGCCGCATTCCGGGGGTGCCCGATGAGTGGTCGCCGCCTGTTCTTCGTCAGGGTCATCGCCCTGGCGGTGGTCGCCTTCGGGCTCACCTACATCAGCTGGCGCTGGACGCAGACGATCGCCTGGAGGGCATGGTTCATCGCCCTGCCGCTGGTGGTCGCCGAGACGTACAGCCTCGGTGAATCCATCCTCTACAGCCTGACCATGTGGAACGCGAAGCGTCGGCCGGCTCCGCCCGAGCCGAGCCCAGACCACACGGTCGACGTGTTCATCACCACCTACAACGAACCGCTCGATCTGGTCCTCAAGACGGCACTCGGCGCCCGCAACATGACCTACCCGCACCGCACCTGGATCCTCGACGACGGCAATCGGCCGGAGTTCCGCCGAGCCGCCGAGCTCGCCGGGGTGGGCTACATCGTCCGGGGTGCCGAGTGGGACGGGCGCCAGCGCTACGCCAAGGCCGGCAACGTCAACAACGCGCTGAGTCGGACCAGTGGCGAGTTCGTCGCCATCCTGGACGCCGACCAGGTGCCGGACGCCCGTTTCCTCGACCGGGTGCTGGGCTACTTCGACGACCCCGACGTCGCCTTCGTGCAGACGCCCCAGCAGTTCTGGAACGTCCCGCCGCGCGACCCGCTGGGCAGCCAGGCCGAGCTGTTCTACGGTCCGATCCAGCAGGGCAAGGACGGCTGGGAGGCCGCCTTCTTCTGCGGCTCCAACGCCGTGCTGCGGCGCGAGGCCCTGATGTCCCTCGGCCTGAGCCGCTACACCCGCGAGGCGGCCGGCCGCACCCGCGAGGCGCTGGTCCGGTCCCGCAAGCGGCTGCAGAATCTGGTCGGCGAGAACAGCACCCGCGAACCGGGCCGGCTGCCCCTCCTGGAGCGGGCCCTGGACGCGGTGGCGGTCGCGGAGGACCAGTTGCGCCACGGCGTCACGCTGGCGGAGATCACCTTCGAGCTGCGCCGCGCCTTCGAGGCCATCACCGCCTCCGACCCGCTCACCAGCCCCCAACTGGTCCCCGAGTTCGAGGCGATCATCGAGAACGTGGACGTGGCCAGGACCGACCAGGCCCTCGCCGTCCACGCGCTCGACACCAGCACGATCACCGAGGACATGGCCACCGCGATGCACCTGCACGCGATGGGCTGGACGAGCGTCTACCACCACGAGGTTCTGGTCCACGGCCTCGCCCCGGAGGACGCCGAGACGATGCTCTCCCAGCGTCAGCGCTGGGCGGCCGGCTCGATGCAGGTGTTCTTCAAGGACAACCCGCTCTTCGTCAGTGGTCTGTCGCTGGCCCAGCGCCTGATGTACCTGGCGACGATGACGAGCTACCTGAACGGTTTCGCGGCCCTGGCCTACATCGCCGCGCCGGTCGTCTTCTTGGTCTTCGGCATCTTCCCGTTACGGGCCAATCCGGTGACGTTCTTCCTGCTGTTCCTGCCGTTCTTCGGGGCCTGCCAGCTGCTGTTCCAGGTCGCCGCGAACGGCGCGGGCGGGCTGTGGCGGGGCCAGCAGATGTCGTTCGCCCTGTTCCCGACCTGGATCCAGGCGACGCTGTCCGGGGCGGCCGCGACCTTCTTCGGCAGACACCTCAAGTTCTCGGTGACCGCCAAGAACCGCCAGGCCCGCGCCACCAGCTTCCGCCACGTGCGGGCCCAATTGCTGGTGATGGCTCTGCTGGTGGTCGCCTCCGGCATCGGGATCGGCCGGGTGGTCCTCGGGCTCGCCCCGCTCTACCCGACGCTGATCACCCTGGTCTGGGTGGCCGTCGACCTCGCCCTGCTGGGCGTCGTCATCGGCGCCGCCCGCTACCCGGGTCCCGGGCCGATGCCCGAGCCCACCCCTTACTCCGTGACCGAGCTGCAGCGCACCCTGCGGCTGGTCCACACCGACTTCCCCGCAGCGGAGTCCGGCGCCCTGACGCCGGCCGTCCCGACCCACTGAAGGAGCCATCATGTCCCTCACCACCGCGACCCCGTTCCATTCCGGACCTGACCTCCTCCCCTCCGGCATGTTCGCCCTCGACGTCTCCGTGTCCGGCATCCTCGACGCCACCGCCGTCCTGGAGATCCGCGAGGCACTTGTCGACTACCTCGCCGACGGTCCCTGCCTGGTGCTGCTGAACGTCAGCGGCATCGACCGGGTGGCCGCGTCCGGACTGGCCGGCACCCTCGAGCTGCTCCACCTGACCCGGATGCACGGCGGCGACCTGCGACCGTACGGCTCCTCCCCCGCCCTCACCCGGGCCCGGGCCGAGGTCTCCCTCGGGTCGATCTCCCGCGTGTACGTCACCCGAGACCTGGCCCTGCGCGGCCACGTCGACCGGATCGCCGACTCCGGCCGCAAGCGCCGCCGGTTCGGCCGGCGCGGGGGCAGGCTATGAGGCGGCACCGCGACAACACCGACCCCCACCCCGGGTCGCCGCTGGGATCCGACCACGACCCGACGGCCGGTGACCCTGAGTACATCGGCACCCCGACCGGACGGCGCCGCCGAGCCCGCATCATGGCACCGCTCGCGGCGATGGCACTGGCCGTCGCCGCGGTCGGGGTGGGCGCGACGAAGGCCATCCCCGCCGTCAACGACCTGACCCGGTGCGACGTACGGGCCGCGAACATGGTGCCCACCGACGGCACCCTGCTGGGGGTGAACCTGGACTGGAAGAATCAGCCGCTCGCCGAGCACCGGGCCAACCTCGGCCATGCGCCCGCCGTGGTGGTCCAGTTCTCCGACATCCCGTACGATGACGCGACCTGGCAGCACACCGTGAACGCCGCCGAGCAGGTCCGCCAGAACGGCGGCATCCTGCTGCTCACCCTCGAGCCGCACGCCGGCCTCGACGCGATGAGCGACGACGTCATCGGCCGGCTCGCCGCCGACCTGAAGGAACTGAACGACGAGGGCACCCCGGTGATCGTCCGGTTCGCCCACGAGATGAACGGGTCCTGGTACGCCTGGGGCCAGCAGCCGGCGCACTACATCCAGGTCTTCCGGAAGGTGGCGGACGCCGTACACAGCCAGGCGCCGGGCACCTCGATGATGTGGGCGCCGAACTACGGCGGCGGCTACCCGTTCACCGGCGGGCAGTTCGCCGCCCGGCCCGGCACCGCGGACTTCAAGGCGCTGGACACCGACCACGACGGCAAGCTGACGATGGCGGACGACTCGTACGCCCCGTACTACCCCGGCGACCAGTACGTCGACTGGGCCGGGGTGTCGCTCTACCACTGGGGCAACAAGCGCCCCTGGGGCAACAACGAGATCCCCGAGGCGCACAAGTTCGAGGACATGCTCACCGGCAGCTACGACGGGTCGGCGGGCAACGACTCGGCGATCCCCGACTTCTATCAGGTGTACGGGGTGGATCACCACAAGCCCGTCGCCATCCCGGAGACGTCGGCGATCTACACGCCGTCCCGCCCCGGGGACTCGGAGCTGGCGATCAAGCAGGCCTGGTGGAGGCAGGTGTTCTCCGACGAGATGCACACCCGCTTCCCCCAGGTGAAGATGATCAACTGGTTCGA
>CAYOBI010000109.1:4495-6913 GCA_964402325.1 uncultured Propionibacteriaceae bacterium | reverse complement strand
GGGCGTACGACGGGCCGCGGCGGGACGAGCGGCACGGTCGCCGGTGCGGTGTCCGCGACCGGCTCCGCGGAGCGGGGTCGGGCCGGGCTGACCGGGGCGGCGGGGCTGACCGGGGCGGCGGGGATCTCCGAAGTCTCCAGCGGCCGGGTCGGCTCGCCGGCGTCCTCCCCGAAGGCGACCGTCTCGGCCTGGGGGTGGGTGGCGGAGACGGTCCCCGGCACGACGGTACGTTCCCGGGGCGTCGGCTGCGAGGCCGGCTCCCCGGCCACCTCCTCGGTGTAGCGCCGCAGGTCCGCGCGGGAGATCCGGGTCACCGTCGGCTCGTTCTCGTCGTCGGTGCCGAACGCCTCGGGACGGTCGACGTCGGCGCCTGCCTTGTCGGCCTCGTCGTAGTCACGAGTAATCACGGCTCACGTCCTCAAAGGTCGGGGAACACTCACGGTCATTCTGGTCGCTGAACGGCCCGCAACCCGGGACCGGCCCGGGAGTGTCGCCCACCGGCGCGGTGCGGGCCTACTGCGTGGCGGCCGGCGTCGGTCAGGTGAGCGGCTCGTCGGCGCCGAGGCTGACCAGCATCGACTCCACCGCCAACTGGGGGGCGACATTGCCCTCGAGCGCCTCGCGGCAGGCCAGGATCGCGTCGATCCGGGCGATCGTACGGTCCGGGGTGGCACGGGCGGCCTCCTCGGCGACCGCCTCGCCGAGTTCGACGTTGACCAGGTCGGCCCCGGTGCCCAGCTGGATGCTCAGCACGTCGCGGTACCAGGTGGTCAGCTCGGTCAGGGCACGGTCGATCGCGTCGCGCTGAAGCCGCTTCACCCGCAGCTTCTGCTCATCCTCAAGCTCCTTGAGAGCCGCCGCCGCACTGCGCGGGCGAGCGCCGCGGGTCCCGACGCCGAGGGCCTGCTCCAGCTCGGCCCGCTCCCGGGCCTCGGCCTCGGCGGTCTGGCCGGTCGCCTCCGCCGCGGCGGCCTCGACCAGGGTGGTCGCGGCCCGCAGGCAGGCACCCAGGCTGCCGAGGTGGCTGGGGATCCGGAGCACGTCGCGGCGCCGCTGCCGGGCGGCCTCGTCGCGGGCCAGGTGCCGGGCCCGGCCGATGTGGCCCTGCGCGGCCCGGGCCGCGGCGTCGGCGGTGGCCGGGTCGATCCCGTCGCGACGCTCCAGCAGGGCGGCGACGTCGCGGACCCGGGGGGTGGTCAGGGTCAGGGCGCGGGTGCGTGACCGGATCGTCGGGATGACGTCCTCCGGGGTGGGGGCGCAGAGGATCCACACGGTCGCCGGAGCCGGCTCCTCGACGCTCTTCAGCAGCGCGTTGCCACCGGCCTCGGTGATCCGGTCGGCATCCTCGACGATCATCACCTGCCGGCGGCCGACGGTCGGCGCCATCATCGAGCGGCGGGCGTACTCGCGGACCTGGTCGACGCCGATGCTGAGCCTCTCGGTGCTGATCACGGTCACGTCCGGGTGCGAACCGGACAGGGCCGTACGACAGGTGCGGCAGACCCCGCAGCCGCCGTCGGGGCACTGCAGGGCGGCGGCGAAGGCACGGGCCGCGTTGGACCGGCCCGAGCCGGGCGGCCCGGTGACCAGCCAGGCGTGCGTCATCGCATGGGCGGCGCCGACGACGGCGCGACGCAGCACCTCGACGGCGGCCTGCTGGCCGACGAGGTCGGCCCACACCCCCCGGTCGGCGGGCGGGGTGGTGCGGCCGCCGGGCTCCTGCACGGGATCGGTCACGTCGACAGTGTCCCGTGCTCCGCAGACATCCGGGTGAGCAGGGCGTCGACCGCCGCGGCGATCCGAGCGGCGATGGCCTGGCGGTCGTGCCGGGCCGGCAGCACGAGGTAACGGTCCGGGTCGGCCGCGGCCAGCCCGAGGAACTGCTCCCGCACCCGGCGGTGGAAGTCGTCGCCGGCGCCCTCGAGGCGGTCCTTGTCGACGATCCGCGCGACCGCCTCCCCCGGGTCGAGGTCGAGCAGCACTGTCAGGTCGGGGTGCAGCCCACCGGTGGCCCAGTCGGCGATCGCGGCGACCTCGTCCATCTCGAGCACCCGGCCGGCGCCCTGGTAGGCCAGCATCGAGTCGACGTAACGGTCGCAGACCACCATCGCGCCCCGGGCGAGGGCCGGACGGACCACCTCGGCCAGGTGCTGGGCCTTGTCGGCGGCGTAGAGCAGAGCCTCGGCACGAGGGTCGAGGTCACCGGTCGCAGGGTCGAGCAGCAGGTGGCGGATCACCGCCCCCGCGGGGGTGTCCCCCGGCTCGCGGGTGACCACCACCTCGTACCCGAGCTCGCTCAGGTGCCCCGCCAGCAGGCCACCCTGGGTGGTCTTGCCGACCCCGTCGCCCCCTTCGAGGACGAGGAACAGACCACGGACCTCAGGCATCGGCGATCACGGTGTCTTCGGGCTCGGGCTC
>CAYOBI010000109.1:0-4395 GCA_964402325.1 uncultured Propionibacteriaceae bacterium | reverse complement strand
TCGGGCTCGGGCTCAGGCTCGGGACGGGCCGGGCCGAGACGGGCCAGCAGCTCGGCGCCGGCGCGCTGGAGCCTGCGGGCGGCCTTGCGCCAGTGGGCGACGAACTCGGTCCGGGCGGCCGTACGGCTCTCGGCGAGGTCGGCGTACTGGCGGCCGATGCCGAACGCCTGCTCGACCGAGGCGCCCTCCAGTGAGGCCCGCAGCGCCTCGAGCTCCTCGTTGTCGCAGCCGACCAGTTCGTCGTAGAGGTCACGGGCCCGGTCGCGCAGCTTGCGGGCCTGCTTGGGGGCCAGCAGCGAGGCGAGCTCGGCGGTGGCGACGAGCCGGTCCGCGGCCAGGGCCGCGGCGTGCCAGCCGGAGTCGTCGGCGACGCGCGGCGCCGCCTCGCCGGTGGCGAGCACCGCCCGGGTGGCGACCGCCACCATCTCGGCGACCTCCTCGCGCGCGGGGCGCCGGCCGATCCCCTCGGCGAGGGTGGGACGGGCCAGTGCGGTGGTCCGCTCGAAGATCCCCAGGTAGTCGTCGCCGACGAGCAGGTCCTGCTGGTCGGCACCGAAGGCCCCGTCGAGCCGGTCGGCCGCCGCCTCCAGGGCCGCCACCAGGCCGTCGAGGTCCGCGGCCGGCAACACCGGGGCGAGCACCGGCAGGTCGGTGGCGAAGGTCCGCAGGCCGCGGACCAGCGGCTGCACCTTCCGGGTGCGCCCGGAGCGTACGTTCAGGTCGGCCAGCAGCACCTGGCGGGCCCCCTGCTCGACGAACCGGGCGACGATCTCGGCCATCGACGCGTCGGTGTCGACGGGGCCGTCGGTGGCGAGGCCGACCGGCCGGCCGGCCCCGGCGTCCTCGCTGACCTCGTCGACCAGCACCTGGAACCGGGCGGGCAGGGAGAGGTGGCGGTCGACCCGGACCGCCTCCACGCCGTGCAGGGCCTCGTCGAGCCAGTCCACCTGGTCGCGCGTCATGGTGCCGGTGTCGACGTCGACCTCGCGGTAGCGGGTGACCAGCACGCCGTCGCGCCGGACGGCGAACACGTCATCGATCACCGACCCGACCGGTTCCCGCTCGGCGGTGCGGATCAGGTAGGTGGTGCGGGTGCGGCGTTGGGTGCCGACCGGGGCGAGCCCGGCGTGCCGCAGGAACGGGGCGAGCAGGGTACGGATCTGCTCGGGCACCTCGCCCGAGGTCATCGCCTCGACGTACTCGGCGGGCAGCTGGGGGGCCCAGCCGGGAGCGGCCATCAGCCACTCCCCCACCCCGTCGGTCGAGCGGTGGGCGAGCACGATCCCGGCGCGCAGCAGCCGCCGGTCGGCGGTGTCGAGCACGGTGAGGTCGCAGACGGCAGGCCGGGGGCTGACCATCGCGGGGTTGCCCAGGTCGAGATCGGGGTTCGCGAAGCGTGGCGCGGCGGCCAGATCACGCATCTCGTAGCGGCGCACGATGCTGCCTTTCAGGCTCGGACGGGGATCGCTCATTATTGCACCGCGCCGGGTCCCCTACTCGCCGGCCGCCTTCTTCGTGGTGGTCCTGCGGGGAGCCGCCTTCTTGGTGGTCCTCGCGGTCGCGGCCTTCTTGGTCGCCGCGGTGGCCCGGGCCGTGGAGGTCTTCGCCGCGGTCTTCTTCGCCGTCGACTTCTTCGCGGTGGTCTTCCGCGTCGAGGGGCCCTTGGCGCGCTTCTCGGCGAGCAGTTCGGCGCCCCGCTCCGGGGTCAGCGACTCCAGCTCGTCGGTCTTGCGCAGCGTGGCGTTGGTCTCGCCGTCGGTGACGTACGCCCCGAACCGGCCGTCCTTGACCACCATCGGCTTGCCGGAGACCGGGTCCGGACCCAGCTCCTTGAGCGGCGGCTTGGCGGCGGCCCGGCCGCGCTGCTTGGGCTGGGCGTAGATCGCCTCGGCCTCGGGCAGCGTGATGGAGAAGATCTGGTCCTCCGACCCGAGCGAGCGGGAGTCGGTGCCCTTCTTCAGGTACGCGCCGTAGCGGCCGTTCTGCGCGGTGATCTCGGTGCCGTCCGCGGCCGTGCCGACCGTACGCGGCAGGGAGAGCAGCTTGAGCGCGTCGTCCAGGGTGACGGTCTGCAGGTCCATCGAGGCGAACAGCGAGGCGGTCCGCGGCTTGGCGCCCTTGGGGGCGTCCTCGGGCAGCACCTCGGTGACGTACGGGCCGAACCGGCCGGCCTTCGCCACGATCGGGTGGCCCGAGCCGGCGTCCAGGCCCAGTGCCCGTTCCTCGCCCATCGGGCGGGAGAGCAGGTCGCGGGCCACCTCGACGGTCAGTTCGTCCGGCGGCAAGTCGTCGGCGACGTTGGCGCGCTTCTCGGTGGCGACCTCCTCCACGTACGTGCCGTAACGGCCGACCCGCACGACGACGCCGGAGTCCATGTCGCCGACCGGGAAGGTCGACAGCGCCCGGGCGTCGATGTCGCCGAGCTGGTTGACCAGGTCGTGCAGGCCGGCGTGGTCGAGGTGGTCGGCGCCGGGCTGGCCGCCCCAGTAGAAGTCGTTCAGCACCTGGAGTCGCTCGGCCTCGCCGTTGGCGATCTTGTCGAGGTCCTGCTCCATCTCGGCGGTGAAGGCGTAGTCGACGAGCTTGGTGAAGTGCTCCTCCAGCAGCCGGGTGACGGCGAACGCCAGCCAGGTCGGCACCAGCGCCGTGCCCTTCTTGAACACGTAGTCGCGGCTGGTGATGGTCCGGATGATCGACGCGTACGTCGACGGTCGGCCGATCTCCAGCTCCTCGAGCTTGGCTACCAGCGACGGCTCGGTGTAGCGGGCCGGCGGCTTGGTCTCGTGGCCCTGCGCCTCGATCCGGGCGACGTCGACCGTACGTCCCTCGGCCAGCTGCGGCAACCGGCGCTGGGAGTCGTCGGCCATCCCGTCGTCGACCGACTCGACGTACGCCTTGAGGAAGCCGGGGAAGGTGATGGTGCGGCCACGGGCGACGAAGGTGCAGGCCTCGCCGGTGGTGGCGGTCGATCCCAGGGTGATCGCCACCGACTCGCCGCGGGCGTCGGTCATCTGGGAGGCGACGGTGCGCATCCAGACCAGTTCGTAGAGCCGGAACTGGTCGCCGGACAGCCCGGTCTCCCGCGGGGTGCGGAAGGTCGACCCGGACGGGCGGATCGCCTCGTGCGCCTCCTGGGCGTTCTTCACCTTGGAGGTGTAGAGCCGCGGCTTGGGCGGGACGTAGTCGGGGCCGTAGAGCTTGGTGGCCTGGGCCCGGGCGGCCCGGATCGCCTCGCCGGACAGCTCGACGGAGTCGGTACGCATGTAGGTGATGTAACCCCCCTCGTACAGCTCCTGGGCGACCGACATCGTCCGCTGCGAGGTGAAGCCGAGCTTGCGGCCGGCCTCCTGCTGCAGCGTGGTGGTCCGGAACGGGGCGTACGGGTGGCGGACGTACGGCTTGGCCTCGACCGAGACGACCCGCATCGGCAGGCCCGCCAGGCCCTCGGCCAGCGCCCGGGCACGGGCCTCGTCGAGGTGGACCAGTTGCTCGGCGGCCTGCCGGCCCTTCACGGCCGGCTGCTGGAGGGTGCCGTGCGAGTCGAAGTCGCGGCCCTGGGCGACCCGCCGACCGTCGACCGCGGTGAGCCGGGCCGGGAACTGCCGCGGTTCGGCGTCGGCGCCGGCGTCCAGGGTGGCCTCGAGGTCCCAGTAGCCGGCGGAGCCGAAGGCGATCCGCTCCCGCTCCCGGTCGACGACCAGCCGGGTGGCGACGGACTGCACGCGGCCGGCGGACAGCCGCGGCATCACCTTCTTCCACAGCACCGGGGAGACCTCGTAGCCGTACAGCCGGTCGAGGATGCGGCGGGTCTCCTGCGCGTCGACCAGGTCGGTGTCGATGTCGCGCGGGTGGGAGACGGCGTCCTTGATCGCGTCCTCGGTGATCTCGTGGAAGACCATCCGGCGGACCGGCACCTTGGGCTTGAGTTCCTCCTGCAGGTGCCAGGCGATCGCCTCGCCCTCGCGGTCACCGTCGGTGGCGAGGTAGACGTCCTTGGCGCCCTTGAGGGCTTCCTTCAGCCCGCGCAGGGTGGCCTTCTTGTCGGCCGCGACGACGTAGAGCGGGGAGAAGCCGCCCTCGATGTCGACGCCGGTCCGGGCCCACTTCTCACCCTTGTACTTGGCGGGGACCTCGGCGGCTCCGGTCGGCAGGTCACGGATGTGCCCGCGGCTGGACTCGACGACGTAGCCCGGCCCCAGGTAGCCCTGGATCTTGGTGGCCTTCGTCGGCGACTCCACGATCACCAGGCTGTGCCCGAGTTCCTGACCTGCCACGGTTACCTCTCCCCTGTTGTGCGTCCGGCCCGTCCCGGATCCGGCCGGATGCGCGCCATCATGGCCCAGTTCGGGCCCCCGGCAACAGCGCGTCCAGCGACGTGGCACACCATAGCCCACA
>CAYOBI010000108.1:0-6921 GCA_964402325.1 uncultured Propionibacteriaceae bacterium | reverse complement strand
GCGGGTGCGGAAGACCCGGTCCATCAGCGCGCGGGCGACGGGATTGCCGTCAGGACGTACGACCCGGGCGTACTGGTTCTGCACCCGCGCCCGGCCGGCGGCCACCTCGCCGGAGGTGAACTGTTCCAGCAGCAGGGCGACCGCCTGCAGCACGTCGAGCGGCTCGAAGCCGGTGACCACCACCGGGCGGTTGAACTCCTCGGCCAGGAAGTCGAAGGCGTGGGTGCCGACGACGGACGCCACGTGCCCGGGGCCGATGAAGGCATCGATCTGCGTCTCGCCCCCGTCGACGATCGCGCGCAGCGGCTGCTCGGTGGTCACGTGGTTGCTGAACACGGAGAAGTTGGCGAGTCCCTCGGCCCGGGCACGCTCCAGGGTGACGGCGGTGGACGGCGCGGTCGTCTCGAACCCCACCGCGAAGAACACCACCTGCCGGTCCGGGTTGTCCCGGGCGATCGGCAGCGCGTCCAACGGCGAGTAGACGAAGCGTACGTCGGCGCCGACCGCCCGCACCTGCAGCAGTGATTCCTGCGAACCGGGCACCCGCATCATGTCGCCGAAGGTGGTGAGGATGACCCCGGGCTGTCGGGCCAGCCAGATCGCGTCGTCGATCCGCCCCATCGGGATGACACAGACCGGGCAGCCGGGGCCGTGGATGAACTCGATCCGCTCCGGCAGCAGGTGCTCCAGGCCGTGGCGGTAGATCGTGTGCGTGTGGCTGCCGCAGATCTCCATCACCCGCAGGGGACGGTCGAGCTGTCCCGACAACCGGTGGATGTGCTGCAGCAGGGCCCGGGCGGCGGCCGGGTCACGGAACTCGTCGACGTACTTCACTCGATCGCCGACTTCCGGAAGGAATCGAGCTCGTCGTCGAGGAGGGTGCCGCCCAATCGCCTGATCTGCTCCAGGGTGATCGCCGCCTCCTCGGCGTCGATCACGCTCAGCGCGAAGCCGACGTGCACCAGGACCCAGTCACCGGGGCGGAGCTCCTCGTCGGCCACCAGGTCGGTGGCGACCGTACGCTCCACCCCGCTGATGGCGACCCGGGCCCTCGGCTCACCGGGCTGGGGGATCGCGATGACCTCCGCCGGCACTCCCAAGCACATGAGCGCCTCCTCTCCGCGGCGGCCCTCCGCCGGCGCGGGACTATCATCCTCCCGGACGCGGACTCGGTGCCACCGAGGCCAACGGGCGTCGCGAGGAGCGGAGAGTACAGCGATGGATCCCAGGAATCGCCTCAATGACGACGAGAAGGATGTCAACGAGCGGATCAGCAGGGTCCGGGCACGTCGGCCCCGGTTCAGCGACGAGTACGTCACCCTGGCCCACGGGGCCGGGGGCAAGGCATCGGCCGCCCTCGTCGACGCCGTCTTCCTCGACGGCTACGGCAACGACGTCCTCGCCGAGCTGGCCGACGCCGGTGTCGTGGGTCTGACCGCCCTGGGGGAGCCGGACCCCGGTGCCCGGCTGGCCATGTCGACCGACTCGTACGTGGTGAACCCGCTCGAGTTCCCCGGCGGCAGCATCGGCGAGCTGGCGGTCAACGGCACGGTCAACGATCTGGCGGTCAGCGGGGCACGGCCGGCGGTGGTCTCAGCCGCCTTCGTGCTGGAGGAGGGGCTGGACATCGCCACCCTGCGCCGGGTGGTGGCGGACATGCGGCGGGCCGCGGACGCGGCCGGGGTCCGGATCGTCACCGGTGACACCAAGGTGGTGCCCAGGGGCGCCGCGGACAGGCTCTTCATCACCACCGCCGGGGTGGGTCTGGTGCCGGCCGACCGGACCCTCGGGGCCGCACGGGTGCAGCGCGGCGACCGGGTGCTCGTGTCGGGGCCGATCGCCGACCACGGCATGGCGGTCATGCTGGCCCGGGGCGACCTGGCCATCGACGCCCCGATCCGTTCCGACACCCGCCCCGTCAACGGCCTGGTCGAGGCGCTGCTCGGCGCCGCGCCGCACACCCGATGGATGCGCGACGCCACCCGCGGTGGTCTCGCCACCGTGCTGAACGAGTTGGCCCGTGCCTGCGGCCTCGGGGTCGTGATCGAGGACGAGGCCGTGCCGGTGCGGGAGATGACCCGGGCCGCCTGCGACATGCTGGGACTGGATCCGCTCTACGTCGCCAATGAGGGCACCTTCGCCGCCGTCGTCCCGTCCGACGAGGCCGACGCGGCGCTCGCGGCGGTCCGCGGTCTGCCCGGAGGCGAACAGGCCTGCCTGATCGGCCGCATGGTGGCCGAACCCGCCGCGGCCGTCGTGCTCGTCACCGGCTTCGGCGGCACCCGGATGGTCGACATGCTCGTGGGTGATCCGCTCCCCCGGATCTGCTGACCCCGGATCTGCTGACCCCGGCCAGCCGGCCCGCCCAGGCCTGGCCCAGGCTGAGGCCCCCGTCATGGGGCGGGACCACCCGGTGGGTGATGACCTCCAGTCCGCGCGCCCGCAGCGCGGAGACCAGGGCGGGGGCGAACACGCGGTTCACTGCGACGCCCCCGGTCAGACCCGCGGTGGTGGCGCCGGCCTCCTCCGCCGCTGCAGCGATCCGTTCGGCGAACACCGCGGCGAGGCCGGCATGGAACCGCCACGCCCGCTCCTCGACCGAGGCGCCCGTGCGCTCCAGCAGGTCGAGGAAGACCTCCCGCAGGTCCGGCGGGCGCCCGGTCACCCCGTGGGGGTGTCGGGCGGCCCATCGCCGCGCGGCGCGCTCCAGCAGCATCGCCGCCTGCGCCTCGTACGTGACCTCGAGGCACAGACCGAGCACCGCCGCCGCCGCGTCGAACAGCCGTCCGGCCGAGCTGGTCGGGACGGTTCCACGCCCGGTGACGAGTTGGGAGGCGACCAGCCGACGTTCCGCCGCCGGGGCGTCCCGTGCGGCGGGGGAGCCGCCGAGGTCCAGGTCCCAGGCCGCCGCCAGTCCCTGGGCGACCCGCCAGGGCTGTCGGACCGCTCGGTCGCCGCCGGCCAGCGGGAAGTACGGGACGTGCCAGGCCCGGTGCCACGACCACGGCGACGGGTCCTGTCGGGAGCCCAGTACCAGCACCTCCCCGCCCCAGACCGCGGGCCCCGACGCATCGGCGCCGTACCCGGTGCCGTCCAGCGCGGCCACCACGACCGGCCCCTCGTCGATCCCGTGTTCGGCCAGGAGGGAGAGGGCGTGGGCGTGGTGGTGCTGGACCCGCAGCAGCGCCACCTCCGGGTGCGCCTCGACCCAGCGCTCCGCCCAGCCGGTCGTCGCGTAGCCCGGATGCAGGTCGCAGACCAGCAGGTCGGGTTCGCGCCGGTGGATGCCGGTCAGCTGTTGCACCGACGCCTCGAAGGCGCGCTGGGAGGCGAGCGAGCCCATGTCGCCGACATGCGCCGAGACGAACGCCAGGTCCCCGCTGACCAGGGTGAAGGTGTTCTTCAGCTCTCCGCCGACCCCCAGCACGACCGGCCCGTCGGCTGCGCAGTCCCGTCCCCCTGCGGCGCTGGGCAGCACCACCGGCAGCGGGGCGTAGCCGCGCGAGCGCCGCAGGGGGAGCGCCTCGGCGTCGGCACCGGCCAGCAGCACCGAGTCCTCCACCGGTACGTGGATCCCCCGGTCGTGCAGCAGGAAGCTGTCGGCGAGACCGGCCAGCCGCGCGAGGGCCTCGGCGTTGGTGTGGCACAACGGCTCCTCCGACAGGTTGGCGGAGGTCGCCACCAGTGCGAGCTCGTCGCCGTCGCCCGGGTCGAGCAGCAGCGTGTGCACCGGTGCGTACGGCAGCAGCAGCCCGACGTCGTCGGAGTCCGGTGCCACCTGCGCGGCGAGGTCGTACGTCGCGGCCTTCGGGGCGATGACGATCGGACGGGCCGGGGACGCCAGCAGCGAGCGCTGCGGGGCGGCGAGCCGGGCCAGTCGGGTGGCCGCGGCCGGATCGCCCACCATCACCGCGAACGCCTTGCCGGCGCGACGCTTGCGCTCCCGCAGCCGGGTGACCGCTGCACCGTCGCGTGCGTTGCACATCAGGTGGAAGCCGCCCAGCCCCTTCACCGCCACGATCTCCCCGGCCCGCAGCCGTCGGCGGGCCTCGGTGATCACCGCGTCCTGTTCGGCCGGGCTCGCCGGGGCGGCGACCGGCCGGTCCGCCGCGTCGTCACCGGGCCGGGCGAGCCACAGCCGTGGTCCGCAGGCGTAGCAGCTGATCGGCTGGGCATGGAAGCGGCGGTCCGCCGGGTCGGCGTACTCCTCGGCGCACTCGGGGCACATCCCGAACCGGCGCATCGTCGTGGCGGCCCGGTCGTAGGGGAGGTCCTCGATGATCGTCAGCCGCGGCCCGCAGTTCGTGCAGGTGGTGAACGCGTAGCGGTGGCGGCGGTTCGCCGGGTCGGCCATGTCGGCCAGGCAGTCCGGACAGGTCGCCACGTCGGGCGGGATCAGTGTCCGCACCCCCGGGCGGTGCCGGCTCGGCACGATCCGGAACCCGTCCTCGCCGGGCACCCGGGGCAGGTCACGCCGGGTGACATCGATCACCCGCGCCAGCGGCGGCAGGGTGGCGAGCAGATCGGCGAGGAACTGGTCCACCGTCCCGGGGGTGCCCTGAGCCTCGACGAACACCTGCAGGTCGTCGTTGCCGCACAGTCCGGTGATTCCGTGCCGTGCGGCGACGACCGCCACGTGCGGCCGGAACCCCACGCCCTGGACCACTCCGCGCAGCAGGTACTCCCGGCGGACCTCGGCGGTCATCACAGACTCCTCGACGGCACGGCGTCACCCTACTGCGGAGCCTCACGCGGGACGTACGGGCGGGACGTGCCGCAGGTGCGAGACTGGCCCCGTGCACGAGGTCGCCCTGTGCCGCCACCTGGCGGCCGCCGTCAGCCGGGCCACCGGTGAGCGTGCCCGTGAGGTCGAGGTGGTCCACGTCGACGTGGGGCAGTTGCGGCAGGTGGTCCCCGACGCGATGCGCTTCGCCTGGACCTTCGTGGTGAAGGACACGCCGCTGGCCCGTACGCGCCTCGACCTGCGGGAGCTGCCGGCGGTGCTCCGCTGTCGTGGCTGCGGGGCGAGCGCCCGGCTGGGGCCCGAGCTGGGCTTCGGCTGCCACGTCTGCGGTTCGGCCGACACCGAACTGACCAGCGGCGAGCAGTTCGTGCTCACCGCGGTGGACGTACGGACCTCTCCCCGGGACGCGGACGCCTCGGACGGGTGGGAGACTGACCGGGGGAAAGGAGATCCCAGTGGGACGCTTCCATCGACATGACGACGGCACCGTGCACCACCACGAGCACGACGAGGCTGGTCACGGGCACGCCCATGACCACGGGCACGATGATGGCCACGGGCACGGCCACGTCGCCGACGGTCTGCCGCACACCGGCTCGGCGGCCCTGGACCAGGTGATCGGTGATCACTCGGGCTATGGCACGGGCCGGGAGCGGATCGACATCCTCGAGGACATCTACGCGGAGAACGACCGCCTGGCCGCCGCGAATCGTACGTCCCTCGACGCGGCCGGTGTCCGCGCGGTGAACCTGATGAGCTCCCCGGGTGCGGGCAAGACCACTCTGCTCGCCCGCACGCTGGCCGCGCTCCGGGGCCGGGTCCGCGTCGGCGTGGTCGAAGGGGACATCGAGACGCCGCTCGACGCGGAACGCCTCGGGGGGTACGGCGCGGCGATCTCGCTGCTCAACACCGGACATGGGTTCGGTGGTGAGTGCCACCTCGACGCCCCGATGGTGGCCACGGCCCTTCGCGGTCTGGATCTGGACGGTCTCGACCTGGTGATCATCGAGAACGTCGGCAACCTGGTCTGCCCGGCGGAGTTCGACGTCGGCGAGCATCGCAAGGCCATGGTGTTCTCCATCACCGAGGGCGAGGACAAACCGCTGAAATACCCGGTGATGTTCCGAGCGGTCGAGGCGGTGGTGGTGAACAAGATGGACCTGGCTCCCTATCTGGACTTCGACCGGGACCTCTTCCTCCGCAACCTGGCGGCGGTCAATCCCACCGCCACCGTCATCGAGACCTCGGCGCGCACCGGTGTGGGTGTGGACGCCTGGATCGACTGGGTCACCCAGGGGTGTCGTACGGTCGCGGCGGTCCGGCCGCCTCGCTGAACGGGATCGTCCACTACGACTCCCGTACATGGCTAGTCTGGTCGCGATGAATGCAGACTCGCCGCGTGCAAGGGCGTGACGCGGCCTGCTGCCGACGGGCGCGATTTTCCCGCGCGGGAGGAGATGGCAGTGGCATGACGTACCAACCGGGGGGTTGGCAGGAACAGACGCTCGCCGAGAACCTCGCGAGGGCCGGGGTCGAGCGGCGGGACTTCCTGAAGTTCTGCGGCGGGCTGGCGGCGATCTTCGCGATGGGAGGGGTGGCCTCCACCGTCGGGGCGCCTCCGGCCACCGCGGAGGAGATCGCCGGGAAGCTGGGCGCGGTGACCAAGCCCAATGTGGTCTGGTTGCAGCTGCAGGAGTGCACCGGCTGCATGGAGAGCACCCTGAGGTCCGGCGGCACCACCATCGAGGAGCTGGTCCTCAGCCTGCTGTCGGTCAACTACAACGAGTTGGTGATGGCCGCCTCCGGCGACGCGGCCAACAAGGCCCTCGACGACACCAACGCCAAGGACCACCTGCTGGTGGTCAACGGCTCGGTGCCCCTCAACGAGCACGGCGCCTATTGCACCATCGGCGGCAAGTCCGCCGAACAGGTGCTGCGCGAGTCGGCCGAGCACGCCACCGCGATCCTGGCGGTGGGGGCGTGCGCGGTCTGGGGCTCGGTGCAGGCATCGAAGCCGAACCCCACCGGCGCCGTCGGCGTCGACCAGATCATCAAGGACAAGCCGGTGATCAACGTCTCCGGCTGCCCGCCGATCGGCGAGGTGATCACCGCCACTGTCGCGTACGTCCTCAGCCACGACGGGGCGCTGCCCAGGACCGATGCCGAAGGACGCCCGC
>CAYOBI010000107.1:0-7036 GCA_964402325.1 uncultured Propionibacteriaceae bacterium | reverse complement strand
ATCGCCGCCTCCGAGGGCGTCGGCCTTCGCGATGAAGGCCGTGAGCAGCGCCAACCACAAGATGCCACTGACCAGCCATGCAGAACGGCGCACGGCGGACCGCGCCCACCACGGCCGCGCGACCGTCTGCGGACCCTGTTGAGTTGCTGTCACCGCGCTCCTGTCGCTTCTGTTTCGTCCTGGCCGCCACGCGCCATATGTCAGAAGTCTGCCCGCGCCTGGTCGGCGTGGGCATAACCGGAGGCTCCCGCGCCCTCCACGGTCATCGCGATGAGCTTTCGCGCGACCGGCCCAGGCATCCATCCGAGCAGGGTGTCGAGGCGTTGGGCGAGCGTCATCAGAGGATCTCTCCGGAGCTGGCCAACTGCCCGTACCAGGATGTTCCACGGGCTGTGGTCGGTCGGGATCGCGGGTGGCAGCTGCTTGGTGCCGTGCTTGGCCTCGAAGGTCACCCGCGCGGCTCCGGAATGGAAAGCGCGCTGTGCGCGTAGCTCGACCGACTGGGCGGCTGCGTGGTGAGGTGTTGCCAGTTCCGGAGCCAGCACGATGCGTATGCCGGCTTCGTGGAGGCGGAATCCCCAGTCGACATCCTCCCAGCCGTACGCTCGGTAGTTGGGGTCGTACGGCCCGACCAAGTCGTACGACTCGCGGGTCACCGACACGTTGCCTCCCCACAGGCGCCACAGGGTGTCGGGGCCACGGCGGTAGGCGTCCTGGCGGAACTGGCGGTCGGTGGGGCCGCCGTAGACCCGAACGTAGTCGTTGTCCGGGAACACATTCAGCGGGAGACCGATCACCCCCGTCGGCTCGCGGCGGTGCCGCTCGATCAGCCGGGCGACGTAGTGAGGCCCCGGCTCCAGGTCGTCGTCGCAGCGGGCCAGGACGCGGCCCTGGGCGGCGTCGAAGCCGGCATTGAGGGCGCTGACCCGGCCGCGGTTCTCCGGGAAGACGATGGTTCGCACCGGCAGGTGCCGGAAGGCGGCCACGACCTGCTCGGAGTCATCGATGTCACCGTCGAGTACGACGATGGCTTCCCACGAGGTGTTGTTCTGCCCCTCAAGGGCCCGCAGCAACACGGGCAGTCGGGCGGCGCCAGCACGGGACGGGATGACGAGAGAGACGTCGGGTGATCGCGTCACGGCCGCGCCTCCGCGGGCAGCACACCGAGCTCGGTGAAGAGGACCTGGAGACGCTTTCGGCCCGCATCCGGGGAGTAATGGGTCTCCCAGCGGCGCCTGGCGTTCGCCACGATGACTGTTTGGTTGGCCGCTACGGCGCCGCTGATCGTCTCCGCCAGGCTCTGTGGGTCCTGAGCACGGGCGATCCAGGGATGCCCGGGGCCGGCCACCTCGGGCAACGCGCCAGCGTCGCTGATGACGAACGGCACGCCGGCTGCCATCGCCTCGGCGACCACCAAGCCGAAGGGTTCACCCCAGACCGAGGGAAAGACCGCGAGGTCCACCTCGGCGAAGAAGTCGCCACGGTCCATCCAGCCGCGCCGATCGGTGATCGCGGCGAGCGGGGCAAGGGCCTCTTCGACGCGGCGCTGTTGCTCCTCGCTGACGAAGAGTGGCTCTCCGGCCAGCAACAACCGGAACTCGCCCGGGTGCTGCTCGTTCAGCCGGCGGACGGCGTCGGCGAGCACCAAGATGCCCTTGTCCGGGGACAACCGACCGATGAAGCCGAGGACCACCGGAGCATCGTCCTCCCGGCGGCGGGCGATGATGTCCAGCGGGGCGGTCCAGTTGGGCAGGGAGGTCGTGCCGGGCAGCCGGGACCGCATGAACTCCGAAGGGACCACGGCTTTCGCGCTGCCGGCGGCGGCGACGAGCCCGGCGGCGCCGGCCACAAGCGTTCGAGGTCGTTGGTGAAGCTGCACGACGCGGCGGGGGTGGCCGGCCGTGGCCAAGGAGGGTACCAAGCCGTGACACCAGAGCAACCCACTACGCTCGCGGTTGTCCCACCGACGCAGGTTGGGGATGTACTCACGGCGATCGCGACCGCGGATGCCGGTGGTCGGAAACCCGAGCGCGTCGGCCCGTTGGTGCACGGCGGAGTCATCCGGTGCCACCACGGCAACGTCCAGACCCAATTCGCGTGCCAGGTTCGCCATCAACAGGAGCATCACTTCGCCCCCTCCGATGGCGCCGTTGTTCGCGGCAAGCGTCAGGTCAGACACGCATCCTCCCTCGTTCCGCAGCAGCGCCATAGATATCAGCAAGCCGGGTCGTCATGGCTGTGCATGACGGCCAGGTGGGCCGCAGGGAGGGACGATGATCCGGATGCACCCCCTGGTCGACGAGGACAGCGGCGACCGCCTCGGGATCATCGCGGCTGGTCAGGCAATGTCCGGGCAGGATCTCGGGGTTGCCGCCGACGGGGGTGGCAACGACGCCGGCACCGGAGACGACTGCGTCGAGCAGGCTGTAGGAGCAGTTCTCCCAGACCGACAGCTGGGCCAGCACATCGGTGCGTCCCAGCTGTGCGGTGGCATCGACGAATCCGGGGAAGTCCACGGCGTGGTCGATGCCCAGCACGCGGCTGCGTCGGACCAGGTCCTCGCATAGCGGGCCGTCGCCGGCGACGGTGAGTCGCGCCTCCGGGTGATCGGCCAGCACGACGGCGAACGCATCCAGCAGTTCGGGCAGGCCCTTCTCGGGGGCCAGCCGGGCCAGGGAAGTGATCCGCAGCCCCGGCGCTCGGGGGACGGTCTCGTCGTCCGCGGGGCGGTCGATGCCGTTCGGCAGGACGATGATCCGCTGGTGTGGGTGCCACTTGTCCTGCATGGCCTGGGCGGTGGCGGCGGAGACGGCGATCAAGGCGTCGAACCGGGCGAGCCGGGCCCGGTGGACGGCCGCCGCGGCGGCCGAGCGGACGGCGGAGCGGTGGTAGACCCGGTCGTCGGCGGCGATGCCGTGCTCGGTGGAGATCAGCGTTGCCCTGCCGCGAGGGATCGAGGCTGCGGTCACGTCGGCGTACGCCAGATGGGTGTGCACCACATCGGGTCGCAGTCGGGTCACCGCGTGGGCCAGTGCCTGTCGTGAAGTGCGAAGGCCCGCGTCAGGACCGAACTGCTCCACCAGCGTCGGGACGCCGAGGTCCTGCAGCCGGTCGGCGAGCGGGCCGGCCGGGGTGAGGACGACGATCCGCCACCCGGGGATCCCGGCTCGGACGACGTCCAGGACGTGCCGCGCCACGCCACCGACGCTTGCCACGGGCACAACCCATAACGCTGTTCCCCCCACTGCCATCTACGTCCCCCTCGAGAGCCGTTACGCCGGCCTGAGTCCGCATAGTACACGCTTGGTTTCCATATTGGTTCACAAGTGTATCGAGAATATTTCTCACAGACATGCCGCACGCAATTGTGGCCCTGGAGTGCTTCGAACGTGGTCTGTCGTCGAATCTGTGATGCGTTGGGCAGGGCGGTTCGGCTGTGGGTCAGGGGTGGCCTGTTCGATGGCGCCGAAGCAGCCACGCAGCGATCGACAGCGCCGGCTCTCGTTCGGGCTGACCTGGCGGCGGGGTCGGGGCTTGGCCCACGGAGCGCATGTCGTATCGCTCCCAGAACTCGACCAGCCACGCCGGTGGGCGGTCGAAATCGACCCACGCCGGGATCCCCCGGGCCGCTGCCTCGAGGATCCCGGTGGAGAACACCCCGATGACCGGCGCAGCGATGTTCGGCAGTGGCCCCCCGTCGCGATCGATCGTGATGCCGCGACGTCGCCACCACCTGTGGATCAGCCGGGAAAGGATGTCGCGTTCCTGTGGATGCGGCCGGTAGATCGCAGTGGTGCGAAGCGCGGTTCGCTGTGCGGCACGGGCCATCCGGCGGCGCCCGATCTCGGCGCCGTGCAACTGGCCCAGGTACACCGGGCGATGCCCGGCCCAGGTGATCATCCGCTCCCGGGACAGCGCTGCGGCCTCGGCGACCTGGGCGTCCCAGAAGAGTTGCGAGCCGACCACCTCGACGGTCACGTCGTCGCGACCCGAGCGCCAGAACTCACCGTCGGCGGCGCTCCACGCCAACAGGTGGGCCCCGGCCGGCAGGGGCGGCGCCATCGGCACCAGCAGCCCGTGCTGCACCACCCCGAAGGGCAGGCCGCGGCGGGTGGCCAGGTCGTACGCGGCCGCGCCCATCGGCAGGAAATGTCCGGCGGCCAGCACCGCAGCGATGCCGGCCAGCAGCCCGCTGGCGGCCGGATCGGTGGTGATCTCTTCGCGCCAGGCATGCTCAGGGAGCCAGGCCGTGACCGGCTCCGGTGACAGCACCGCCACGTCCTCCAGGGCCAGGTGGGGCACCGTGGCCAGCAATGCCGCTCGCTGGCTCGACGACAGCGACTCCACGGCGATCAGGATGCGTGGATGCTCACTGCCGGTGGTGACGTGGAACTGCACTGCGTCCGGATGCCGGGCGGCCCGGAGTCGCCCGATCAGGCCTCGTACACCACGGCGCCGGGTCTGCCAGCGCTGCCAGGCCCGCAGATCGGCCGGGTGGATCAGGCCGGTTGTCGGCCGGCTCAGCCCCACCACTGCGCCACCTCTTGCATCCGGTGATCGAAGGTGTGCTCGGCCAGGGTGCGCCGCCGAGCGCGTTCCCGCAGTCCTGCGGCCCACCGCGAGTCGGTGGCGGCGCGCCGGCACAGGTCGATCGCCTCCTCGGGAGAGTCGAAGACCGCCACTTCGCTGCCGGGCTCGTAGAACTCGGTGACGTCGGCACGGTCCAGCAGCTGCACCGCCCCGACCCCGCAGGCCTCGAAGGTGCGCATGGTGAAGCCGTCCTGGTCATGGTGCATGTTCACAGTGGCGGTGCTGCCGGCCATGATCCCCCAGGCCTCCTGCAGGGGGACATCGCGCCCTGACTCGAGGGCGGGGCGGCGCCACTGCCAGGTCCGCAGCCGGTCCACCGGGTGGTGCGACCAGTCCCGGCCGTACGCACGGACCGGTACCCCCGCCGCCGACAGCCGGGTGAGGAGCTCCTCGCGGTTGGGGTAGAGGGCGCCGACGAAGGTCACCGCCGGGACGGGGTGCGGGATCAGGGCGGCCGTGGGGTCGTACGCGTTGGCCAGGAAGTGGGTCTCGAAGCCGCGGTCGGCCAGAGCGGCCACATCGAAGTGGCTGTAGGAGGCGACAGGGCCGACGCGGCGCAGCCGCTCATCGGTCCACTGCGTGCGGCGGTACTCGTCGTAGAGCCACAACAGGGAGCGCGCGCCGACATCGGCGATAGCGTCCCAGTAGTCGTCGGTGAGGGTGTCGCCTTTGATGGTGAGCACCACCTCGGGCCGCAGCGTACGGACCGTCGCAGCGCTCCGGACCGTCTGGTGGCGGGCCAGCGCGGTGGCATCACCCAGACCGACACGGGTCGGCAACTCGTGGCGCACCTTGTGGCGGAGCTTCTCGGCGGGAGAGGCCAACTCGTCGTAGCGGAACGTCGTCACCTCGTGTCCGAGCCGCTCCAGTGCACCGGCAATGGAGCGCCAGTAGCCGTGGAAGGCCGGCGTCACCAGCAGCACATGCGCCACGATCAGCTCTCCCCACGAAGCAAGGACAGTTCGTAGCGAAATGTAGCCCATGGCGTCACGTCGCGGCCGAGCAGGCGACGCCCGGCGTTCCAGACCAGGTTGAGCATCGAGGCCACGGCCAGTGCGCTGACCAAGGACCGGCGGCCTCCCGGGTATCCGTCGCCCGGCCACTTGTCGGCATAGTGCAGGCGTGACGTGACCAGCCAACGGCGGCGTCGTTCAGGGTCGGAGGACCCGCCGCCTTCGTGCTCGGCGGTGACAGAGCCCAGGTAGACCGACGGGACCCCGATCTCCCGGAGGCGCCGTTGCAGGTCGACTTCCTCGGCATGCATGTGGAAGTCCTCGTCAAAGCCACCCACTCGTCTGAACGCCTCGGTCGGCATCAGCATGGCCGCGCCGACCACCCAGTCGACGACCTGGGTGGCCTCACCCGTGGCGCGGGTGTCGTGTCCGACGGCCTCATGCAGCCGCCGCAGGTGACGCCAGCCGGCGAGTGGGATCAGCCACTCGACGAACTGGTGACCGATGGTCGGGAAGTGTCGGCCTGACCAGGCCTCCTGCTCGTGCGGATCGACGATCCGCGGGGAGGTGACGGCCTCGCCCCACGGTGCGGCGGCTGCCAACCAGTCGGCGACGAAGGTGTCGGAGATGGTGAGGTCGCTGTTGAGGACCATCAGCCAGTCGCCGGTGGCCAGAGCCGCGCCGGAGTTGACGGCGCTGCCGAAACCGCCGTTGACGGGGCGGCGGACGACGATGATGGACGGGTCCTCAGGGTAGGGCTCCGGGGAGGCGTCGTCGGCGACGATGATCTGGTGACCGGCAGTAGCGCCCGACTGAAGCGATGCGACGAGCATCTCGGTAGGTGTGGGATCGCCATAATGGGGAATCACGACGGAAACTGATGATCGGGCCACTGGGCTTCTCTCTGGCTACAGTGAAATAAAATTAGGAGCTTTGGGGTGGTGCTGAACTGATGTTGGGCAGGAAGTAAGTGCTCGCTTTGTTTACCTGTCGTGGAATCCTGGGTTATGAATCCCATCCGCCCGGAATGCTCGGGATGACGGTCCAGTCGGGGGAGGCTTGGGGGATGATATAGTTCCCGTGCTTCTCCATTGAGCGTTGATGAAATCTTGGTGCCCAGACGTTGCTGCTTCCGGGGTGAAGCACCTCGCTCACGTATGCGCCCCAATAGGAGAAGGTCGAGTTCGTGAGTACGAGGTTCGATGCTGATGCGATTTCTTTGAAGTCTGCGAGTGCGGCCACGGCTCCGCCAGTGCCTCCGGCGCGAAGCGGGTTCGTGAAGTAAGTCAGGTAGCGAGTATGGTCCTGAAGCCAGCCGAGACGGGCGCGGCACCAGTCGATTCCATCCGAGACGACGACTATCTCTGAGAACGACAGGTTCCTCAGGGCTGCGTCATCCATCACCTCGTGCAGGTAGGCATCGATGTCGAACCCGAACTCGCCGCGCCATTCCTTCGTGTAGTAGTCACCGCGCCGGACGTTGATGACCAGAC
>CAYOBI010000106.1:0-7048 GCA_964402325.1 uncultured Propionibacteriaceae bacterium | reverse complement strand
AGACCTGGCTCGAGACCATCTTTCAGCACTCGGCCGCCGGGGCGCTCGCCCGGGAGCGCGCGCCGGCCGACGGGACGGCCGGGCCGACGGTCCACGGGGCCGCGGTGGTGGAGGTCATCGACCCCGTCCCGGTGACCGGCGGGTACGACGAGGAACGGTCCAGCCGGTCCCCGACGAAGGCAGCGGCGACCACCGCCACCATCAGGACGGCGCCGGTCACGTACGCGCGGACCACGGAGGTCGATCCGTCGTGCTTGGCCACCGTATGAGTCTAGGCGTCCACAGGGCACCCGGCCACGGTCGCCCCTGTCCACAGTCGGTGCCGGTCCGGGCCGGCGGGCGGTCGTGCGCCCCACCCTCGGCGCATGGACCCGCACACCGATCCGCACCCGGATCCCACCGACTCCGACGTCTTCGTCCTGCGACCCCACGGGCTGCAGGGCATCCTGGCGACCGTCCCGTTCCTGCTCGGCTTCCACCCGCGCGAGTCGCTCGTCGCGATCCTCTTCGACGAGGCACGGGTGCTGGTCACCCTGCGGATGGACGCCGCCGACCTGCGCGAGCACCCGGACGAGGTCGACGGCTTCCTGCGCCACCAGGTCGACCGACTCGGCGCCACCGCGGTGCTGCTCGTCGGCTACACCGACACCGAGGACCCCGAGCTGGCCGACACCCTCGCCGGCCTGTCCCTCGGGCTGGAGACCGACGGCCTGGTCGACCCCAGCGCCGCCGAGGTGCTGGACGCCGTGCACGTGGCCGCCGGCCGCTACCGCTCGGTGCTCTGCGGCGACCAGACCTGCTGCCCACCCGAGGGCCTCGACTACGCCGATGTGCTGAGCGACCCGGCCGCCGCCGAGGCGGTCGTCCACGGCCTGCCCGCCTGGGCCGACCGGGAGGACCTGCGCGCGATGGTGGTCCCCGACGACGACGCCCGTACCGACCCCCGCTTCGAGCGCTCGCTGGTCTGCACCCTGGCCTGGGCCGACGGGCTGGAGGCCCGGGAGGCGGCCGAGGAGATGGACCGGCTGCTCACCCGGCTGGAGGTGACCGGCGCCGACCCGGGTCCGGTCGACCTCGGCCGGCTGGTCGGGCTCACCGCCCGCCCCGAGGCTCGCGACGTCGCGACCCTGCGGATCCACCGCGGCAGCGCGGATCTGTGGTCCCGCATCTGGTCGTCGGCCGCTCGGCACAGCAGCGGACCCGCCGCAGCCGGCCCGCTCGGCCTGGTCGGTGTGGCCGCCTGGGCCCGCGGCGACGGCGCGCTGGTCTGCATCTGCCTGCAGGAGGCGGAGAAGGTGGTGCCGCAGCACGGCCTGGTCGACCTGCTGCGCAACGTCGTCCGCAACGGGGTGCATCCCGACGAGTGGCACCGGATGCGGGAGGGCTGCCTGGCCCGTTTCGGCCCGCTGGGCCCGGCGTCAACCCCTGGTCAGGGGAGCGGGGAGGAACGCGCCGTGGGCTAGAATCGCCGGGTGCCAGAGGACATGACGACGTATGACGCGGTAGCCGCTCAGGAGCGCTGGCAGGCGTTCTGGGAGCAGGACGGGACCTTCGTGCCCCTCGACGACGGTGCCCGGGAGCGACGCTACGTCCTCGACATGTTCCCCTACCCGTCCGGCGACCTGCACATGGGCCACGCCGAGGCCTTCGTGATGGGCGACGTCGTCGCCCGCTACTGGAAGCTGCGCGGATACGACGTCATGCACCCGATCGGGTGGGACTCCTTCGGCCTGCCGGCCGAGAACGCCGCCATCAAGCGCAACGCCCACCCGGCCGAGTGGACGTACCGCAACATCGAGACCCAGGCCCGCTCCTTCAAGCGTTACGGCCTGAGCCTGGACTGGAGCCGGCGGCTGCACACCTCCGACGCCGAGTACTACCGCTGGACCCAGTGGCTGTTCCTCCGGTTCTTCGAGCGGGGCCTGGCGTACCGCAAGGACTCGATGGTCAACTGGTGCCCCAACGACCAGACCGTGCTCGCCAACGAGCAGGTCGTCCAGGGCCACTGCGAGCGGTGCGGCGCCGCCGTCACCAAGCGCAAGCTCAACCAGTGGTACTTCCGGACGACCGAGTACGCCCAGCGGCTGCTGGATGACATGGACCAGCTCGAGGGCCACTGGCCCGACCGGGTGCTGGCCATGCAGCGCAACTGGATCGGCCGCTCCGAGGGGGCCTACGTCGACTTCGCCGTCGAGGGCCACGAGGGCCCGGTGACCGTCTTCACCACCCGGCCCGACACCTTGTTCGGTGCCACGTTCTTCGTCGTCGCCCCCGAGTCCGAGCTGGCCGACCAGATCTGTGCCCCCGAGCAGCGCGCCGCGTTCGACGAGTACCTCGAGGCGACCAAGCGGATCTCCGACATCGATCGGCAGTCCACCGAGCGGCCCAAGACCGGCGTCTTCCTCGGCCGCTACGCCACCAACCCGGTCAACGACGAGAAGCTGCCGGTCTACGCTGCCGACTACGTGCTGGCCGACTACGGGACCGGCGCGGTGATGGCCGTGCCCGCCCACGACCAGCGCGACCTGGACTTCGCCCGGGCGTTCGACATCCCGGTCCGGATGGTCGTCGACACCGGCCAGCCCGACCCCGCCGGGACCGGCATCGCGACCGCCGGCGACGGGACGTACGTCAACTCCGGCGACCTCGACGGTCTGGCCGACAAGGCCTCCGGCGTCAGCACGATGATCGACCGGCTCGAGGCGGCCGATCGAGGCAAGCGGGCCATCACCTACCGGCTGCGCGACTGGCTGCTCAGCCGGCAGCGCTTCTGGGGTGCCCCGATCCCGATCGTGCACTGCCCGGCCTGCGGCGACGTCGCCGTCCCTGACGACCAGCTGCCCGTCGAGCTGCCCGACCTGCGCGGCGAGGACCTCGCCCCCAAGGGCACCTCCCCGCTCGCCGGCCCGGCCGCCACCGCGTGGCGCGAGGTGGCCTGCCCGTCCTGCGGCGGCCCCGCCGAGCGGGACACCGACACGATGGACACCTTCGTCGACTCGTCGTGGTACTTCTTCCGCTACTGCTCCCCGGGCTTCGCCGACGCGCCGTTCGACGTGGCCGACATCGCCCGCTGGATGCCCGTCGACCAGTACGTCGGCGGCGTCGAGCACGCCACCCTGCACCTGCTCTACTCCCGGTTCTTCACCAAGGTCCTGTACGACATGGGCCTGGTCAGCTTCACCGAGCCGTTCCGCCGACTGCTCAACCAGGGCCAGGTGATCAACGAGGGCAAGGCGATGTCGAAGTCGCTGGGCAACGGCGTCGACCTCGGCGAGCAGATCGACCGCTTCGGCGTGGACGCCATCCGACTGACCGTCGTCTTCGCCGGCCCCCCCGACGAGGACATCGACTGGGCCGACATGTCGCCGGCCAGCTCGCTGAAGTTCCTCCAGCGCGCCTACCGGCTGGCCACCGAGGTCACCTCGGCGCCCGGCACCGACCCGGCCGGCGGCGACGCCGGACTGCGCCACGTCACCCACCGCACCATCGAGGACGTCACCCAGCTGCTCGACGACCGGCGGTTCAACGTCGTCGTCGCCCGGATCATGGAGTTGGTCAACGCCGCCCGCAAGGCGGTCGACTCCGGCGCCGGGCCCGCCGACCCCGCCGTCCGCGAGGCGGTCGAGTTCGTCACCGTCGCGCTCAGCACGATCGCCCCGTACGTGGCGGAGGAGATGTGGGAGGCCCTGGGCGGCGCGCCGTCGGTGGCGAGCGCCGCCTGGCCGACCGCCGAACCGGCCCTGCTGGTGGTCGACTCGGTCACCTGCGTCGTGCAGGTCCAGGGCAAGGTCCGCGCCAAGCTGTCCGTCGCCCCGACCATCGCCGACGCCGACCTGGAGGCCCTCGCGCTGGCCGACCCGGGTGTGCAGCGGTCGCTCGACGGGCGCGGTGTCCGCAAGGTCATCGTCCGGGCGCCGAAGCTGGTGAGCATCGTCCCGGCCTGACCGGGAGGCCGGTGTCGTACCCGACACCGGCGGGTGACGTCGAGGCTGTGGGGAGCTGGAGACATTTTGTACGATGAACGCGTGAGTAATTCCGGGGTGGACGCCGACGTGGCCGGAACGGACGATGGCGCCGACGTCGCGATGGGGCCGCTGCCCGCCGCGATCGCGACGCCACTGTCGAGCGCCCGGGCCGCCGTGCTGGCGCAGTTGGCCGAGGCCGACGGGAAGCCGCTGCGGGCCCAGCAGATCGCCAAGGCCCTCGGCCAGCACGTCAACACCACCCGCGAGCACCTTGAGGGCCTCGTCGCCGACCGGCTGGCCGAGGCGACCACCGAGACCCCCCGTGGCCGGGGCCGGCCGGCCACGTTGTACCGGTCGCTGCCCGGCGGCCCGATGTGGCCGATCGGCCGGCAGTACGCGGCCCTCGCCGACGTCCTCGTGGAGCAGGTGCTGGAGTCGGTGGACGACCCGCAGCAGGCCGCTTTCCGGGCCGGCCAGCGGTGGGGTCGCAAGCTCCTCGAGGGCGTCCCGGCGGACACCCCGGCCGAGGACGCCGTCGACCGCCAGCTGACCGAGGTCGGCTTCGCTCCCGAACGGCTGACCGAAGGGGAGTGGCGGCTGCACCGCTGCCCGCTGCTCGCCGCCGCCCGCCGCCATCCCGAGGTGGTCTGCAACGTCCACCGCGGTGTCGTGGCGACCATGCTCGAGGGACTCGGCGAACCCTCCGAGGTGAGCATCTTCCCGTTCAGCGAGCCGGGTGCCTGCCGTCTCGCGGCCGTCCCCGTCCCGGGTCCCGGCCACGACCCGGCGACCGGGGCAGCAGACCGACAGGACCCCTGACACCCCGGCGCCCGTCGGGCCGGCGCCGTCCACAGCCCCGGCCGGCAGCTGCCCGCCCGTCCACAGGCGTGCCGCCGGGCGGCCGGACGGCCGGGCCGGCACCACACTCCGGCATGAGCCGCCGACTGCCACAACCCTCCGCCGAGGCGACCCGCCGACGTCTGGCCGGGTTGCTCGAGGCCACCCCCGAGGACGCCTGGGAGGAGGCTGCCCCGCCCGATCCCGTGATCCCCGAGCCACCGCGCGGACCGCTCGGCCCCTGGCGCCGCGAGACCGTCCTGGTCATCTGCGCGATCCTCCTGGTCGGCATCGTGGTGGGTGGGTTCACCCTGCTGCGCTCCCGGCCGGTCGCGGTGCCCGCCGCGTCGCCGACCGCCTCCTCGACCGGCCTGGGCCTGCCCACCGCCCGGAGCCCGGGCACCGGCCCGACCTCGTCGGCCTCGGCCCGGACGTCGCTGGCCGCCCACGTGATCGGCGAGGTGAAGCACCCCGGCCTGGTCACCCTGCCCGCCGGCGCCCGGGTGGACGACGCCATCACGGCGGCCGGCGGGCTCACTTCCCGGGCCAACCCCGGAGATCTCAACCTCGCCCAACCGCTCCAGGACGGCCAGCAGGTGGTGATCGGGTCCGCTGGCAAACCCGGCGGCGAGGTCCGCGGCCCGGCCGCGGCCGCTCCCTCGGGTGGGACGTCCGCCGGCACGGCGTCCACCTCGACCAAGGTCAACCTGAACACCGCCTCCGGCACCGAACTGGAGACCCTGCCCGGCGTCGGCCCGGCGACCGCCCAGAAGATCATCACCTGGCGGGAGCAGAACGGCCGCTTCCGCACCGTCGAGCAGCTCAAGGACGTCCAGGGGATCGGGCCGAAGACGTATGCCGACATCGCCCCGCGCGTCGTCGTCTGACCGGCCCGCCGATCGGCCGGCCCGAGTCGATGTCCGGGTCGTGCCCCCGGCCCTGGCCGGTTGGGCCGGCAGTTGGCTGGGCACCTCCGGCCAGCCGGCCTGGCAGGTCGGTGGTCTGGTCTGCGCCCTGCTCCTGCTGCTGCCCGCCCTCCGTACCCGCCGCTGGTCCCGGGTGCCCGTCGCCGCCGCCCTGCTGGGCTGCCTCGGGGTGGGCTGGCTGCACGCCTTGGCGGTCGGCACCGGACCCGTCCGGGCCCTCGCCACCGACTCGGGCAGCGCCGAGCTGCGCATCGTCCTGCTGCACGACCCGGTCCGGGTCGCCGCCCCCGCCCAGCTGGACGGCACCGAGGGGCGCGCCGACCGGCTGTGGGTCCGGGCCCGGGTGGTCCAGATCGGCGTCGGGGCGGAGACGGTCCGGGTCCGGGCGCCCGTGCTGGTGACCGTGACCGGCTCCCGGGCGAGCGCGTGGCAGCAGGCCGTGGCCGGGTCCACGGTGGCCGTACGTGGCAGCCTGGCCGTGCCCGCGCCGGGCTCCGACCTCGCCGCCGTGATTCGGGCCGGCGACCCGGTCACCGTCGTCGCGGACCCGTCCTGGGACCAGCGGGCGGTCCGCCGCGTCCACGACGGGCTGCGTGCCGCGGTCGCGGACCGCGACCCCCGCGCCCGGGCCCTGGTGCCCGCCCTCGTGGTCGGCGACACGTCGCTGGTCGACGAGGCGATGGAGACCGAGTTCCGCGACGCCGGACTGCTGCACGTGATGGCGGTGTCCGGCAGCAACCTCACCCTGCTGCTCGCCTTCCTGCTGTCCGGGGCCAAGATCCTCGGGCTGCGCGGCCGCTCCCTGCACGCCGTCACCGCCTCCGGGGTGGTCGTCTTCGTCGCCCTGTGCCGTACCGAGCCGAGCGTCCTGCGGGCCGCCGCGATGGGCATCGTCGCTCTGTCCGCACTGATGGCCGGGGCCGCCGACGGCCCACGGCGGGGCCTACGGTCCCTGGCGGTGGCGGCCCTCGGCCTGCTCGTCGTCGACCCGTGGCTGTCCCGCTCCGCCGGGTTCGCCCTGTCCAGCGCCGCCACCGCCGGCATCGTGCTGTGGGCGTCCCCATGGGCCGAACGAATGGCGCGGTGGGCGCCCCGCTGGCTGGCCGAGGCGGTCTGCGTCCCGCTGGCCGCTCAGCTCGCCACCGGCCCGGTCGCGGTCCCGCTGTCGGGCAACGTCAGTGCTGTCGGCCTGCTGGCCAACATGGCGGTCGGCCCGCTGGTCGGCCCCGCGACGGTCGCCGGCTTCGCCGCCGCCGGCCTCGGCGTGCTGTGGCCGGCGGGGGCGGTGGTCGTCGCCGCCGCCACCGACGTCTACGGCCG
>CAYOBI010000105.1:0-7185 GCA_964402325.1 uncultured Propionibacteriaceae bacterium | reverse complement strand
AGTCCGAGCGGTCCTTCATCTGCTGCTCGGGCGCGACGTAGAACGGCATGCTCATCGACTGTCCCTCCTCCTTCGGACCTGCGGTACCGTCCGGCCGGTCGGCCGGGGCGTCAGACCAGCGGTGCGGCCGGGCCGTCCGGGCGCCGGCGGCGACCCTCGATCACCCGGTCGGTGATGGCGGTCATCTCCTCGTCCGACAGCTGGTGCACGCCGTCGGGCCCGGCGACCATGATGATCGGGTAGATCCGCCGCATCAGGTCCGGCCCGCCGGTCGCCGAGTCGTCGTCGGCCGCGTCGAACAGCGCCTGCACCACCACGGTGGCGCAGCCCTGCAGGTCGAGGTCGGGACGGTACAGCTTCTTCAGCGAGCCGCGGGCGAAGATCGACCCGGACCCGACCGAGTGGAACGCGGTCTCCTCGTAGCGGCCGCCGGTCGCGTCGTAGGAGAAGATCCGGCCCAGGCCACCGGCCAGGTCCCAGCCGGCGAACAGCGGCACCACGGCCAGGCCCTGCAGCGCATTGCCCAGGTTGCCGCGGATCAGCGCGGCCAGCCGGTTGGCCTTGCCGTCGAGGGACAGCGGCGCGCCCTCGATCTTCTCGTAGTGCTCGAGCTCCACCCGGAACAGCCGGACCATCTCCACCGCCAGCCCGGCGGCGCCGGCGATGCCGACCAGCGAGAACTCGTCGGAGGCGTACACCTTCTGGATGTCGCGCTGGGCGATCATGTTGCCCATCGTGGCCCGGCGGTCCCCCGCCATCACCACCCCGTGCGGAAAGGTCGCCGACACGATGGTGGTGCCGTGCGGGGTGAGCGCGTCGGCCGGACCGGCGGGGACCCGGCGGGTCGGCAGCAGGTCGGGCGCGACCCGGGACAGCAGCTCCGCGAAGGAGCCGGTCAGCTCGTCGGTCACTGTCCGCCCTTCTGCACGAAGCCGCGCACGAACTCCTCGGCGTTGGTCTCCAGAACCGCGTCGATCTCGTCGAGCAGGGCGTCGAAGCCCTCGTCCTGCTGCTGCGGCGCCGTGACCAGCGTCTCGGCCTCCTCGGCCGCCGCCTCCTCGGCTTGGTGTCGCGCATGCTGCTGCTCGGACATCGGGTCTCCTTCCGGAACCAGGGGCAGCTCGAGTCTATCCGGCGAACGTGGCGGGGAAGAGGTCCTCGAGGTCGGCGGGGCGCCTCGCCCGCTCGACCCGCTCCCCCACCAGCGCCCGGGTGCCGGCCAGCGGGTCGGTCAGCTCCAGCCGGACGATCCCGCGCCCGCCCTCGCCGGCGAAGGTGAGGCCGTCCCAGCCGGCGCCGAGCAACTGGTCAACGAACCGGCCGACGATCCGGCCACGGGCCCAGGCCCGGGTGTCCCCCGGTGGCGTGCGCCGCGCCGCCTCGACCTCCTCGGGGGTGACCAGGGTGCGCAGCCGGCCGGCCCGTTCCAGCTTCAGCGCCAGGCTGCGGGCGGGATCGATGTCGGCGTACTGCAGGTCGACCAGGGCCAGCTTCGGGTCGTCCCAGCCCAGACCGTCCCGGGCCCGGTAGGACTCCAGCAGCCGCCGCTTGGCGGCCCAGTCGAGCCGGTCGGCGGTGCGTCGCCAGTCCGCCCGCAGGTCGTCGAGCACCTGCTGCCAGGCGTCCAGCAGCGCCAGGTCCTCGGCGGTGAGGTCCGGCAGCGTACGACACCCGGCCAGCCAGGCCTGCTGGATGTCCAGCCCGGTGACCGAGCGGCCGTCCTGCAACGGCACCGTCCCGGTGAGGTCCGCATCGTGGGAGATCGCCCGGAAGGCGTCGACCGGGCGCAGCGGCCGCAGGTCGGGGGCGCGGTCGGCCTCCACCAGCCGGACCGCCAGCGCGGCGGTGCCGACCTTCAGCCAGCCGGCGACCTGGGCCTGGTTGGCGTCTCCGGTGATCACGTGCAGCCGGCGCCACAGCCGGCGCAGCGCGTGCGGTTCGTCGCGGGTGTTGATGATCGGGCGGTGCACGGTGGTCTCCAGCGCCACCTCGGTCTCGAAGAAGTCCGGGCGCTGGCCCAGCTGGAAGCCGACGCCCTGGCCGTTCTGGCCGATGCCGACCCGTCCGGCGCCGATCACCACGGTGCGCGAGACGAGGAAGCCGGTCAGGTCGCGGACGATCCGCGCGAACGGCACGCTGCGGGCAACCAGGTAGTTCTCGTGGGTGCCGTACGAGGCCCCCTTGGAGTCGGTGTTGTTGCGGTAGAGCCGGATCTCGTGGCCGATCGCCGCCGACGCCACCTGGGCGGCCTCGAGCATGATGGCGTCCCCGGCCCGGTCCCAGACGATCGCGTCGCGGGCGGTGCGCACCTCCGGCCCGGAGTACTCCGGGTGGGCGTGGTCGACGTACAGTCGGGCGCCGTTGTCGAGCATCGCGTTGCCGAGGCCCTGGTCGATGTCGGTGAGCTGCTCCAGACTCGCCCGCTCCCGCGGCAGGGTGAAGCCGCGGGCGTCGATCAGCGGGGACTCCGCGGTGTAGTCCCAGCGTCCGACGCCGAAGCCGATCGACTCCAGGTAGCTGCGGACCACATGGTTGGCCAGGTACATCGAGTGCGGGGCCTCGGCGGCCGGCACCCCGAGCAGGCTGATGCCGTACTCGGTCTCCAGGCCGTGTACGCGAGAACCAGGCACCCGCGCCGACATCACCGTGCCGGGCTCTCGCGCCGCCGGACGACGAGGCCGGCAACCAGCCGCCAGCCCACCAGCAGCACGGTCAGCGCGATGACGCTGACCAGGATGAACGACCAGTGCGTGGTGCCGCCGGTGACCACCCGCAGCAGGTGCCCGAGCAGCACGGTGCCGACCATCAGCACCAGCCCGGTGCGGACCCGTAGCGGCCCGCGCCAGGCGCGGATCGCGGCCCAGGTGACCAGGCAGCCGACCAGGAACGGCCAGGCGGTCAGCGCGACCGCCGCCGGCCCGGTCCCCTCCCCGTGGGCGCCCCGCCCGGCCAGGGCGAAGAGGGCGACACAGACCAGGTCCGCCAGCAGCACGTACGCAGCTCTCATTCGACCCAGCTTAGAGGGGACTGCCCCTGCGTGGTCCACTCCTGTCACTTCTTCGGCACTCAGTGGCTCCGACCGTCGGTCGCGGTGTTACCCCTCGTCTGGCCTGCTGGACCGGGATCGGAGCCGCCCGGAACGTCATGGACGCTGTCCTGCCTGACCACGAACGTGACGTCGTCGGGCTCATCCTCCGGAACCTCGACTCTACTATCTGAATTGACTGGCGATCCCGCAATCGATTCCCGATTGTGACGTGGGTCACGAATCGATGGATCCGTCACCCGACTTCGACCCGTTCGAGAGATGCGGCCCAACTACTTGCCTGTAGCGTCGCATCGGGCGATGACCCCTCCGAACCCTATGGTACAAATATCTGAAAAGTCCATTGGAGGGCTCGATGCAGAAGAAGAACAAATTCGCCGTCGTCGTCGCGCTTTCGCTGACTGCGGCACTGATCCCCATGGGCTCGCAGGCCCAAGCGGACGACCAGATCGGAGGAGATGCGTACGTGCAGCGGGATGATGTGACACGAGTCGAGGTCCCCATCCAGACCACCAGTCCAGAAGTCGCTGAAGCGATCGTCGGTGACGCCAAGGCAACCGCTGTCCGTTTCGAGTACGTCAATGCCGTGGGCGAGTATACCATCTCCAGCAAGAACAATTGGGCTGAAGAGATGAGCGTCGACCTTGAGAAGGAATACGGGGCTCTCCCGCCAGTGACCGCAGTCGTGTTCGAGTCAACCGAGCCACCTTCCGACGAGCAGGTTGAACAGGTACGAGGTCGCGCACAGCAGGAACAGTCCACTGCGCAACGTGCAGCCACCACCACAGATGTCATGGCAGACGTGTCGCCTGTCGACCCGACACGGGAAACGCAGTCAGCACTACGAACACAGCGTGTGAATCTGTCAGGCCTTGATGATCTCCCGGATTGGTACCCCTCGTGGCACCTGACCAGGGCTCAGACCTTGAGTGACGGCACCCGTGAAATCGTGGTCGGACTGGAGTGGGCGGAAGGTCAAAGCCCGGGCGGCGGCAACTGGGGCGGGACCAGGGGACTGGAGATCGAGACCAACCTGAGGAACCCAGCCGGCGCCGGCATAACCCGCAGGCCCAACCCCTTCAACAACTGCCCCGACGGCGACATGGCGTTCTGGACAGCCCGCAATCCTGACAAGTCCGTTGATTTCTGGGCACTCGAATCTCCTTCAGGGCAGGACCTGCGGGCCTCCAAACCCTACTTCGACACCGTCAACTCCACAGATTCCTGCGAATTCATGTCCCAGACAGTTGGCATCGGCCTGCCGAACCGACTCCCCGCACAGGACTGGAATCCTGAGTACTGGCTGATCCAAACTAGGATTCAAGGCGTCTCCGGCAGCGTGGAAGAATCTCCCATGATGGGTAACATCGACCCAGTGTCGAATGACTGCCCCACCGGCGCTATCGCATCGGAATGCATGGGACTCAGCGATGAACTGAAACCACTCGATGTACCGTCCGAAGCCATGTTCAGCTTCGACCGCGGCATCACGGCACCAGGATGTGCGGCACGTGAATATGGAGGCGAACCGTTCGAATGCTTCTAGCCAAGATCCCCACCTGGAAGCGGGTGCTCACCCACGCTCTTGGGCTCATCGCAGCGCTCGGTTTCTATGTCTTGTGGGCGATCTACGGGAACACGTGGTTCAAGTCCCTCGAATGCCTCGGCTACACGACCGAAGAGTGTGAGATGCTGAGAAGCGTGCCGAGTGGCCCCCACGGAATAGAATTCATGATTCTTGCCGTCTGGCTCTCGCAACTCGTCTCGTACCTGGTCGTCTGGTACCTCACTCGACTGGTCCTGGGTACTACCCGGTGGCAGCGCCGGAACATGGCGCTCAAGAACTGATCAGTGAGACCACCGACCGCATGTGCTCCGCCCCCCGGTCGGGGCATGATCACAGGTACTGTCCCGTTCCCCCGATGGCAGCGGTGGTCTCGCGGTGCAGCGGCCGCACCGCGACGATCGCCTCCCCGGCGCGCTCACCCTGGTCGGTGCCGAGCACCCGGGCCCAGTCGGCCGGGTCGGTGGTCGGCCGGTCGGTGTTGTCGGAGAGCTCGGTGCGGGTCGACCGGAGCAGGTGCTCGACGCTGATCCCGGCCGGGCCGCCGGCCAGCACGTCCTTGATGGCATACTTCTTCGCCCGGGCCACGATCGACTCGATCAGCGCCCCGGACACCAGGTCGCCGGAGTGGATGATCGCGGTGGCGCCGGAGGCGTACGTCACCTCGAACACCTCGGCCGCCGTGTCGGTGGCGTAGAGCCGGTCCAGCGCCGCGTCGATCATCGCCGGGCGGGTCTCGCCGGCCCGGATCGGCACCCGGTCGGTGAGGTAGGTCGCGAAGATCTCCTCGGCGGCCGACCGGTCGGGCCGCTCGATCCGGATCTTCACGTCGAAGCGGCCCGGCCGCAGGATCGCCGGGTCGATCATGTCCTGCCGGTTGGAGGCGCCGATCACGATCACGTTGGCCAGCTGCTCGACGCCGTCGATCTCGGCCAGCAGCTGCGGCACGATGGTCGTCTCGACGTCGGAGGACAGCCCGGTGCCGCGGGTGCGGAAGATCGACTCCATCTCGTCGAAGAAGATCACCACCGGCGCGCCGTCGGAGGCCTTGTCCCGGGCGCGCTGGAAGACCACCCGGATCTGCCGCTCGGACTCCCCCACGTACTTGTTGAGCAGCTGCGGGCCCTTGATGTTGAAGAAGTAGGCCCGCCCGTCGACACCGCCCTCCCCGGACAGCGAGTGCGCGACGGCCTTCGCGATCATCGTCTTGCCGCACCCGGGCGGGCCGTAGAGCAGGATGCCCTTCGGCGGGGTGAGGTCGTACGCCCCGAAGAGGTCACGGTGCCGGAACGGCAGCTCCACCGCGTCGCGGATCTGCTCGATCTGCGGGCCGAGGCCGCCGATGTCCTCGTAGCCGACGCTGGGGGTCTCCTCGAGGATCAGGTCGGCGACGTCGGTCGTCGGCACCCGGCCCAGCGCGATCCCGGCACGGGTGTCGACCAGCAGCGACTGCCCGACCCGCAACTGCTGGCCCTCCAGCGCCGCGGACCGGTGCAGCACCTCCTCACGGTCGGTGCCGGTGGTGACCAGCACCCGGCCGTCGTCGAGGGGCTCCTTGACGGTGGCGAGTTCGCCGGTCAGCGCCGCCTCGGCGACGCCGATCACCTGAGGGACGTCGTTGAGCAGCACCTGGCTGCCGACCTGCAGCGTCGCCATCTCCAGCGCGGGCGAGACCTGCACCCGCAGCCGGCGCTGACCGATCGTCACGTCGGCGACCTGGCCGCCGGGCAGCCCGGTGACCAGGCCGAACGACGACGGGGGCAGGCGCAGCTCGTCGAGCTTGCCCTTCAGCGACACCAGCTGGTCGCGGGTCTGGGCCAGCACGTCGGTGAGCCGCTGGTTCTGGTCGGCCATCCCGCGGGCCTCGGTGCGCAGCTGCGCGACCCGCCGGTCGGCCGACCCCTTCTCCTGCGACAGCCGCCGGGACTGGTCGGTCAACGTACGGACCTCGTCGCGCAGCCGGTAGATCTCCGCCTGCAGCTGGTCCGGACCAGGGTCACTCATGGCGCGCCTCACTCATCCGTGTCGTCCTCGGCCTCGGCGATCGGCACCCCGGGCGGGATCGGGCCGCGGTAGTCGGGACCGTACGCCCCGGGTGCCGGGCGCCGCTTGCGCAGCGGCGCGTCGACACCATGGGCCATCCGGCGCGCGATCACCAGGAACCCGGTGTGACCGGAGGTCTGGTGGCCGGGCCGGATCGCCAGGCCCTCCGCGTGCCAGGACCGGATGGTCGTCTCGGTGGCGCGCGGCTCGGTGTAGCAGCGGGTGCTGCGCAGGGTGTCCATCACCCTACCCATCTGGGTGGTCGTGGCGACGTAGACGCACAGCAGGCCTCCGCCGACCAGCCGATCGGTGACGGCGTCGATGCAGTCCCACGGCGCCAGCATGTCGAGCACCACCCGATCCACCTCGTCGTCGGTGATGACCTCGGCCAGGTCGCCGTGGTGCAGCCGCCAGGTGTCGGGCCGGGTACCGAAGAAGTTGTCGACGTTGCGCTCCGCGACCGCCGCGAACTCCGGACGCCGCTCATAGGAGTGGACGACGCCGGTCGGCCCGACCGCCCGCAGCAGCGACA
>CAYOBI010000104.1:0-7315 GCA_964402325.1 uncultured Propionibacteriaceae bacterium | reverse complement strand
CGATCAGCGCCTCACTCGGCGCGTCGATCAGCGCCTCACTCGGCGACGACAGTCACCGGGAAGTGCGCGGTGACGGCCTCGTGGATCTTCAGACCCACGCTGTGCTCGCCGACCGTCTTGATCGGCTTGTCGATCTTCACACCGCGCTTGTCGATGGTCGGGCCACCGGCGGCCTTGACGGCCTTGGCGATGTCCGCAGCAGTGACGGCGCCGAAGAGGTGACCCTCCTGGGACGCGCGCGCCACGACCTGGACCTTCAGGCCCTCGATCTGGGTGCGGAGCTCGTCGGCGTGGGCACGGTCGCGCACCTGGCGGGCGTCACGGTTGCGCTTGATGCCGGCGATCTGGGACTCGGCGCCACGGCTCCACTTGATCCCGAAACCCTGCGGGATCAGGTAGTTGCGGGCGTAGCCGTCCTTCACCTCGACGACGTCCCCGGCGATCCCGAGGTTGGCGACGGCGTTGGTCAGGATGAGCTTCATGTCTGTTCTCCTTCTCCTGATCAGCGGGTGGTGGAGGCGTACGGCAGCAGGGCCACCTCACGGGCGTTCTTGATGGCGATCGCGACCTTGCGCTGGTCCTGGACCGACAGGCCGGTCACACGACGCGCGCGGATCTTGCCACGCTCGGAGATGAACTTGCGCAGCAGCGCGGTGTCCTTGTAGTCGACCTTGCCGATCCGGGTGTGCTTGATCGGCGCAGCCTTCTTCTTGCTGATGGGCTTGCGTGCGGCCATTGTGGTGCTCTCCTTTCAGAGCCCGGCGTGAGCCGGAATGTGCCAACGGATGAGTGATGTGTCCCTCGACGGGAGACCGATCAGAACGGGGGCTCGTCGCTCTGCGGCTGACCCCACGGGTCGGCCATCTGCTCGCGGTTGTCCCCGCCGTGCGATCCCTGGCCGGACTGGCCACCCTGGTTGCCGCCGTAGCCGCCACCCTGGTTGCCGTAGCCGCCGGACGGCTGACCGCCCTGGGAGCCGTAGCCCCCCTGGTTGCCGCCGCCGAAGCCGCCACCCTGGTTGCCGCCGAAGCCGCCACCTTGGCCGCCCTGACCGCCCTGGCCACCCGAGGACCGGGTGACGGAGGCGGTGGCGTAGCGCAGCGACGGGCCGACCTCGTCGACCTCCAGCTCGACGACGGTACGGCGCTCGCCCTGCTGGGTCTCGTAGCTGCGCTGCCGCAGCCGGCCCTGCACCAGCACCCGCATGCCCTTGCGCAGCGACTCGGCGACGTTCTCCGCCGCCTGGCGCCACACGGAGCAGTTGAGGAACAGTGCGTCGCCGTCCTTCCACTCGCCGGACTGCCGGTCGAACGTCCGCGGCGTCGAGGCCACGGTGAAGTTCGCGACGGCCGCCCCGGAGGGGAGGAAGCGCAGCTCAGGGTCGGCGGTGAGGTTTCCGACGACGGTGATGACGGTTTCGCCAGCCATGAAGGATCTCCAGTCGAGATTGTGTGGTGTCCGCGGACCCGACGCAGTCGGCCTGCGCCAGAAGGATCTGACACGTCGAACCGATGCTCCCACCTTGCCATGGGGCTGTGACAGCCGGGTGGCCGGACGGTACGGGTCGTACGGACGGGTGACGATCAGGCGTGCAGGTCGGGGCGGAGCACCTTGGTCCGCATGATCTGCTCGTTGATGGTCATCAGTCGGTCCATCTCCTGGACGGAAGCCGGCTCGGCGGTCAGGTTGATGACCGCGTAGAACGCCTCGGACTTCTTGTTGATGTCGTAGGCCAGCTTCCGCTTGCCCCAGTAGTCGACGTTCTCGACGGAGCCGCCTTCGCCGGTGATGGTCTCGAGGTGCTTCTCGATCATCGGGGTGACCTGGCGGTCATCGGTGTCCGGATCGATGAGGACCATGATCTCGTACTTGCGCATACGCGTATCCCACCTCCTGTGGTCTCTGCGGCCATGGGTCTGTCCCATGGCAGGAGGGCGTTGTGCCGGTCCCGCACTCATGGGGAGTGGGGACCAAGGGCTGATTCTAGACGCCGGGCCGTACGGACGCCAATCGCCCGCCGCGCCGGACCGTTCCGGCCGAAGTGGCCCCCTCCTCCCGTACGGTCCTCCTCGCGAGACCGGCAACCACCGCCGGCCCGGACCACAGGAGCACACATGGCCTTCCTCGAAGCGATCAAGACCAGCTTGCGCAAGTACGTCGATTTCTCGGGTCGCGCGACCCGCGCGGAGTTCTGGTACTTCGTCCTCTTCAACCTCATCGTCACCCTCATCGCCGCCGGGCTGGACAACGCCCTCGGCCTCGCCCAGCAGGGCGGGGGCATCCTCACCTCGCTCGTCGGCCTGGCCCTGCTGCTGCCGGGCCTCGCGGTGAGCGTCCGCCGCCTGCACGACATCGACCGTTCCGGTTGGTGGATCCTGCTCGGCCTGGTGCCGCTGCTCGGCGGGCTCTTCCTGATCTTCGCCTTCTACCTCAAGACGTCGACCGCCGGCGACAACCGGTTCGGCCCGACCCCGCTCGCCACCGAGTCCGTCGCCGCCCCGGCGCCGGGTACGGACGAGCAGCTGACCGGGGCCCCGGAGGCCTGAGCGGCACCACCCGCAGTCCCAGCACGGCACACCACGACGGCCCGGCGCGATCCGCCCGGGCCGTCGTGGCGTCCCCGGCCCGGCGCAGGTCCCGGAATTCGTCCGCGCGGAACCCTGTGCGCGACCTCGCCCGGTCGTACCGTTGTCGTTGTGACCGGGCCCGTCCCGGTCCCCGACCTCCGGGAGTGACCATGGGCTTCTCCGAAGCGATCCAGACCTGTTTCAGCAAGTACGTCACCTTCACCGGCCGGGCCCGACGGTCCGAGTTCTGGTATTGGGTCCTGTTCGTCGTCATCGCCGACGCGGTGGCCGGGATCCTCGACAACATCCTCTTCAGCCGCAGCAACGCGTCGCCGATCGCCGGCCTGGTGAGCCTGGCCCTGCTGCTGCCGGGGCTCGCGGTCGCCATCCGCCGCCTGCACGACACCGGGAAGTCCGGCTGGTACGTCCTGCTCGGTCTGATCCCGATCGTCGGCGTGTTCCTGCTGATCTTCCTCTACTACATCAAGGACTCCCAGCCCGGCGACAACCTGTACGGCCCCAACCCCAAGGGCGTCGCGGGCTACGCCCCCGGCTACCCGCAGGACCCGTACCCCCCGCAGGGCTACGGCCAGGCACCGCAGAACCCGTACGGCCAGGCACCGCAGCAGCCGTATCCGCCGCAGCCGGCCGCCCCCGGGCCGCAGTACGGCCAGCAGCCGCCCGCCCCGCCCGTCCAGCCGCCGACCGCACCGCAGCAGCCGGCCGCCCCGTCACCGGAACAGGCGTTCGGCCAGCAGGAGCCGTTCGGGCAGGCGCCCCAGCCGCCGCAGGGTCCCCGGCCTCCCGAGGATCCCCAGGCCCCGCCCGCGTCCCGCTCCTGACCCGCCGCTCCGACTGCCGTCCCGACCGGGTCGGTCCAGCGGCTCAGCGATCACCGTTGAGCCGCTGGACGACCTGGTCGGCGGCGTCCTTGGCGGCCTTGCGGGCGGCGGCGATCCGCTCGTACATCTCGTCGACGACCGCCGCGAAGCGCTTCTCCACCGCGCGCCGGCGCACCTTCAACGTCGGCGTGAGCAGTCCGTTCTCCATCGTGAACTCGTCGAAGATCACCCGCAGGTCGCGGATCTTCTCCTGGTGCGGCAGCTTGGCCGACACCGCCTCCACCCGCCGGCGCAGTTCGGCGAGCACGTCCGGGTGCGCAACCAGGTCCTCCAGCGACCCGTACGCGATGGCGTGCGCCTCGGCCCAGGCCTCGAGCTCCCCCACGTCGGGGGAGATCAGCACCGTGACACAGGGCCGGTCGTCACCGACGAGGACGGCGTGGGCGATGAACGGGTCGGCGCCGAGCTCCTCCTCGATCGGGCCGGGGGCGATGTTCTTGCCCTGCCGGGTGACGATCAGGTCCTTGAGCCGGTCGGTGATGACCAGGTAGCCGTCGACGTCGAAGTGCCCGATGTCGCCGGTCCGCAGCCAGCCGTCGTCGAACGCCTCGCGGGTCGCGACCGGGTCATTCCAGTAGCCGAGCATCACGTTCGGCCCCTTGTACTGGATCTCGCCGTCACCGGCGGCGAGGTCCTCGCTGGCGATGCCCGGCACCGGCACGATCCGCACCTGTGAGCCGCGCATCGGCCGCCCGACCGATCCGAACCGCAGGTCGCCCGGCGTGTTGAAGGTCATCAACGGGGCGGCCTCGGTCATCCCGTAGCCGGTGGTGATGATCATCCCGCAGGCCCAGAAGAACTCCTCGACCTCGGCCCGCAGCGGTGCCCCGCCGGCGACCATCAACCGCTTCTGCCCGCCGAGGGCGTGCCGCACCTTCGCCAGCACCAGCCGGTCGGCCAGCGCCAGCCGGCCGCGCAGCAGCGGATCGGCCCGCAGCCCGTCCCGGCCGGCCCGCTGCGCCGCCAGTCCGGTGGCCAGCGCCCAGTCGAGGATCCGCCGCTTGGCCGGCGACGCCGCCTGCTCGCGCACGGTGCCGAGCACCCGCTCGTACACCATCGGGACCATCACCATCAGCGAGGTACGGGCCAACGGCATCATCGTCACCAGGGTGCGGGTGTCGGTGACGTACGTGTTGGCCGCGCCGGCCGCCAGCACGCAGAACGTCCAGGCCCGCTCCAGGGCGTGCGCCAGCGGCAGGAAGCACAGGCTGCTGTCCTCGGGCCCGAGGTGGAAGGAGTCCTGCACCACCGCGATCTCGGCCAGGAACGCCCCGTGGGTGAGCATCACGCCCTTCGGCGTGCCGGTGGTGCCGGAGGTGTAGATGATCGTGGCGAGGTCCTCGGGGCGTACGGCCCCACGGCGCCGCCGGACCTCGGCGTACGCCTCGGCGGCGGGCTCCTCGGTGAGGTCCTCGTCGTCCATCACCACCACCCGGTCCAGGTCGGGCAGCTGGTCACGGACCTCGGCGATCCGGTCGGTCTCCAGGAACGACCCGCAGAACACCCAGCGGGCCCCCGACCCGGCCAGGATGGTCCGGGCCTGGGTGGCGGTGGAGGTCTGGTAGATCGGCACCACGACCGCGCCCACCGACTGCACGGCGAAGTCGAGGACGGTCCACATCGGGGAGTTGGGGGCGAAGATCGCCACCCGCTCCCCCACCTGCAGTCCGTCGGCGACCAGCCGGGAGGCGGCCGCCTCGACGGCCGCCGCGAGCTCGGCGTACGTCATCGTCTGCCAGGCGTCGTCCACCCGGACCCGGGTGGCGACCCGGGTCGGATGGGCGGCGACGCTGGCCGCCAGCAGGTCGGTGATGGAGCTCGGCATGACCGCGGTCACTCCTCGATCTGCTTGGCCCAGAGGTTGATCCCGGACTCCACGGCGTACTCGTCGATCGCGGCCAGTTCCGCGTCGGTGAAGTCGAGGTGCGCCAGCGCGCCGAGGTTGTCCTCCAGCTGGCGGACGCTGGAGGCGCCGATCAGCGTCGAGGTCATCCGTTCGTCCCGGAGCACCCAGGCCAGCGCCATCTGGGCCAGGCTCTGGCCGCGGTCGCGGGCGATCCCGTTCAGCCCGCGGACCCGGGCGAGGGTCTCCTCGTTCAGCCAGCCGGTGTCGAACGAGGAGTGCTGCGCGGCCCGGGAGTCCGCCGGGACGCCCTCGAGGTAGCGGTCGGTGAGCAGGCCCTGGCCGAGCGCGGTGAAGGCGATGCAGCCCATCCCCTGCTGCTCCAGTCCGTCCAGCAGGCCGGTCTCGACCCACCGGTTGAACAGGTTGTACGAGGGCTGGTGGATCAGCAGCGGGGTGCCGAGGTCGGCGGCGATCCGGGCGGCCTCGGCGGTCTTCGCCGGGGAGTAGGAGGAGATGCCGACATAAAGGGCCCGGCCCGACCGGACCGCCTGGTCGAGGGCCATCATGGTCTCCTCGATCGGGGTCTCCGGGTCGTACCGGTGGCTGTAGAAGATGTCGACGTAGTCCAGCCCGAGCCGCTCCAGCGACTGGTCCAGGGAGGCCAGCACATACTTGCGCGAGCCGCCACCCTGGCCGTACGGGCCGGGCCACATGTCCCAGCCGGCCTTGGTGGAGATGACCAGTTCGTCGCGGTAGGGCTTCAGGTCGGTCCGCAGGAACTGGCCGAAGTTGATCTCCGCGGCCCCGTAGGGCGGGCCGTAGTTGTTGGCCAGGTCGAAGTGGGTGATGCCGGCGTCGAAAGCCCGGTGCAGGATCTCGCGCTGCTGCCCGAGCAGGTGCAGGTCGCCGAAGTTGTGCCACAGGCCGAGGGAGAGGACGGGCAGCTTCAGCCCCCACTTGCCGACCCGCCGGTAGACCATGGCGCCGGGGCGATCGGTGTCGTAGCGGTCCTCGGCGGCGACGTACGGGGTTCCGGAGAGCATCATGGCGCCCATTGTGCTCGGTCGGCCGATCCCCGTCCGGCCAACCCCCGGTGCAGGACCGGCCCTCAGCCGTGCCAGCCGGCGATCACCAGCAGCCCGGCACCGACCATCCCGGACATCAGCCCCAGCAGGACCAGCAGCAGGCCACCGGTCCGCAGCCCACGGACCCGGGCGGCGGGCCCCATCCAGTGGTCGTCGACGGTCGCGGTGTGCGGGTCCCCCGGGGCGTACAGCACGGTGATCGGCAGCGCGATCCGCGGCGCGGGCGCGGCCGGCTCGGCGGGGCGCCGCTGCGCCAGGACGTACGGCCGGCCGTCGGGCCCCAGATAGGTCACCTCGACCTCCCGGTGCCGCCCGGAGGCCATCGGCAGCTTGGACACCGCCCCGGTGGTCCGGACCCGTTGAGTACGCCACCGCGACAGCCGGCGGTGCGTGGCGCCCGAACCGACCAGCAGCACCGCGGCCAGGACCAGGACCACGGGCACGACCAGCAGGAACGTCCAACCGGCCGCCGCCATCCCCGCCCCCGATCTCCGAGTCGTCCCGGCGCCGTCCCGCGGCGCCCGGGCCAGTGTCCCACCGGCTCCCCCGGTGCCCGCGGCCGAACCGGAATTGGACCCGGGACCGGTGGACGGGGCTAGGGTCGCAGCATGGCTGAACTCCCCGTGCTGGTCGGCGCGCACGTCGACGCACCCACGTCCGTGGACGAGGCGCGAGCCGTCGGGATCCACGCCGTGCAGATCTTCATCGGCGACCCGCAGGGCTGGAAGAAGCCGGTGCTGGACTTCGACGGCGGTCCGGTGGCGTTCCGCGAGACGGTCGAGGAGGCCGGCATCGCGGTGTACGTGCACTCCCCGTACGTCATCAACGTGGCGTCCACCAACAACCGGATCCGGATCCCGTCCCGCAAGCTGCTCAACCAGACCCTGCACGCGGCCGCCGAGATCGGCGCCGCCG
>CAYOBI010000103.1:0-7348 GCA_964402325.1 uncultured Propionibacteriaceae bacterium | reverse complement strand
CGGCCTGTCGATGGCCCAGATGGCGATCGCCTGGGTGCTGCAGAACGACAACGTCTCGGCCGCGCTGGTCGGCGCCTCACGCCCCGAGCAGATCGCCCACAACGTCGCCGCGGCCGGCGTCACCATCCCGCCGGAGCTGATGGTGCGGATCGACGAGGCGCTCGGCGACGTGGTCGTGCGTGACCCGGCGCTGACCCGCGCGCCGGAGGGCCGCCCCTGCTGAGCGGGTCAGCCGACGACGGACCCGACCCAGGCCGTCGTCTCGTCGGTGAACCGCGGCGACTCGCTGTCCCAGTCGCTGGTGCCGCCGTCGTCGGGCCCGCCGGTGATGCCGTGCAGGACACCGTCGGCGGTGTACCACGGTGAGCCGCTGGTCCCGTCCGGCAGATCGCAGGAGTCGACGGCGAGCCCGCCGGACTCGACGATGACCGGCAGCCGGTCGCAGCCGGTGAGTCGGTTGTCGTCGGTCGGATAACCCCAGATCGACACCGGGCTGCCGTCCGCGGGAGCGGTGCCGACGGTGAAGCCGCCACCGACGGCCGCCTCGAGGTCGCCGTCGACCTGCAGCAGGGCCAGGTCCTGGGTGGCGGCCCCGGCGGTCAGGTCCCACCGGGTGGTGACGCGGTCGACGACGGACCAGGTCCGTCCCGCCGCCTCGATCGACTCGGGGACGTCGCAGTGGGCCGCGGTGAGCAGCCACGAACCGCTGGGGGTGTCGAGCACCGCGGCGGTGCAGGTCGTCTCGACGATCCAGGCGCGCGGGTCGGCAGCGGCGGGCGCCGCCCGCGCGACGCTGGTGGCCGTGCTCGTGGCCGTGGGGGCGACGGGCGGGTCAGGCGCCGTCCCGCCGGCGGCCTGGGGCACCAGGAACGCCGCGCCGGCCAGCGCGACCCCCGCCGCACCGGCGGCGATCACCCGCCTGCTCGTCCTCGCCCCCATGGTGCGCCGCCTCCTCCCGGCTCGCCCGACCCTGCCCTGCCAGTCTGTCACGCGGCCCGTGACGTCCGGATGACAGCAGGGTGGCGGCTCCGTGACGCCTCGAGGGGGCCGCCCTGATCGACGGCGCCGGCGATCCGGAGACGTTCATGACGACGCTGCTGGGCCTGCTCGACGCCTGAGCGGGTCGTACGTCAGGCCTGGTTGACCCGGACCAGGGTGCCGGCGGGGTCGCGGACGGCGAAGTCGCGCACACCCCACGGCTGGTCGGTGGGCTCCTGGACGATCTCGGCGCCGCTGGCCTCGACCCTGGCGAACGTGCCCGCCAGGTCGTCGGTGGACAGCAGGACCATCGCGTAGCTGCCCTTGGCGATCAGCTCGCTGACGGTCCGCTTCTCGTCGTCGGTGAGGGTGGGGTCGACGTTCGGCGGGGCCAGCACGATGTTGGTGTCGGGCTGGCCGGCCGGGCCGATCGTGAGCCAACGCATCGCGCCGGAGCCGACGTCGAGGCGCACCTCGAAGCCGAGCGTGTCGCGCCAGAAGCCCAGGGAGGCCTCCGGGTCGGTCTGCGGGAGGAACGTGGAGTGAATGGTGATGTCCATGACTCCACGCTAGGAGCCGGCCCCCCGACCGTGCTTCTTCATTCCTGACCGTTGTTCCGGGTCGGGCGCGCCACCTGCTTGACCACGCACGCGGGCAGCCCCCGCCACCGGGAGGCGGTGCGCTGGTACGTGCTCGGCGGCATCCCGACCAGCTCCGAGAACCGGCTGCTGAACGTCCCGAGCGAGGAGTAGCCCACCGCGAAGCACACCTCGGTGACGCTCAGGTCGCCGCGCTGCAGCAGCGCCATCGCCCGCTCGATCCGCCGCGTCATCAGGTAGCCGTAAGGCGACTCCCCGTACGCCGCCCGGAACAGCCGGCTCAGGTGCCCCGACGACATGTGCACCCCGCGGGCCAGCGCCTCGACGTCCAGCGGCCGGTCGTACTCGCGGTCGATCCGATCCCGGACGCTGCGCAGCAGCGCCAGGTCGCGCAGGTGGGCCTCTTCGGCGGGGCGGTTGGTCACGACCCCGACGCTACCCGGGACGGGACGCCGGACACGCGGGAGCGTACGGGACGCGTCGCCCCGAACAGCACTCCGGCGGCGACCAGGGCGGCGCCGGCCACCTCGACGAGGCCGACCCGCTCCCCGAGCAGGAGCCAGGAGGCCGCGATGCCGAAGCCGGGCACGAGCATGGAGAACGGCGAGACGACGCCGGCCGGGTGCCGGGCCAGCAGCCAGGTCCAGATCCCCGAGCCCACCACCGTGCCGAGCACGACCGTGTACGCGAGGCCGGCGAGCGCCCCGAGGGCGTGCACCGACAGGGCGCCGGCGAGGGATCGTACGATCCGGTCGGGCCCCTCGACGACCAACGAGAGGGCGAGCATCGGCACCGGTGGCACCACCGACATCCACAGGGTGAGGTGCAGCGGCACCGGCGCGGCGGCCCGCCGGCTGCTGATGTTGCCGAACGCCCAGCCGAGGGCACCGGCGAGGGTGAGCAGGAACGGGGCCAGCGTCGCCCCGCCGGCGCGACCCCATCCGACGACGGCCAGGCCGGTGATCGCCACCAGCGTGCCGATCACCGCCCGGCGGCCCGGACGTTCCCGCAGGAACGTCGCCCCGAGCAGCACGGTGAACGGCGCGGACGCCTGCAGCACCAGGGAGGCCAGCCCGACCGGCATCCCCGCGGCCATCCCCCAGTAGAGGAAGAGGAACTGCAGGGTCCCGAAGCCCAGCCCGTAGCCCACCAGCCACCGCAGCGGCACCTGCGGCCGCGGGACGAACGCGATCGTCGGGATCGCGATCAGGGTGAACCGGAGCGCGACCAGCAGGAACGGCGGGAACTGGGCGAGCGAGGCGTGGATCGCGACGAAGTTGAGGCCCCAGATCAGTGCGACGAGAGCGGCGAGGAAGGCGTGGCGGGTGGGCATGTGGCCATCCTCCGGGCCCCTACTCTGTAGCACAACTGAAAGTTGATGAAGTGACTCTGTAGGATTCCTGCATGGAACTGCGTCATCTGGAGCTGTTGCGGGACCTGGCGCACCACGGCAGCGTGACGGCGGTCGCCCGGGCGACGTACCGGACGCCGTCGGCGGTCTCCCAGCAGCTGCGGACCGCCCAGCGCGACCTGGGCGTGCCGCTCGTCGAGCCCGCCGGCCGGGGGATCCGGCTGACCGAGGCCGGCCGCGTCCTCGCCGCCGGCGGTGCCGACGTCTCGGCGGCGGTGGAACGGGTGCAGGCGCAGTGGGACGCCTACCGCCACGAGCTGGCCGGTACGGTGTCGATCGCCGCCCTGCCGTCCGCCGCGACCTTCCTGATCGCTCCGGTGCTGCAGGCCCTGGCCGGCACCGACATCGACCTGGTGCTGTACGACCACGACGTCGCCGAGGCCGAGTTCGCCGGCCTGGTCGCCGATGTCGACATCGTGATCGGCCACAGCCTGACCGGGCAGCGCCCCGCCGGCACCGAGGGGTTGCGGGTCACCGGGCTGGCCCGCGAGCCGCTGGACGTCGCGATGGGCGTACGCCACCCGCTGGCCGGCCGGCCGAGCGTACGCCCCGAGGACCTGCTGGACAGCGACTGGATCGGGGTGCCGTACGGCTTCCCGTTCGACACCGTGCGGCTCGCGATCGAGAGCGTCACCGGCGTGCCGCTGCGGATCCGGCAGCGCCTGCGGGACAACCGGCTGATCGAGAGCCTGGTCGCCGCGAGCGACTGCCTGGCCATCCTGCCCCGCTTCACCACCCCGACCGGCGACCGGCTGGTGCTCCGCGCGCTCGAGGGGGTCCCGGCGACCCGCCACGTCGCCGCCATCCTGCGTCCGGACAAGGCCGAACGCCGCGTGGTCCGGCACGTCCTGGACGCGCTGCGCCGGGTCGGCCGGGAGCGCAGCGGCGCCTCGTAGCGGGTCGAGGCGGGTTGTCGACCCCCGTGAGGAGGTCCGCACCTGGTGGGCCACACGGGGCAGGAGGGGTCGCGCGGATGACGCCGGGTCAGGGCTTGAGCAGGGCCTTGATGGCGCGGCGCTCGTCCATCGCCCGGTAGCCCTCGGCCGCCTCCTCGAGGGGGAGGACCAGGTCGAAGACCTTGCCCGGGTCGATCGTGCGGTCCCAGATCAGCCGGATCAGGTCGGGCAGGAAGCGGCGTACGGGCGCCGGGCCGCCGTGCAGGTGGACCTCGGCGAAGAACAGCTCCTGGCCGGGCAGCTCGACCCCGTGGGAGACGCCGACGTAGCCGACGTGCCCGCCGGGCCGGGTGGACCGGATGGCCTGCATCATCGACTCCTGGGTGCCGACGGCCTCGATCACGGAGTGCGCACCCAGCCCGCCGGTGAGCTCCTTGATCCTCGCGACGCCGGCGTCGCCGCGCTCCTCGACGATGTCGGTCGCGCCGAATTCGCGGGCGAGCTGCTGGCGCGATGCGTGGCGGCTCATCGCGATGATCCGCTCGGCGCCGAGCTGCTTGGCGGCGAGGACGGCGAGCAGGCCGACGGCCCCGTCCCCGACGACGGCGACTGTCCTGCCGGGGCCCGCCTCGGCGGCGACAGCCCCGTACCAGCCGGTGCCGAGGACGTCGGACGCGGCGAGCAGGCTGGGGATCAGGTCCTCGTCCGGCAGGCCGGGGGTGGCGACGAGGGTGCCGTCGGCGAGCGGGATCCGCAGGTATTCGGACTGTGCCCCGCCCGGGGTCGCGAACTCGCCGATCGCACAGCGGGACTGGTAGCCGTCCTGGCAGATCTCGCAGGTGTCGTCCGAGGCGAAGAACGACCCGACGACGAAGTCGCCGACCTTGATGTTCTTCACGTCGTCGCCGATCTGCTCGACGACGCCGACGTACTCGTGGCCCATCGGGGCCGGCGCGTCCCCGGACGCGTCGATGCCGCGGTAGGGCCATAGGTCCGACCCGCAGACACACGCCGCGACGACGCGCAGGACGGCGTCGGTGGGCTTCTCCAGGACGGGCTTCTCGCGGTCCTCGACGCGGACGTCGCCGGGGCCGTACAACAGGGTTCCACGCATGTGGGTTTCAGCTTTCTTCGGTTGGGCTGGGATCTGGGGGTCGAGGTTCAGGCGTGGTACTCGTCATCGGTGACGTGGTCGAGCCAGGTGACGACGTCACCGTTCTCGTCGGCCTCCTGGACGGCGATGTGCGCCATGAACCGGTCGGGGGTGGCGCCGTGCCAGTGCTCCTCGCCGGGCTCGATGTAGACGACGTCGCCGGGTCGGATCTCCCGGACGCCGTCGTGGGTGGCGACCCACCCGATGCCGTCGGTGACGTAGAGGGTCTGGCCCTTGGGGTGGGTGTGCCAGGCGGTCCGCGCGCCGGGGGTGAACCGGACATGCGCGCAGCCGACGGCGGACTGCTCGTCCGGCGTGCGGATGCCGTCGATGTGGACGGTGCCGGTGAACCAGTCCGCAGGGCCATGCCCGCTCCGGCCGCCGCTGGGGGTGAACTTCATGCTGTCGTCCTTCTGTCCTGATCTGCTGTCCGGAGGTGTCGTACGGGGGTGGGGTTGTCGCGACGGAGGCGGGCTGTCAGGCCTTCTTCAGCCGGTCTGCGAGCGCAGCCGCCTCGGCCGCGAGGGCTTCGACGCGTTCGTCCTCGCCGGACTGCACGGCCTGCCAGTAGGCGATCTTGAGCTCGACGTAGCGGCGTCGGACCTCGATCTGGGCGGCCTGGTCGGCGAGGCGTTCGTCCTGGGCCTGCAGCAGTTCGATCTGCTCGGTGGCGGCGGACGGGCCGAGGCGCCCGTTGGCGACGTACGCCCGCATGTCGGCGACCGGCATCCCCGTGGCGGCCAGGCAGGCCAGCCAGGTGAGCAGGTCCAGGTCGTCCTGGGTGTAACGCCGATGCCCGCTCGTCCGGCCGCGGTCGACCGGTGGTGTGACCCCGATCGACTCGTAGTAGCGCAGGGTGCTGGCGGGAAGCCCGGTCAGGGTCGCCACGTCCCGGATCGAGTACGTGCGGTCTCGTTCTGCAACAGCCACATGTAGAGGGTAAGAAACTTCAAGTACTTGAAGTCAAGCCCGGGACGGGTACCGCGGGCACAGCGTCAGACCGAATCTTGACAGTGGCTTGACTGCCGCCACATCCGGCTGGGCCACGCTGGAGCGCATGGACATGCCCCATCACGTGCAGCCCACTGCCCGGGTCGACGTCGTCGGCCGACCGGCCGTCACCCTGATCGTCACCACCGGCTGCCACAACTGCGAGGACGCCCGCTCCGAGCTGGCGTTGCGCGGCGCCCGTGGCTCCGACAGCAGGTCGCCGAGGAGGCGGCACACACCGCCAGGCGTCGCCTGGTCACGCGCATCGTCACGGGCATCACCGTGCTGCCGATCGTGATGAACACCCGGGAGCAGATCCAGCCCGACCTGACCACGTTCGGGGTCAGGACGCCCTACCTCCTCGACGACGGAACGGTCTCCAAGGCCTACAACACCCTCGGCAAGGGCATGCATGCAGGGCTGCCCGGCCACGGGTTCGTGCTGATCGACGCCGCCGGCGTCCAGCGGTGGCAGGGCGACTACCCCTCGATGTGGCTGGACCCCGCCACGTTGCTGCAGACGGCCAGGAGCCGCCTGTGAGGTCGACCGCCGACGGGTCTTACACGAATGTGATTCTCCACAATGGGGATAACTGCTGTGGATAACTACATCGGTGTGACTTGGCTTGTCAGGGCAGGTGTGAAGGCGTTGGGGTCGGGCCCCAACACGGAGCACGGCCCCGGGAGTGCGCCGTCCACACTCCCGGGCGCGCGTCACGTCTGTCGCCTCACGTCTGTCGGCCCACGTCCGGGCAGCGGTCACTCCTGGCCGATGTCGACCATCCAGTTGATGCCGAAGCGGTCGGTGAGCTGACCGAAGAGGTCGCCCCACATCTGCTTCTCCAGAGCCATCGTGACGGTGCCCCCTTCGGCGAGCTTCTCGAACCAGCCGCGGAACTTCTCCTCGTCGGCCTTGGGGCCGTACAGGCTCAGGGCGATCTGGCTGCCTTCCTCGCCGGCCATCCCGGGCGGGGCGTCGGCGGCCTGCAGGGTGACGTCGTCACCGGCCAGGTTGCTGTGCATGACGGCGTCGGCCGGGGCCCCTTCGAAGCCGAACTGGCCGTACGTACTGATGTCGAGCTGGCCGCCGAAGACGGACCGGTAGAACTCCATCGCCTCGCGGGCCTGGCCGCGGAACGAGAGATAGGGCGTGGGTAAGGTCGGCATGTGCATGCTCCTCCGGATGTCGTGCGTCGGATGTGACGTACGACACCAGCCTAGGAAGCCCGGTCGTCGGAGGGGAGGCGTTCGGGCCCCGGATTCGGGGCCGGGCGACCCTCAGTCGGCGTACGACCCCTCGGGGCGCGGGTGGTAGTCGTCCA
>CAYOBI010000102.1:0-7461 GCA_964402325.1 uncultured Propionibacteriaceae bacterium | reverse complement strand
GTGCACGATGGTCGTGTACTCCAGCGCACCGGCCTCCTCCAGCGTCGTCCGCAGGGCGGCGATCGTGGAGCCCTTCTGGCCGATGGCGACGTAGATGCAGCGGACCTGCTTCTTCGGGTCGCCGGACTCCCAGTTGGCCTTCTGGTTGATGATCGTGTCGAGGGCAATGGCGGTCTTGCCGGTCTTACGGTCACCGATGATCAGCTGGCGCTGGCCGCGACCGATCGGGGTCATCGAGTCGATGGCCTTGATGCCGGTCTGCAGGGGCTCACGCACCTCCTGGCGGTCCATCACGCCGGCAGCCTGGATCTCGAGGGCACGACGGCCCTCGAGGCCGCTGATCTCGCCGAGGCCGTCGATCGGGTTGCCCATGGCGTCGACGACGCGACCCAGGTAGCCCTCGCCGACCGGCACGGACAGCACGTCGCCGGTGCGGCGGACGGTCTGGCCCTCGTCGATGCCCTCCGAGGGACCCAGCACCACGACGCCGATCTCACGGGCCTCGAGGTTCTGGGCGATGCCGAGCGTGCCGTTCTCGAAGCGCAGCAGCTCGTTGGCCATCGCCGAGGGCAGGCCCTCCACACGGGCGATGCCGTCGCCCGAGGTGACGACCGTGCCGACCTCTTCACGAGAGGAGGTCTCCGGGGTGAATTGCTGGACGTACTGGTCCAGCGCGTTCCGGATCTCCTCCGGACGAATAGTAAGTTCCGCCATCTTCTGCGTCCTTGTTCTCGTTGTCTGTGAGTGTCGTAGTTCAGGTTCCGGAGTCACCCGGGGCGATCGGTTCGCATGCCGTCACGAGAACAGCTTGCGAGCCTCGTCCAGACGGGAGGCCACGGTCCCGTCGATCACCTCGTCGCCGACCTCGACACGTACGCCACCGAGGACCGCGGGATCCACGACGACATGCATGCTGACCGGGCGACCCAGCTGCTTGTTCAGGGCGTTCTGCAGGCGAGCCGTCTGCTCAGCCGTCAACGGCACCGCCACCCGTACGGTGGCGACGGCGCGGCTGCGCTGGGCCGCCGCCAGGGCGAGGTAGCCGTCCACGGTGTCGGCGAACGTGCGCTCACGAGCGACCACCGCGCGGCGGGCGAGGACGACCGTCGCCGGTGCGGCCTTCCCGTCCAGCAGTCGGGCCACGATGTCCTGGCGGGTGGCCAGGGGCTGCCGGTTGTCGGCCAGCGCGTCGCGCAGTTCCGGCGTACCGGCCACGGTCCGGTCCAGGCGGAAGAGGTCGTCCTCCACCTGGTCCAACTGCCCCGCGGCCTGTGCCTGGGCGAGAGCAGACCGGATCGCCTGGCGCTCGACGGAGGACACGAAGGTCCCCGCCGTGCGCCAGCGCAGACCGGCAGCCTGCCGCAGGACGGCGACGGCCTCGGGCGAGACCTTGCCGTCGAGCAGCCGGCTGACGAGCTGCCGGCGAGCCTCCACCGGTGCTCCGGGATCGGTGACCGCACGCCGCAGCGCGGGGTCCGAACCGAACAGGTCGGCGATCGAGAACAGTTCCCCGACCAGCGCCGGGTGCGCGTTCTGCGCGTCCAGGGCCTGGTCCAGGCTGTTCAGCCGGGGCTCGTCGATGCGATCCGTCTGGGGGCTCATGCCTTCTCCGTCTCCGTCTGCGACTCCAGATCAGCCAGGAAGCGCTCGACCGTGCGGCGGGCCCGCTCGTCGTCGGAGAGAGACTCCCCCACGATCCGGCCGGCGAGGGTGGTGGCCAGGCCACCGACCTCGTTGCGGAGTTCACCCATGGCCTGCCGCCGCTCGGCGTCCATCTGCGTCGTGGTCGTCGCGATGATCCGCTGCGCCTCGGCCTCGGCCTGCTCGCGCATCTCTGCGATGATCTGTGCGCCCTGGTTCTTGGCGTCCTCGCGGATGCGAGCCGCCTCGGTACGGGCGTCGGCGAGCTGGGCCTTGTAGTCGGCCAGCGCCGCCTGCGCCTCTGCCTGGGCCTTCTCGGCCTTGTCCATACCACCCTGGATGGCGGCCGTGCGCTCGGCGTACATCTTCTCGAACGCAGGCACCACCGCCTTCCACATCACCAGGAAGACGAGGATCATCAGGACGAACCCGACGATGATCTCCGCATTGTGGGTGGGCAGGAGGGGGCCGAGGTCGAGTTCCATCGGCACCATGGAAATCATCACTTAAGGACGAAGGCCAGGGCGATGCCGATGATGGCCAGGGCCTCGACCACGGCGAAGCCGATGAACGCGGTGCTCATCATGGCGCCACGGGCCTCGGGCTGGCGGGCGGTGCCGTTGATGACGGAGGCGAAGATCCAGCCCACGCCGATGGCCGGGCCGAGGGTCGCCAGGCCGTAGCCGAGCATGTTCATGCTGCCAGCGATTTCCAACGGGGTCATTCTCGTTCCTTTCGGATGGTTCTTCTCAGGGATTTTGGTTGCAGTGAGAAGAGAACTTGGGGTTGGGAAGGGATCCCTGCTCGGCGTCAGTGCGCTTCCGCGAGGGAGGAATGGATGTACTGGGCGGTCAGCACCGTGAAGATGTAGGCCTGCAGGAAGCCGATGAACAACTCCAGGAAGAGGATCGCGAAGCTGAAGATGATGGAGACCGCACCGGACACGTTGTAGAAGGGGTTGTGCGGGTAGGTGAGCAGGAAGGCGCCACCCACCACGAACACCGCGACGACCAGGTGGCCGGCGAACATGTTGGCGAAGAGACGCAGGCCGAGCGTGAGCGGCCGGGTGATGAAGTTCGAGAGGAACTCCAGCGGGATGATCACCGGCCACAGGTAGATCGGGACGCCCTCGGGGATCAGCTGCATCTTCATGTACTTGCCGAAGCCGTGCTTGCTGATGCCGGCGGCGATGTAGATGACCCAGGACATGATCGCCAGGGCCCACGCGTACCCGATGTTGGAGAACGTCGGGAGCATGAAGAAGAAGGTCTCGCCGAACCAGTTGTTCACCAGCAGGAAGCTGAACAGGCCCAGCAGGTAGGGCAGGTAGCGCCGGTACTCCGGGCCGAGGATGTCACGGGCGACACCGTTGCGGATGAAGCCGTACAGGTACTCCCAGAAGAACTGTCCCTTGGTGGGGACCGTCTTCAGGTTGCGGGAGGCGAACCACCACAGCAGGATGACCAGGGCTGCACCGATCACGGCCTGCCAGAACGGCTTGTTCATCCAGTCGATGCCGAAGGTACAGCCGGCCACCGCGTTGCCGCTGGTGACTTCTGGGCTGTCCGCGCAGAAGAACCGGAAATCCCTCACGCCGGGGGTTTCAAAAACGCCAGCTTCCAGCGGGGCCAGCGCTCCCACCACGGCCGGCAGTGTCATCGGACCCACCGTTCCTCCTCAACTTCGATGTCGTACGTCATGGTCTCTGTCCGGACTGCTTCATCCGGACTGCTTCGTCGTCGGCTTGTCGCCGGGATCGTGGTTGTAGCGTCTGATGATCACGAACATGGCCAGCACCAGGCCGATGATCAGCCCGAGGGGCAGCAGGAAGCCGGTGCCGAAGAACTTGTCGCCGAGCCAACCGAGACCTCCGTAGAGGATCAGGCCCGAAGCGAGGTAGGACAGGATACGCATACCCGTGTCCATCCCGGCTGGTTCGCCGGGTGGTACCAACGAGGATTCGGGTTCGCCAGGCTTGTGGCGCCGGGTATCCACGTTGTTGACCTCCTCGTCGTTCAGCGCGTCTCGGACACTATCAGTTGGCATGTCGCAGCGTCACTCCTCGCCCGTTCCCGGGTGCTCGGTGTAACCGACGTCATACACGGGGATACGCATCCGCGCGAAGGCAACCACTTCGGCCGTTGTCCACAGCAGCACGGTGGCCACGATCCCCAGCGCGGTGGCGGTGCGGTCCAGCAGGGCCGATCCGGACGCCTCGTAGAGGGCGATCGCGCCGGCCAGGCCGGACACCCGGATGCCGTACGAGGCGAGGGCGGCCGCCAGCAGCGCGGAGCCTTGACGCTCGGCGTAGCGGAGCACGACGGCCTGCCCGAGGCTGAAGAAGAGGATCGCGATCACGGCGCCGACGGCGGCCGACGCGGCCGCCACTCCCCCGCGGGCGATGCCGAGGACGACCGTGGACCCGATCAGCCCGACCTGGCCGCCGAGCATGCCCACCACCAGGAGGCGGCGGATCAGCAGGGTGGAGGTGCCGGGGCGAGGAGCCTCGCCCCCCACCTGCTCATCCATCGCCATGACCGTACTCATCCTGCGGTGCGTCCCACTCCCTCGGAGGCCCGTTGCGGTGCCGTCCGGCGCCCGCTTGTGAAACGTAGCACAAGGTATCGACTATCGCCTGTGATGTGCCGAACGCAGGGCCGACCGGTGCTCGGCACGGCGCAGCGCGGCCTCGCCGAACAGCCGCGGCCCCGGCCCCAGGGTGATCCCCACCACGGCCACCGCCGCGCACACCCAGGCCACCACGACCCAGGTGCTGCGGGTCAGGCCGATGGTCATCACCCCGAAGGACAGCAGCGCGGTCCACAGGTACATCACCGTGACCGCTCCGCGGTGCGTGTAGCCCCGGCGCAGCAGCTGGTGGTGCAGGTGGCCCTTGTCGGCGACGAACCACCAGTTGCCCTGGTTGGCCCGGCGGATCCAGGCCAGCACCAGGTCGAGCAGCGGCAGGCCGAGGATCGCCACGGGGAGAACCAGCGGGAGGTAGGCCGGCAGCAGGTCGCCGCCGCCCGCCTCGAGCTTCGAGGAGTCGAACTGCCCGGTCAGGCTCACCGTCGAGGTGGCCAGCAGGAATCCGAGCAGCATCGACCCGGAGTCGCCCATGAACATCCTCGACGGATGGACGTTGTGCGGCAGGAAGCCCAGGCAGACACCGACGATCGCCACCGAGATGACGCTGGCGGTGGTCGCCCGGACCAGATCCTGCTCGACCGCCAGGATGTAGGAGTAGGAGAAGAAGGCCGCCGCCCCGATCCCGACCACCCCGGCCGCCAGACCGTCCAGGCCGTCGACGAAGTTGACGGCGTTGGTGCAGACCACGACGAAGAACACGGTGAAGACGATGGAGCTGGCGGTGTCCAGCGAGATGATCCGGTCCGGCAGCGGGATCCACAGCATCCGCACCCCGGCCTGCACGACGATCCCTGCCGCCAGCACCTGGCCGGCGAACTTGGTGATCGCGCTGATGTCCAGCAGGTCGTCGAGCACCCCGACGGCGCAGAGCACCGCCACCGCGACCAGGATCCAGGTGGCGTCGTGGCGGACGATCTCGTGCCTGCCGAGGAACGGCAGGTTCATCGACAGCAGGAAGGCGACGGCGACCCCGACCAGCATCGCCACGCCCCCGAAGTAGGGCGTCGGCACGACGTGCACGTCCCGGGACCGGACCTTGGCCACGGCCCCGAACCGGATCGCCGCCCGCCGGGCCCATCCGCTGAGCTGGTAGGTGACCGCGGCGGCCACCAGCAGGACGAGGATGTATTCGCGCATGCCTAGGCGGTTCCGGGATCCTCGGCCGGCGACGCGGGTGCCGGGGTCGTCCCACCGGCGTCCGTCGCGGCAGGCCTGTCCACGTCGGGGGCGGGCGCCTCCTCGGCCGCGGCGGGAGCCGGTGCCTCCTCAGTGGGCGCGGGCGCCTCGCCGGCGAAGGAGCGTACGCCGGGCGAGACCGCCCTCAGTTCGTCGAGAGTGATGATGCCCTGCCGGAGGACGCGGCCCTCGGGGTAACCGGTGAAGTCGACGATGGTCGACGGCACCGGGCCCGGGGTGGGACCGCCGTCCAGGTAGAGAGAGACGTCCGTGCCGAGCTGGTCGGCCGCCTCCCGGGCCGTCGTCGCCGCCGGCTGTCCGGAGACGTTCGCGCTGCTGACGGCGAGCGGGCCGGTGCGGCGCAGCACCTCCCGGGCCAGGTCGTTGTCGGGCACCCGCAGTGCGATGGTGCCGTTGGTCTCGCCGAGGTCCATCCGCAGGCTCGACTGGGCCCGGCAGATGATCGTCAACGGTCCCGGCCAGAACCTCGCGACGAGCCGGTTCGCGGCCTCGGGCACGTCCACGGCCAGGGCCGCCATCACGCCCTCGTCACCGATCAGCACGGGCGGCGGCATCTCCCGGCCGCGGTGCTTGGCGGTCAGCAGTCGCTGAACGGCGTATGCGTCGAACGCGTCGGCGCAGATGCCGTAGACCGTGTCGGTCGGCATCACCATCACCCTGCCCTCGGCGATGACATCCTTCGCCGCGGCCAGCGCCGGCCCGGTGTCACCCTGCGTGCAGTCGACGATTCTGGGCTCCGGCGCAGGCGGGACGACGGCCGACTCGCTGTCCTTCTGGTCCTCCGGCATGTCGCTCACGCCATCATCCTGCCACTTGCGTCCGGGTCGCCGACACGAAGCGCGGCCGTCCGGACAGATCCGGGTGGTCGACGACGCCGGTCCAGGCGGGGCCGGCGAAGATCGCCGGTGCCGCCGCCCCGTGGCTGTCGTCGTGCTCGCAGACCAGCGTCCCGCCGGCGCGCAACAACCGGCGGGCGGCCCGTTCCACCGCCCGGATCGCGTCCAGGCCGTCCTCGCCGGAGAACACCGCCAGCGCCGGATCGTACGAGGTGACCTCGACCGGCAGCCGGTCGCGCACCGTGAGCGGGACGTACGGCGGGTTGACCACGACCACGTCGACGGTGCCGTCCCACTCGGGTACGGCGTCGGCCAGGTCACCGGCCCGGACGTCGACGCCGCTGCCGGCCAGGTTGCGCCGGGTCCATCCGACCGCAACGGGATCGACCTCGACGGCGACCACCTCGCAGCCGGGCACCTCGTCGACCAGGGCTGCGCTGATCGCGCCCGAACCGGCACACAGCTCGACGACCCGCGGCGTACGCCCCCCGCCGCCTCCGGAGCGGGCGGCCTCGATCGCCGCTCCGGCGACCAGCTCGGTCTCGGGACGCGGCACGAACACGCCGGGGCCGACGGCGACCCGGACGTGGCGGAACCACGCCTCCCCGGTGAGGTGCTGGAGCGGGACCCCCTCGGCGCGGCGAGCCAGCAGTCCGTGGTAGGCCTCGACCCGCTCCGGGGTGGGCGGGTCGGCCATCACCAGGTCGCCGGGGGCGATCCCCAGCACGTGTGCGAGCAGCAGCCGGGCATCGACCTCGGGCGAGGCCACCCGGCCGCGCAGCAACTCGGCGCCGCGCCGGGCGAGCACCGTCGGACGGACGCTCACTCGGCCGCCGACCGGAGCCGCTCGGCGGTGTCGGCGCCCTGCAGGGCCTCGATCACCGGGCCGAGGTCGCCGTTCAGCACCTGGTCCAGGTTGTGCGCCTTGTAGCCGATCCGGTGGTCGGCGATCCGGTTCTCCGGGAAGTTGTAGGTCCGCACCCGCTCGGACCGGTCGACCGTCCGCACCTGGGAGCGGCGCGCCTCGGACGCCTCGGCGGCCGACTCCTCCTCGGCGCGGGCGACCAGCCTGGCCCGCAGGATGCGCAGGGCCTGCTCCTTGTTCTGCAACTGGGAGCGCTCGTTCTGGCAGGTCACC
>CAYOBI010000101.1:0-7661 GCA_964402325.1 uncultured Propionibacteriaceae bacterium | reverse complement strand
GCGCGGTCTCCTCGTCGAGGTGTTCGGTCGGTTCGTCGAGGATCACCACGTCGGCGTCACCGACGAACAGCCGCGCCGCCGCCAGCCGCCGGGCCTCGCCACCGGACAGCCGTCCGCCGTGCTCACCGACCTCGCGATCCGACGCCAGGTCGAGCCCGGCACGCCGCAGCGCGGTCGCGACCTCGTCGGGGGTGGCGTCCTTGCGGCCGATCCGTACGTTCTCGTCGACGGAGGTGTCGAAGACATGCGCGTCCTGCGCGAGGTAACCGACCGTGCCGTGCACCTCGACCTCACCGGCCCGGGGCGGCAGCAGTCCCATCAGGGTCGCCGCCACCGTGGTCTTGCCGAGACCGCTGCGCCCGACCAGCGCGACCCGCTCGCCCGGCCCGACGTGCAGGTCGAGGCCCGTGACGACCGGGTCGGCGCCGGGCCACCCGGCCTGGAGTCCGTGGACGTCGATCGAGGGGCCGCCGGGCAGGCGCTCCGGCCCGGTCTCCTCGCCGGACGGCGGGACGGAGAGCACCTCGTCGACCCGCCGCAGCGAGGTCCGGACCCGGGTCCAGGTCTGGGCCGCCTCGGCGAGCGGTTCGAGGGTCTCGTGCAGGGCCAGCGGGGTGAGCACGAGCACGGCCAGCTGGACCGCGGGCAGCGTCCCGGCCGCCACCGCGGGGGCCCCGACCAGCAGAGCCCCGACGACCGCGACGCCGGCGGCGAGCACCTGCAGCGCCCCGGACAGCCCGCGGACCCAGGCGGCCCGCTCCTCGGCGGCGGTGAGCCGTGCGTTCAGCCCGTCGACCCGGGCGAGCGCGGCGTCCTGCACCCCGTAGGCGACCAAGTCGGGGGCGGTCCGGTGCAGCACGGTGACGGCGTCGGCGAGTTCACCGCGCAACGGCGCCAGCGAGGCGTCGGCCCGCCCCGAGGCGACCCGGGCGAGCCACGGGACGACGATCCCGGCGAGGACCGCGCTGAGGCCGAGCAACGCCGCGGCCGGCACCGACACGACGCCGATGCCCAGTGTGGTGGCGACCGCGACCAGGCCGGCGGCGGTGGCCGGGACGAGCACCCGCACGACGGCGTCCATCACGGCCCGGACGTCGTCGACGACCCGCACCAGCAGGTCGCCCCGGCGCCGCCCGAGCAGGGTGGTGCGGCTCAGCACGTCGTAGACCCGCAGCCGCAGCGCGCTCTGCATCCGCAGTGCCAGGTCATGCCCGACCAGGCGTTCGGCATAGCGCAGCACGCCGCGGGAGATCCCGAAGGTCCGCACGGAGGTGATCGCCACCATCAGGTAGAGGATCGGCGGGTGCTCGGCGGCCCGCGACAGCAGCCACGCCGAGACCGCCATCAGCGCCACCGCTGCCCCCGAGGCGCCCGCGGCGAGCAGCACCGAGCCGAGCACCCGGGACCGGCCCTCGGGGACCGCCCGCAGCAGGGTGGCGAGCAGGACGGTCGTACGGGTCTCGCCGGTCCCGGCCGGATCGGTAGGCCGGCTCATGCCGCCACCTCCACGGCGCCGACGGTGACGACCCGGTCACAGGCCGCCACCACGGCGGGCCGGTGCGTGACGACGAGGGCGCCGGTCGTGCCGTCGGTCGCCCGCAGCGTGGCCAGCACCCGGCGTTCGGTGTCGGGATCGAGGCCGGCCGTGGGTTCGTCCAGGACGAGCAGCCGGCCGCCGCCGTGGCTGAGCCGCAGCAGGGCGCGGGCCAGCCCGACGCGGCGGCGCTCCCCGTCGGAGAGCCCCTCGGACTCGTCGCCGACGACGTGGTCCAGGGCCAGGTCGGCCGCCCCGGCCCGGTCCAGCGCCTCGCGGAGCGCCTCCCGGGGCGCGTCCGGCGCACCGAGGGCGACGTTCGCCCCGACCGTACGTTCCGGCAGCCCGGGGGTCTGGCCCACCCAGGCGACGGTGCGGCGCCAGGCGGGCAGGTCGGCCTGCTCCAGCGGTACGCCGCCGAGCAGCACCTCGCCGGAGGTCGGCCGGACGAAGCCCATCAGCACCGCCAGCAGGGTGGACTTCCCGCCGCCGCTGGGCCCGACGACCGCGACGAACTCGCCGCGGGCGAGCTCGAGGTCGAGGCCCTGCAGCGCGGGGGCGTCGGCGCCCGGATAGCGCACCGCCAGGCCGCGGACGCGCAGCACGGGAGCGTCCGCAGCAGCTGCCGGGGCGACGTCCGGCGAGCCCGCCCCGACCCGCGGCGCATCGATCTCGGCGAACGCCCGGTCGGCGGCGGCGACCCCCTCGGCGGAGTCGTGGTAGTGCACCCCCACCTGGCGCAGCGGCAGGTAGATCTCGGGGGCGAGGATCAGCAGGAACAGTCCGGTGGTCAGGTCCATCTCCCCGTTCACGGTCCGCACGCCGATGGACACTGCGATGATCGCGACCGACAGCGTCGACAGCAGTTCCAGGGTCATCGAGGAGAGGAACGAGATCCGCAGCGTGCCCATCGTCTCCGCACGGTTGCGGGCCTCGATCCGCTGCAGCCCGATCGCCTGGGCACGGGCCCGGCCGAACACCTGCAGCGTCGGCAGCCCGGCGACCAGGTCGGCGAAGTGGTGCGCCAGCCGGGCCTGCACCGCCCAGCGGCGGGCCATCCGGCGTTCGGTCGCCCAGCCGACCAGCGCCATGAAGAACGGGATCAGCGGCACCGTCAGCACCACGACCAGGGTGGACCACAGGTCGGTGGTCAGGATCGCCACCCCGACCACCAGCGGCACGGTGACCGCCAGCAGCAGCTGCGGCAGGTACTTGGCGTAGTAGCCGTCCAGCGCGTCCAGGCCGTGGGTGACCAGGTCGACCAGCCCACCGGTGTCGGTCCGCGGGTCCAGCGGCCGCCCGAGCCGGGCTTCGACCACCTCGTGGCGCAGCTGGCCCTTGACCAGCGCCGCGGCGCGTTGGCCGAGCCACGGGTTGACGCCCCTCAGCAGGGCGCGGCCGAGCAGCACCAGGGCGAGCAGCCCGACCGTACGACCCAGGCCGTCCACCCGGTGGGTGTCGAAGACGGACGCGACCTGGTGCGACAGCAGCCAGGCCTGGGCGACCACCAGGAAAGCTGTGGCGGTGCCGACGAGGGCCCCGGCGGCGAGGTGGAACCTCGTCGCCCGGGCCCTCGACAGCAGTGCGCGGTGGACCGGTCCCGGCATCAGCTCGCGGCGGCCACGGGCTCGTCGGCCGGGATGTCGGTGACCTTCAGCCGCTTGCGGAAGACCCAGTACGTCCAGGCCTGGTAAGCGAGGACGATCGGGGTCATCACGCCCGCCGCGATCGTCATGATCGTCAGCGTGTACGGGGTCGAGGCCGCCTGGAAGACGGTCAGCCCGTACGCCGGGTCGAGCGTGGACGGGATGACGTACGGGAACATCGCCGCGAACACGTTGACCAGCACCGCCAGGATCGAGACGGCGCCACCGACGAAGGCCCAGCCCTCCCGGCCCCGGGAGTTCGCCACCCAGAGCAGGGCGACGCCGAGCACGGCGAGGATCGCGGCCGGCCACAGCGACAGCGCCGGGGACGCCCCGGCGGCACCGCGGGCGAGACCGGAGTACGCCAGGTTCATCCACACCACGAAGGCGGCCATCGCCACCAGCGCGACCAGACCGGTCCGGGAGGCGTACGTCCGGGCCCGCTCCCGCAGCACGCCGTCGGTCTTGAGGGCGATGAACGCGGCCCCGTGGCTGAGGAACAGCGCCACGAAGGTCACCCCGCCGAGCAGTGCGAACGGCGTGAACAGGCCGAAGAAGCTGCCCACCGTCTGGTGCACGGTGTGGCTGGCGTCCATCGGCAGGCCGCGGACGAAGTTCGCGAACGCCACCCCGAAGACCAGCGCCGCGACGTACGAGGCGCCGATGATGCACCGGTCCCAGCCGCGCTTCCAGGCGGCGTCGCTGCGCTGGTGGCGGTACTCGAAGGAGACCCCGCGCAGGATCAGCGCGAGCAGGACGAGGAACAGCGGCAGGTAGAGCCCGGAGAACAGGCTGGCGTACCACTCCGGGAACGCGGCGAAGGTCGCGCCGCCGGCGGTCAGCAGCCACACCTCGTTGCCGTCCCAGACCGGGCCGATGGTGTTGATCAGCACCCGGCGTTCACGGTCGTCCTTGGCGAGGAACGGCATCAGCATGCCGACGCCGAAGTCGAACCCCTCCAGGACGAAGAAGCCGGTCCACAGGACGGCGATCAGCAGGAACCAGACGACAGGAAGAACGGTGTCCATGGTCGTGTCACTCCCCTCAGTACGCGAACGACAGCGGCGCGTCGTCGGCGGCGCCCTCGGCCTCGGCCGGGGCGGGGCCGGCGAGCCCCTTACGGATGGCGCGCAGCATCAGCCGCACCTCGATGACGGCGAGCACGCCGTAGACCAGCGTGAACCCGATCATCGTGATGAGCACCTGCGCAGCAGGCACCCCCGGTGACACTCCCGCGACGGTCGGCATCAGGCCGAAGACGATCCACGGCTGGCGGCCCATCTCGGTGAAGATCCAGCCGAAGGAGTTGGCGAACAGCGGCAGCAGCGGCGTGGCGATCATCAGCGTGAGCCAGAACCAGGCGCCCTTCCCCGCGGGCGGCAGGTTCCCCTTGCGGAGCAGGACCAGCACCAGGATGCCGATGGCGATGGCGAGCATCCCCAGGCCGATCATCAGCCGGAAGGTCCAGTACGTCACCGGCACGGCCGGGGTGTACGTCATCGCGTTCGCGACCTCGTCGCCGTAGCGCTGCCGGATCATCTCGGTGAACCGGGCGTCGTACTGCTCACGCAGCGGGTTGATGCCCTGCACGGTGCCGGAGAACGACCCGGTGGCGAGGAAGGACGTCAGGCCCGGAATCTTGATCGAGAAGACCTCCTGGGACCCGTCCAGGGTGCCGATGGTGAACAGCGAGAAGGACGCCGGCGTCTCGGTCTCCCAGATCGCCTCGGCCGCGGCCATCTTCATCGGCTGGACGTCGGTCATCACCTTGCCCTGCAGGTCACCGGAGAAGGCGACCAGGGCCCCGGAGACGATCAGCACCCAGGCACCGAACTTGGTGGCCCAGCTGTACGCGGCGGCGTTCGCGGCGTGCTCGCCGGTGAGCTCGCTGCGGTTACGCGCCCCGGTGGCACGGGCGATCCTCAGCAGGTGCCAGCCGGCCACGCCCATCACGAAGGCGCCGCCGACCATGAACGCCGCGGTCAGGGTGTGCGGGACGGTGGTCAGCGCCACCGGGTTGGTCAGCACGGCGCCGAAGTCGGTCATCTCGGCGCGCCCGCGGGCCGCGTTGTAGGTGAACCCGACGGGGTGCTGCATGAACGAGTTGGCCACCAGGATGAACACGGCGCTGAGCATCGTGCCGATCGCGGCGAGCCAGATCGAAGCCAGGTGCACGCCCTTGGGCAGCCGGTCGCGGCCGAAGATCCACAGGCCGAGGAAGGTGGACTCCAGGAAGAAGGCCAGCAACGCCTCGAAGGCGAGCGGGGCGCCGAAGATGTCGCCGACCATCCGGGAGTACTCGGACCAGTTCATGCCGAACTGGAACTCCTGGACGATGCCGGTGACGACGCCCATCGCGAAGTTGATCAGGAAGAGCTTGCCGAAGAAGTCGGTCAGCCGACGGTACTTGTCCTGGCCAGTGCGATAGTGCGCGGTCTGGAGGACGGCGACGATCAGGGACAGCGAGATCGTCACGGGAACGAAGAAGAAGTGGTAGACGGTGGTGATGCCGAATTGCCACCGTGCCAAGAGGGCCGGATCCATGGAGCCGAATCTAACGGCGCGGGATCCTGACCGCGCCGCCCGAGGGCCACGTCACATACGACGCAACGTAGTTGCGTCGTGCGCCAGGGCGAGGGCGTTCCATTTTCTCTACGCAAGTCGTAGTACTCAGACACTCGTTGCTCTAGGATGGGCGGCATGCCAAACCTTGGTGACCTCGAACTCCAGGTCATGGAGGTGTTGTGGCGTACGGACCACGCGATGTCGGTCAGGGAGGTCCTGGCCGAGTTGACCCGCGACCGGGACCTCGCCTACACCACCGTCATGACCGTGCTCGACCGACTCTCGAAGAAGGACCGGGTGACCCGGGAACTCGAGGGTCGCGCCTGGTACTACCGCCCCGCCGAGTCCCGCGCCACGTTGATGGCGGCCGAGATGCAGGCGGCCCTCGTCGGCACCCCCGAGCAACGCCGGGAGGCGCTCAAGGAGTTCGCCGCCGGCCTCGGACCCGACGACGTCGAGGCCCTGGCCGACCTGCTCTCCACCCGGGTGGACGGCTGACCCGCACCCTGCTGACCGGCGCCGTAACACGGCCCGGGTAGCCTGCCAGCCATGCCCCGCCTCCGCCTCGACCCGTTCCTGCTCGCCATCGTCACCTCGGCGATCCTGGCGACCCTGCTGCCCGCCCGGGGCACGGGCGCGGTGGTGCTGTCGAACGCGGTGACGGTCGGGATCGCCCTGCTGTTCTTCCTGTACGGCGCCCGGATGCACCCCCGCGACACCCTCGACGGGCTGAAGCACTGGCGCCTGCACGGGGTGATCCTCGGCTTCACCTACCTGCTGTTCCCGCTGATCGGGCTGGCGCTGGGCTTCCTGGTGCCACTCGGCGTGCTCACCCCGGCCCTCTACACCGGCCTGCTCTACACCACCCTGCTGCCCTCGACCGTGCAGTCGTCGGTGACGTTCACCTCGATCGCCCGCGGCAACGTCGCCGGCGCCGTCGTGTCGGCGTCGATGTCCAACCTGATCGGGGTGTTCGTCACCCCGATCCTGGTGATCGCCCTGATGAACGCGAGCCCGATCAACCCCAGCGGCCAGGCCTCCGTGCATCCCGAGGCGGTGCTCGACATCGTGCTGCAGATCCTCGTGCCGTACGTCCTCGGCCAGCTGTCCCGGCGCTGGACGGCCGCGTACGTGACGAACCACAAGAAGCCGCTGAAGCTGGTCGACCAGGGCATCATCGTGCTGGTCGTCTACTCCGCGTTCTCCGCCGGCCGGCGCGAGCACATGTGGTCGCAGGTGTCGCTGGTCCAGGTGCTGGCCCTGATCGCCACCTGCCTGGTGGTCCTGGCGATCGTCCTCGGGCTGACCTGGTGGCTGGCGGGCCGGCTCGGGTTCCACCGCGGGGACCGGATCGCGATCCAGTTCTGCGGCTCGAAGAAGTCCCTGGCGACCGGCCTGCCGATGGCCGCGGTGCTGTTCGCCGGCCAGCCGATCGGCCTGATCGCCCTGCCGCTGATGGTCTTCCACCAGGCGCAGCTGATGGCCTGCTCGGCGCTGGCGCAGCGCTACGCCCGGTCGGCCGACGAGGTGGAGGCCGGGTCCCCCACCCCGTAGCGCAGGAACAGTTCGTCCCCGGCCCCCAGCACCTCCAGCAGCCGCAACGGCACCGGCGCCCGGTACGCCCCGGCGTGCAGGATCCGAGGACCCTCCCCGCCCACCAGCAGCGGGGACAGGGTGAGGAACAGCTCGTCGACCACCCCGGCCCCGACCAGCGTGCCGAGCACCGTCGGGCCGCCCTCGCTGAGCACCCGGCCCATCCCGGCCCCCCGCAGTGCGGCGACCGCGGCCGGCAGCGACGGGTGGCCGCCCGGCCCGGGCGCCACCTCGAGGAACCGGACGTACGGCGCCAGCCGGGCCCGCCGCGCCGGATCGGCGTCCGGCACGGTGACCACCCAGGGCCGGGCGTCGGGCCCCTC
>CAYOBI010000100.1:0-7670 GCA_964402325.1 uncultured Propionibacteriaceae bacterium | reverse complement strand
AACGACGTGGTGTGGACCACGTCGGGGGTCAATCGGCGCAGGTGGACGCCGAGTCCGATCGCGTAGGGGAGGACCCGCAGGGCGTTGACCAGGGCGGCGAAACGGGTTCCACCGGAGGCCTGGCGGTCGGCGGAGGCGATCCGGGGATCCAGCGGCCTGACCTCGACGCTGTGGCCCGCGGCCGCCAGGCGTCCTGCCAAGGGCCCGTCACTGAACAGGACGGTGTGCACGCTGACCGCGTCGTCGAGCTGGTCCAGCAGTCGGATCAGCGCCAACTCGGCGCCGCCGACCGCACCGGTGTGGTCGAGCACAACGACACGTAGGCGGTGCCGCACATCGGCCCCTTGATCCCCCATGTGTCTCACAGTAGCCGCCGACCCTGACAGCCGACGACACCGAGGCGGCCGCCTCCCGCGGGCGAGCGGTGGAGGCTGCGCCACCGCACTTCGCGGGACCGCGTCACCCACGATGCATGCGACGATGGGGACATGTCCGTTGATCCCGGCATGTCAGCTGATCCCGGCCCAGCGCACCCCTGCGGTCGCTTCGCGCCACCGACGTCGGTCACCGATCCCCGACGTCTCGCCGAGGCGTTCCGGGCGGCCGACTTCACCGTCGACCGGGTCGCCGGTCGGTTGGGCCCCCAGGCCAACGCCGCTCTGGCCCGCAACACGACGTTCGCTGCGCTGCGCGCGCTCGGCGGTGAGGACGACGCGCAGGCCACCCTGCTGCGCCTGTTCGTGTTGCAGCGGACCGTCGGGCAGGAGGCGGCTGACCGCGCGCTTCCGGGCCTGGTCGGGCCGCTGGTTGCCGACGGGCTGCTCGAACGGGTCGCCGGCCGGGTGGTGGCAACGGTCGACGTCAGGCCGTACGGGGCGGACGAGGCCTCGGGAGCGGCTGTCGACGGATGGGTGGTCGCCGACCATGTACCGGGGTTGGACGGGCGGGTCACCCGGACCCGCCCGGACTTCGTGCTCTCCGCGAGCCCGGCGTCGGTCACCCTGACGGAGATGACGATCCGCCGTCCTGTGGGCCGGGCCCTCGACCTGGGCACCGGGTGCGGTGTGCAGTCGCTGCACCTGGTCAGCCACGCCGACCGGGTGGTCGCCACCGACCTCAATCCACGGGCTCTGCGACTGGCCGAGCTCACCCTGCGCCTCAACGGGGTCGAGGACCGCGTCGAGCTGCGGGAGGGCAGTCTGTACGAGCCGGTGGCAGGGGAGCGCTTCGATCTGATCGTCAGCAACCCGCCGTACGTCATGGCGCCTCCGGGGGAGGCGGAGTCACGGCTCACCTACCGCGAGGGCGCCTTCCTCGCCGACGACCTCGTGGCCAGGGTGGTGCGGGGCGCCGGGGAGATGCTCACCGACGGTGGCACCTTGCAGGTGCTGGCGAACTGGGCCCACATCGCCGGACAGGACTGGACCGAGCGGCTGCACCGCTGGATCGATCCGACCGGCTGCGACGCCCTCGTCCTGCAGCGCGAGCTGCTCGACCCGTACGAGTACATCGAGCTGTGGCTCAACGATGCGGGACTGGCGGGGTCGGACGAGTACGTCGGCCGCTACGCGCAGTGGCTGGAGTACTTCGACGGACTGGGGATCGAGGGCGTCGGGCTCGGCTGGATCAGCCTGCACCGGGCGGGTCACGCGCAGCCGCACGTGCAGCTGGAGGACTGGCCGCACCGTGTGGTCCAGCCGGTCGGAACCGGGTTCGCCGCCCAGCAGCTCGGCGTTGCACTGGCCCGGCGGACCGACGAGGAGCTGCTGGCGACCTCCTGGCGTCTTGTCGGAGCAGTCCAGGAGACGTACGGGGTGCCGGGTGCGGCCGATCCGGAGCACGTCGTGCTGCGGCAGGGGACCGGATTCGCGCGTGCGGTGGAGGCCGACACGGCACTGGCGGGGGTGCTCGGCGCCTGCGACGGCGACCTGCCGCTGGGCATCATCATCGAGGCGGTGGCCCAGCTCCTGGAGGTCGACGTCGACGTGTTGCGGACCGAGGTCGTCGCCCAGGTCCGTCCACTGGTGGTGGACGGGTTCCTGGTCGTCCAGGCGACCGGATGAGGAGACGCTTGCTCAGTAGGCGCCGGAGGAGCCCACGACCGCGCGGGCCGTCCGCATCAGGATCATCATGTCCTGCGCCATCGACCAGTTGTCGACGTAGTAGAGGTCCAGCCGAACCGTCTCGGCCCACGGCAGATCGGATCGGCCCGAGACCTGCCACAGGCCGGTGATGCCGGGGCGGACGTCGAGGCGACGGTGGACGTGGTCCTCGTACTTCTCGACCTCGGAGGGCAGCGCGGGGCGCGGCCCGACCAGACTCATCTCGCCGCGGAGGACGTTGAAGAACTGCGGGAACTCGTCCAGCGAGTAGCGGCGGATGACGTGCCCGATCCGGGTGATCCGCGGGTCCTTCTCCATCTTGAACAGCACACCATCGGACTCGTTCTGCTGGCGCAACTGGCTGAGCAGCTTCTCGGCGTCCACCACCATGGAGCGGAACTTGAAGCAGCGGAAGAGCCTGCCGTCCTTGCCGACGCGCACCTGGCGGAAGAAGACCGGGCCACCGTCGTCGAGCTTGATCGCCAAGGCCACTGCCAGCATGACCGGGCCGCTGAGGACGATGAGGGCCAGCGACCCGAGAATGTCGAAGAGCCGCTTGCCCCACCGCGAGGCAGCCCCGGACTGGGGCTGTTCGACATGGACCAGGGGGAGTCCGGCGATCGGCCGTACCTGCAGCCGCTCGGCCGCGACATCGGTCATCGTCGGGACGACGATCATCTGGGTGTGGCTGTTCTCCAGGTCCCAGGCGAGGCGGCGGAAGTCCCGGCTCCGGGGGAAGGAACCATCGGCGCAGATGACGGCCTCCACGCCGGCCGCGCGGACGGTGTCGCCCAGTCGGTCGGTGTGACCGATGACCGGCAGGCCTCCCGGCGTACGGGCGGCCGGATCCGACGAGGGGGTGATCGCGCCGACGATCTCGTAGCCGAGCCAGTTCTCCCGGGTGATCACGGTGGCGATCTCGTCGATGTGGCGTGCCCCGCCGGACAGGACGACGCTGGTCTGCAGCAGGCCGCGGCGGCGCGACCGCTGCACGGCGCGGCGCAGAGCGAGGCGGCCGAGGAGCAGCAGGACGATGCCGACGCAGAACTCGATCACGAAGAAACCGCGGGAGAGATCCCGATGGGCCAGGTAGAGCACCGCGGCGGTGATCCCGGCGGTGATCCCGGAGGCGGTGAGCACCGACTGGTATTCCAGGGAACCGGCGCCCATGTTCTTGGTCCGGTAGAGGCCCCAGGCGGCTAGCATCGCGATCCACAGCGGGACCTGCCAGACCGCCACACCGGTGACCACGGAGGTGACGTCCGCGGCGTCGTCGAAGATCGCGAGCGAGTTGCGGCCGAGGACCCCTACAGTGACCGCGAGGAGGATGAGGACCAGATCAGTGAACAGCGTCGTGATACTGATCAGGCGGGAGGCACCCCGACCCCGACGTTCCCCCAGCGGCTGTCGCAGCCGCGCCCCGGTGACGACAGGGGCGGACTCGACCTGCAGTGCGTCGTCCGCTCTCGTCTGGATGCTCATGTTTCCCCCCGGAACCTGAACCCTTCGGCCCGCGGATGCGGGTCCTGTCGGCAGCCTCCGACCCCGCGCAGGAGTCGGGTAGGACCGGCTCATTCAAACACTGTTCACAGGCTGGGCGCCAGTCGGCGGTGCGCTCGGTGGACCGGAGATGGCCTGTTCGCAGGGATGCCGGTGTGCGGCGGGGGGTTGAGAGTTGAGACGCTAACGGCCGAGCAGGGCGGCCACCTCGCGTCGCATCCGGGCGATGAAGCGGGCTTCGGAGAAGGTCTCCGCGTGGGCGATGATCGCGGCTGGGTCCCACCTCCGGTTCCGGTTGTCCCGGACGGCATCGGCGATGGCGGCGGCCGTCGCGGTCTCGAAGAAGGCCCCGTTGACGGCCGGGTCGATGGTGTCGAGGTAGCCGCCGGCGTGCAGGGCGAGAGTGGGGCGGCCGAAGGCGGCGGCCTCCAGCGGGGTGAGGCCGAAGTCCTCGTACGAGGGGGCGATCAGGGCCGTGGCGTGGGCGTACGTCCAGCGCAACTGGCCATCGCTCAGCCCGGAGACAAGGCGCGCGTTCGCCGGGGCCAGAGTCCGCAACTGGTCGGTGAGCGGGCCCTGGCCGACGACGACGAGCCGCTGATCCGACAGTGACCGGAACGCCTCGAGAGCCCGGTCCACGTTCTTGTAGGGCTGGAGCCGGGAGACGATCAGGTGGTAGCCGTCCTGCCAGTCGACCAGGCCGGGGGCCGGCTCCTGATGTCCGGCGGCATCGATGCTGTGCGGCGGCGGCACCAGGTCCGCCTCGATGCCGTACGTGTCGGCGATGCGCTGCACGACCACCCGGGAGTTGCCGAGATAGCGGTCGGCCCGGCGGGCGGCACGACGGTCCCAGGCCTGCAACGGGCGGCGGAGGGGCGCCAGCGCCAGGCGCTGCGGAGCCAACGGGCCGGCGTCGCCGAGGTACTCGTCGGTCTGGTAGAGCCAGCGGGCGGGGTTGTGGCAGTAGACCAGCCGCCGGCCGGTGGTCGGGAAGGCATGGGCCCAGCCGCTCGAGGAGGCGATCACCACATCGGCGTCGATCCGCATCCGGCCCGCGGCCACCGGCAGGAGCGGCAGGGCCTTGCGGGGGTCCCGGCGGAAGACGCCGAACCGGTTCAGGGGTGAGGTGATGATCTCGGCGTCGCGGAACCCCGGGTAGGTGGCGTCCGCGTTGTAGAGCGTCGAGTGGAGGGGGGCGCCGGGGAAGGCGCGCAGCAGGGACAGCACGACGCGTTCGGCGCCGCCGCGTTGGGTCAGGTAGTCGTGGGCCAGGGCGACGCGGACGGCGGAGAGGTCGACCGGTGTGTCCTCCGGACCGGTCATCGATCCCATCATCGGTCGGTCCTCTCGCATCGGGGACCTTCTCGTCGCAGCACCCCGCCGGCGAGCAGTTCCTCGACGACCGTACGGGTCGCCGCAAGCAGATCCCCGTCCGGTGGATCGCCGAACTCCCGGACCAGACCAGCGGCCAGCGCGGCCTCGGTCATCGGCCGGGAGCACAGGTCGATGACGGCCCGGCCGAGGACGGTGAGCCGGACCACGGTGCGCTCGTAGAGCACCAACAGACCGTCGTCCACCTCGAGGGTGTCGACCGGGGGCACGAGGACCACGGCGTCGCGGTCGGTGGCGGTGGGGTGATCGGTCATGCCGACTCCAGCAGGCCTGTCAGCACGGGGGCGAGCTGCTCGGCCTCCCGGTACGTACAGCGCAGCACCGGCCCGGTGGCGGCCACCAGGTCGGCGAGCAGGTGTAGCGGGCGGTCCAGGCTACTCAGGGCCGAGGTCTCGGGAGCGAGGGCGATGATGGCGTCGGCGAGGTCCAGCGTCTCGGTGCGGGGGCTCTCGGTGTGGTCGTCGCGCCGGTCCAGCAGGACGATCCGGCGCAGCCAGGGACCAGCAGGCGCGGTCCGGAGGTCCAACTCGTCCGGGGACGTCTCGAGTTTCGGGCCGCTCGGGTCCCGTGCCCGGATCGACAACGGCTTGGGATAGGGGCGGATACCCCCGTCGGGGGTGATCCCCACCGTCTCATCGGTGAGATAGCCGAGCGTACGACCCAGGACCCGGGACAAGGTGGTCTTGCCGGTTCCGCCGGGGGCGACGTACACCACCGTCGCACCGGTGTCCGGGTGGGCGCAGGCGCCGGCATGGAACATCAGCAGTCGGCCGGTCTGGGCCGCGATGAAGGCCCTGGTAACGGCCTGGGTGGTCTGCTGCAGCAGGCCGTCGAGATCGGACCCCTCGACCACGGGCCGTTCGATCGCCGACTGCCCCGGCTCCCCGGAGCCCTCCGGATCGGCTGCCGGGCCCGCACTGCCGTCGGGACGGTCGGCGTCAGCGCACAGCTGCACCGTCATCGGCTCCGCCCATTCCTCGTCCCACTCGGCCGCTGTCGGTTCCAGACAGCGGGACCAGGCCGTCTCCAGGGCTCCCCGCAGTTCGGCTGACCGTGCCCCGGGCACGGTCAGCGTCACGGCCGACGCCAATCCGTGCAGCGTCACCGAGGCCGGCGGCACAGGGCGTCGGCCCGGCGTCGGGGGTGGCATCGAGGCGGACATGACCTTCACCCTACCGGTCGACACCGTCACGGCCCGGATCGTGTCGGCGCCGACCGGCAGCTAGGCTGCCGCCATGACCGACCTGCACCCGCAACCGCCGCTGGGGGCTGTCGTGCAGCTGGGTCACGCGGCGGTGCAGCGGGTCGCCGACCTGTCCGGCACCGATGTGCTGCACATCAAGGGCTATGCGATCGACCCGTCGCTGGCGTCCCCGGGGAGGGTGGGCACCGACGTGGATGTCCTGGTCCGCCCCGACCAGGTGCGTGACTTTCTGCACCGACTGGTCGACGCCGGCTGGGTGCGGGTGATCGGGTTCCGGGCCGGCTCGCCGTTCGGACATGCCGCGACGCTGCATCACGACTGCTGGGGGTACGTGGACGTCCATCGCCTCTTTCCTGGCATCGGTGTCGAGCCGGCCGAGGCGTTCCGGGAGCTCTGGGCACATCGACGGGTCCGGCGGATCGCCGGTATCGACTGCGTGATGCCCGATCCGGTCGGGCAGACCGTCGTGTTGGTGCTGAACGCTGCGCGGTCCGGGGCGGTGGGGTCGGCCAATACTGACGTGGCGGCCTGCTGGGATCGGGCCGACGGCGAACGCCGCGCCGCGGTCGAGGCGCTGGTCCGACGCCTCGGGGCCGAGGTCGCCTTCGCAGCCGGCATCGGTCACCTGGAGGATTTCCGCGGGCGACAGGAGTACTCGCTGTGGAAGGTGGTGTCCGAGGGCGGCACCCGGCTGGAGGAGTGGCGGGCCCGGGTCATCGCCGCCCCGTCCCGCCGCGAACGGCTCCGCCTCGTGCTGTCCGCCCCCTTGGTGAACGTCGAGCACCTCACGGTGGTGTGGGGAAGGCGCCCCCACCGGTGGGAGATCGTCAAGGAGTTCTTCGCCCGCCCTCTCCGCGGCATCCGGGAGCAACTCCGGGCCGGGAAGCGTGAGAGGGGACGTTGATGACGACGTCAGAGGACAAGTCAGAGGACATCGTGTCGTCGGACCGGCCCGGCTATCGCGTCGCGTCGGGGGTCGGGGTCGTCGAGGTGGACGGGGTCATCTACGTGGCACCGCTGCCCCAGGGGCCGGTACTGGTGCTGGCCGGCAGCGCCGCGGTGATCTGGCAGGAGGCGCTCTCCGGACCCGTCCGGACCGTGGCGGAACGCGTCACCGAGGTCTGCGGTGCCCCCCCGACGGAAGTGGCCGACTCGGTGGAGGCCTTCCTGGCCGAACTTGTGCAGCAAGGCCTGCTGGTCCGGATCTGATCCGGACTCAGCGACAGGCGCAAAGGGGTCGTTACTCCGCGAACCGGCGTCCCCGGGGCAGGCGTCCACCGGACATGCTGGGCGCTTCTTCCTGGACAGGGGCGGCCAGAGGCGTTCCCTGGGTGGTCGGCTCGCCGGTGAGCGGAGTCCCGAAGTCCGCCGGCAGCCGATCGCGATTCGCCACGGGGCTTCCGTTCCGAGGGGTCAGCTGGGGCCGTGCCGCACGGATGGTCACCTCGTCCTCTTCCGGCGCCGCGTTGCCG
>CAYOBI010000099.1:0-7748 GCA_964402325.1 uncultured Propionibacteriaceae bacterium | reverse complement strand
GCCGTGGCTCGGCCTCCCGGCGGCCGATCAGGCTGAGGGCGACGGCGAACAGCACCGACCCGGTGGCCAGCGCCCCGGCCACCGCCACGGTCGGCCAGGTGGAGTGGGCGGTGTTGGCGCAGACCGCGAAGCCGAACAACTGGAACAGCGGTCCCGGTGGCCCCCAGCGGAGCAGTGCCGCCGCCACCGACACGACGCCGGCGACGATGGCGCCGCCGACGACGACCACCCAGTCCCGTTGCGGGTGCATCGAGACCATGGTGCCGAGGACGACGCAGAGCACCAGCACCGCGCCGGCCTGCAGCTGCATCGCGGCGCGCTGGCGGCGCGACACGTCGCGGCCGTAGATCCCGGCCATCGCCCCGAACGCGACGAACGGCGACCAGGCGACGTTGCCGCTGGCCCAGACCAGGAGCAGCGGGACGGCGACGGCGCCGGCCGCGCGAAGGGCCGGGACGTGGGCCCGGTTGTGCGGGCCGAGGTCGAGGAGACCGGTCAGCGGAGCCACGAAGATCCGCCGCAGGACACTCACTTCTTGTCGTCCCGACGACGCAGGAACCGCTCGAACTCGGCGGCGATGGCCTCCCCGCTGGCCTCCGGCTCCTCGGTGGCGTCCTTCTCCGACTCGAGCATCCGGACGTACTGGGCGATGTCCTCGTCGGCCTGGACGAGCTCGTCGACGCCGTTCTCCCAGGCGGCGGTGTCCGCCACGAACGACTGCCAGTCCGCGCGCAGGTCGAGCAGTGCCTCCACCCGGCGGGCCAGGGCCAGGGAAGCCTTCGGCTGGGGCGGTTCGGAGACGTAGTGCGGCACCGCGACCCACAGCGCGGTGGTGTCGATGCCGGCCTCGAGCAGCGCCTGGGTCATCACCCCGGTGATGCCGGTCGGGCCCTCGTACTCGGAGATCTCGACGCCCAGCTCGCGGGCCTGGGCCGCGGTGAGCGGCGAGCCCGACACCGGGAACGGCCGGGTGTGCGGGGTGTTCGCCAGCATCGACCCGAGGACGACGGCCCGCTCCACCCCGGCCTCCTGCAGGATGGCCACGATCATCGCGCTGAGCGTCCGCCAGCGCAGGTTGGGCTCGGGCCCGGTGACGGTGACCACGTCGATCTGCGGCAGGTGCGCCACGGCGACGCTGATCGCCGGCCAGGTCAGCTCGCGTTCGCCGTCCTCCTCCACCAGCGAGGTGAGCGGTCTGGTGGTCTGGTAGTCGAACCAGTCCTCGTCGTCCAGGTCGGCGACGTCCTCGCCGGGGTAGGTCTGCAGCAGGTGGTCGGCGACCGCACTGGCAGCGTCGCCCGCGTCCCCCCAGCCGCCGAACGCCACCAGGGCGACGGGGGCGGGGTGCTCGTTCTCGGCGGAGGCTGACGTCATGAGAGGCAGGTTACCTGCCTGCACCCACCACGTAGAGTGTTCCGTTGTGACCTACTCTTCATCCACTGCCTCGAGCCTCCGTGCTGCTCTGGCCCGCCGTGTCGTCGTCGCCGACGGGGCGATGGGCACGATGCTGCAGCAGTACGACCTCGGCCTGGATGACTTCGAGGGGTACGAGGGTTGCAACGAGATCCTCTCCGTGACCAGGCCGGACGTCCTGCGCGAGATCCATGCCGCGTACTTCGAGGCGGGCTCCGACGCGGTCGAGACCAACACCTTCGGCACCAACCTGTCGGCGCTGGGGGAGTACGGCATCTCCGACCGGATCGCCGAGCTGGCGTACGCGGCGGCGAAGGTCGCCCGGCAGACCGCCGACGAGTGGTCCACCCCCGAGCGGCCCCGCTGGGTGCTCGGCAGCGTCGGGCCCGGCACCAAGTTGCCGACCCTCGGCCACGTACGTTTCCGCGACCTGCGCGACGCCTACCAGCAGCAGGTGACCGCGATGCTCGAGGGTGGCATCGACGGCGTGCTGATCGAGACCGCCCAGGACATCCTGCAGGCCAAGTCCGCGGTGATCGGTGCCAAGCGGGCCATCGCCGCGTTCAACCAGGAGGGGGCCGCCCGCGACGTCCCGGTGATCGTCTCGGTGACCGTCGAGACCACCGGCACCATGCTGGTCGGCTCCGAGATCGGCGCCGCACTGGTCGCGCTGGAGCCGCTCGGCATCGACATGATCTCGATGAACTGTGCGACCGGCCCGGCCGAGATGCGCGAGCACCTGCACCACCTGGCCGACAACGCCCGGATCATGGTCGGTTGCATGCCGAACGCCGGCCTGCCCGAGCTGACCGCCGACGGCGCTCGCTACCCCCTGCAGCCGAACCAGCTGGCCGACGCGCTGGACGAGTACGTCCACGACTTCGGGCTGTCGCTCGTCGGCGGCTGCTGCGGCACCACCCCCGAGCACATCCGCCGGGTGGTCGAGCGGGTCGGCGGGCGCGAGCTGACGCCGCGGCCGTTCACCCCGGCCCCGAGTGCCTCCTCGCTCTACACCGACGTGCCGTTCCGGCAGGACCTCTCCTACCTGGCGATCGGCGAGCGGACCAACGCCAACGGTTCGAAGGCGTTCCGCGAGGCGATGCTGGCCGAGAACTGGGACGAGTGCGTCGACATCGCCAAGCAGCAGACCCGCGGCGGCGCCCACCTGCTCGACCTGTGCGTCGACTACGTGGGGCGCGACGGCCGGGCCGACATGGACGTGCTGGCCTACCGGTTCGCCACCGCCGTCACCCTGCCGATCGTCCTCGACTCCACCGAGCCGCCGGTGATCGAGGCCGGCCTGGAGCGGCTCGGCGGGCGGTCGGTGATCAACTCGGTCAACTACGAGGACGGCGACGGACCGGACTCGCGCCTGGCCAAAGTGATGCCGATGGTCAAGGAGCACGGCGCCGCGGTGGTCGCGCTGACCATCGACGAGGAGGGCCAGGCCCGTACCGCCGAGTGGAAGGTCCGGGTCGCGACCCGGCTGATCGAGGACCTGACCGGCACCTGGGGCCTGCGCCTCGGGGACATCCTGGTCGACACGCTCACCTTCCCGATCGGCACCGGCCAGGAGGAGACCCGCCGCGACGCGCTGGAGACGATCAACGCGATCCGCGAGATCAAGCGGATCTACCCCGAGGTGAACACCACCCTCGGCGTCTCCAACGTGTCCTTCGGGCTCGCCCCGGCGGCCCGCGTGGTGCTCAACTCGGTCTTCCTGCACGAGGCGGTCGAGGCCGGGCTGGACTCCGCGATCGTGCACGCCGCCAAGATCATGCCGATGAACCGGATCCCCGAGGACCAGCGCCGGGTGGCCCTCGACATGATCTACGACCGGCGCCACGAGGGCTACGACCCGCTGTCCACCTTCCTGGAGATGTTCCAGGGCGTCACGACCGCCGACCAGAAGGCCGAGCGGGAGGCGGCGATGGCCGCCCTGCCGGTGGGGGAGCGCCTCACCCAGCGGATCATCGACGGCGAGTCGAAGGGGATCGAGGCCGACCTCGACGAGGCGATGCGTGACACCGCCCCGCTGGACATCATCAACACCCACCTGCTGGACGGCATGAAGGTGGTCGGCGACCTCTTCGGCTCGGGCCAGATGCAGCTGCCGTTCGTGCTGCAGGCCGCCGAGACGATGAAGACCGCCGTCGCCTACCTCGAGCCGCACATGGACTCCGACGCCTCGGGTGCCGGCAAGGGCACCATCGTGCTCGCCACGGTCAAGGGTGACGTGCACGACATCGGCAAGAACCTCGTCGACATCATCCTCACCAACAACGGCTACGACGTCGTCAACCTGGGCATCAAGCAGCCGGTCCAGACCATCATCGAGGCGGCCGAGGAGCACCACGCCGACGCGATCGGGATGTCCGGCCTGCTGGTGAAGTCGACCGTGGTGATGAAGGACAACCTGCTGGAGCTGAACAGCCGCGGCCTGGCCGACAAGTACCCCGTGCTGCTGGGCGGTGCCGCGCTGACCCGTTCGTACGTGGAGCAGGACCTGCAGGGCCTGTTCGACGGCGAGGTGCGCTACTCCAAGGACGCCTTCGAGGGCCTGGCCCTGATGAACGCGGTGATGGACGTCAAGCGTGGCGTGCCCGGCGCCTCGCTGCCGGCCCCCCGCGAGCGGCGGGTCAAGGCGGTGGACCGCCCCGACCAGCCGGCGGTCGAGGTGCCGGCCCGCTCCGATGTGGCGTACGACATCGACGTGCCGACCCCGCCGTTCTGGGGCACCCGGATCGTCAAGGGCACCCCGCTGCGCGAGATCGTCGACTGGCTCGACGAGCGGGCCACCCTGATGGGTCGCTGGGGGCTGCGCGGGACCCGTGGCGGCGAGTCGTACGAGGAACTGGCCACCCGCGAGGGCCGGCCGCGGATCCGCCTGCTGCTGGACCGGATCCGGACCGAGAACCTCGCCGAGCCGGCCGCGGTCTACGGCTACTTCCCGGTCTACTCCACCGGCGACGAGGTGGTCATCCTCGACCCGGCGACCCCCGGCGACCTGGACCGCGAGGTGGGACGCTTCAGCTTCCCCCGCCAGCAGCGGCCGCGCTTCCTGTGTATCGCCGACTTCTTCCGCGACCGGGCTCTGGCCGAGGCCAAGGGGCCGGACGTGATGCCGCTGCAGCTGGTGACGATGGGCTCGGTGCTCTCCGAGGCCACCGGCGAACTGTTCGCCGCCGACGCCTACCGTGACTACCTGGAACTGCACGGTCTCGGGGTCCAGCTGGCCGAGGCGATGGCGGAGTGGATGCACGCCCGGATCCGCGCCGAGCTGGGCCTCGCGGCCCAGGACACCAGCATCGACGAGATGGTCCGCGACCAGGCCTACCGCGGCTCGCGCTACTCGTTCGGGTACGGCGCCTGCCCCGACCTCGAGGACCGGGCGACCATCACGCGGCTGCTCGACTCCGCCCGGATCGGCGTGGAGCTGTCCGAGGAGTTCCAGCTCCACCCGGAGCAGTCGACCGACGCGTTCGTCGTCCACCACCCGGAGGCCACGTACTTCAATGCCCGCTGACCCTGCTTCCGCCCCGCCCGTGCCCCCGACACCCACCGACCGCTGGACGCTGCCGTCGCTGCCGACCAGCCCGACCGGCCCGGCCGGTGGGCGGCCCGCCGCCTGCCTGTGGGACTTCGACGGGACGCTGGCCGACACCGAGCCGTTCTGGATCGGCGCCGAGTACGAGCTGCTGGCCATGCTCGGCGGGGAGTGGAACGACGACCACGCGCGGCGGATGATCGGCGCCGACCTGACCGACGCCGCGCGCTACATGCTGGCGGTGGCCGGGCGCGACGACCTCACCCCCCGGTGGGTGGTGGACTGGATGGTCGACCGGGTGACCGGACGGATCCGCACCGCCGACGAGCTGGCCTGGCGCCCCGGCGCGCTCGAGCTGCTCGCCGCCCTCGCCGAGGAGGACGTGCCCTGCGCCCTGGTGTCCTCGTCGTGGCGTCCGGTGCTGGACGCGGTCCTCGAACGGCTGCCCGCCGGCACCTTCCGGGCCAGTGTCGGCGGCGACGAGGTGACCGCCGGCAAGCCCGCCCCGGACCCGTACCTGCAGGCCGCGGGCCTGCTCGGGGTGCCGGTGCAGGACTGCCTGGTGTTCGAGGACTCGGTCACCGGCAGCACCGCCGGCCAGGCGTCCGGCGCCTGGGTGATCGGCGTGCCCAACCTCGTCCCGCTGCCGGCGATGCCGCGCCGGACCGTGCTGCGCACGCTGGAGGGGATCACCCCGGCCGCCCTCTACGCGATGCGCGGGGCGGCGATCTCCGGGGCCCGCTCGTGAGACCGCGCCGGTCGGCCGCGGCCCTGGCGCTGTCCGTTGTGGTGGCGGCTGCCGGCTGCACCCAGCAGACCGCCCCGCCGGCGCCGGACGTGGCCCAGCAGGTGCCGAACGCGTCGGCCAGCGCGACGCCCACCCCGCGGCCCGACCGCGACTTCACCGTCGGCACCACCGACGCGATCACCACCACCGACCCGGCCGCGATGACCACCGGCGGCTCCCAGACCCTCGCCTTCTCGGTCTTCCAGCGGCTGATGACCACCCCGGCCGGGGAGGACCTGCTGAAGCCCGACGCGGCCCGGGACTGCATCTTCTCGCAGGCGACCGTCTACACCTGCACCCTGCTCGACGGCCTGCGGTTCCAGTCCGGCCGGGCGGTGACCTCGGCCGACGTCAAGTACTCCATCGAGCGGGCCAAGAAGCTCGCCGTGGCCGGCTCCGGGGCCGAACAGCTCGCCTCGATCAGCTCCGTCGAGACGCCCGACGCGCAGACCGTACGGTTCGTGCTCTCCTACGCCGACACCGACATCGGCTACGCCCTGGCGACCCCGGCCGCCTCGATCGTCGACCCCGGCGTCTACCCGGCCGACAAGGTCGCCGATGCCGCCACCCGGCCGGTCGGGTCGGGCCCCTACCGGGTCACCACGAGCGGCGGCGGCACCTGGTCCTTCGCCCGGTACGAGGGCTACCAGGGCTACATCCCGGCCTCGATCGTCCGGGTGGTGCTGCGCGAGTACGACAGCTCCGCGGCCCTGGAGCAGGCGATGATGTCCGGCGACGTGGACGCCACCTGGCGCGGCCTGTCCGCGGCGGCGGTGACCCGTCAGCGGGCGGCCGCCACCGCCGACAGCAGCAGCACCGGCTCGCAGGCCGTCTCGGGGCTCACCCCGGTGACCATGGTCGGCTCCCGGGTCGTCCGGCTGGCCTGGAACACCGGCTCACACTTCGCGGGCGACGCGACCGTCCGGGCCTTCGTCAACCGGGCCACCGGGGACCGGCGGACCCTCACCGGCCTGCTGCCGGCCGGGGTGACCGGTGCCCGGACCGGCCTGTTCCCGGCCGGCGGCACACCCGCGATCGACAAGCCGAACGGCGCCCCGCTCAAGCTCACCCTCGGCTACGACCCGCGGATGCCCGACGGGGCCGACCTGGCAGCCCAACTGGCCCGGTCCCTGGAGGCCACCGGTCAGGCGACGGTCAGTGTCGTCACCGACGCCGCCGGGTCGGCCGACCTGCAGATCCTCGACGACCGGGCGACGACCTGGACGACCCGGGCCTGGCTGGAGCGCCCCCTGGGCGTGACCTCCTCCCCGCACGCCCAGGAGATCGCCACGATCCTCACCCGCGGCCTGCCGTCGTCCGACCAGGCCACCCACAAGGCCGCGGTCAGCGAGCTGCAGTACTTCGCCGCCGACGACGCGTACGTCATGCCGCTGAGCCAGGGCGACGAGGCCGTCTTCGTCCGGACCGGCTGGAGCGTCGACCTGGCTCGGATGGGCCCGGGCTGGCAGCTCGACCTGGCGGCCTTCAACAAGAACGGCTGAGCGCGGCGGTCGCGCACCGGCAATGGCACGACGAGCGAACGGCACAACGAGCGAACAGGGAAGGGCGGCACCACGTGACCGGAAACGACCCCCACTGGTCCGGCGTACGGCTGGGGCCCCTCGCGGCGGGGGAACGGGTCAACCTCTCCGACGCCAAGGGACGGCGGCACTCGATCGTGCTGCAGCCGGGCGGGTCGTTCTTCACCGCCCGCGGCGAGATCCGCCACGACCTGCTGATCGGCGGCCCGGACGGGGTGACGGTGGAGTCCAGCCTGGGCCAGACATACGTGTGTTTCCGGCCGCTGCTGGAGGAGTTCACCGTCTCGATGAAGCGCGGCGCGGCGGTGATCTACCCCAAGGACGCCGCGATGATCACCATGTTCACCGACGTGTTTCCCGGGGCCCGGGTGCTGGAGGCGGGGGTCGGCTCGGGCGCGCTGACCCTGTCGCTGCTGCGGGCGGTCGGGCCGACCGGCGTCGTCCACTCCTATGAGCGGCG
>CAYOBI010000098.1:0-7996 GCA_964402325.1 uncultured Propionibacteriaceae bacterium | reverse complement strand
CCGATAGCCACCGTCCCGACGGACATCAGCCCAGAGGAGCTACCAGATGTCGACCTTCGACGACCAGATCGCCGCCAATATCGAGAAGTCCCGCTCCGAAATTCCCCACCCCTCGCTGCCCAAGGGGTCGAACCTCTACGGTTCGACCAAGATTTTCCCCGATTACCAGGCCGAGGAGGGCGAGACCTACTTCACCCTCATCCACGGCATCGCCCACGAATCGTCCGTCAGCCTTGTCGCCCTGCTGCAGGCCGTCCGCGCGCAGCGCAAAGGCTTCGAGTCGGTCGTCTACTTCTACGGGACCGGCGCGATGAACGCGATCGCGACGCGCGGCTTCCCCACCACCGGTGACAGCGGCTTCCCCGGCGAGCAGAACATCAACGACACGATCAGCACCTTCATCAAGGAGGGCGGCACCGTCTTCGCCTGCCGCTTCGGTCTGGCCTTGCACGGGCATCGCGAGGAGGACCTCATCGAGGGCGTCGTGCCGGCGCACCCGCTGGACGTCCAGGACGCGCTCATCCACTACGCCCGCAAGGGCGCCATCATCAACTCCACCTGGATGGTCTGAGCGCCGCGTGTCGGCCCGGCCCACCGGCCGGGCCGACGCCGTGGCCCCGACCCGCCCCGATCCGATCAGGAGGCACCGTGACCCTCTTCGACACACGTACGGAACTGGCTGTGAGGGGAATCCGCAACCTCTCCGCCCCCGTGTCCCGCCGCGCCGGCGCGGGCCCGAGCGACGACGGGCACGTCTTCCTCGGTGGCATCGGGAGCTCCCTGCCCGTACGCTCCGATTCGCCGTACACGGTGGCGGACGGCCGTCTGTTCCACGACGGGACCGACCTCGGCCTCGAGGTCGAGCCGGTGCTCCGGCCTCGCTTCTATGACCTGTCCACCGCCGACGGCGTTCCGTACGAAAAGATCGCCCGGCTCCACTCGGGCAACGTCCTGGCCACCACCGTGGTGCAGACCTGCGCCCGCTACGCCGAGGACCAGCGCTGCCGCTTCTGCGCCATCGAGGAGTCCCTGGCCAGTGGCGCGACGGTGGCAGTGAAGACTCCGGCCCAGCTCGCGGAGGTGGCCCGGGCCGCCGTGGACCTGGACGGGGTCGCCCAGATGGTCCTCACCACCGGAACGTCCGCCGCACCCGACCGTGGTGCCCGGCATCTCGCCCGGTGCGTCCGCGCCATCCGGGCGGCCTGCCCTGATCTGCCGATCCAGGTCCAGTGCGAGCCGCCCGGTGACCCGAACACCATCCAGGAGCTGCGCGACTCCGGTGCGGACACCATCGGCATCCACGTCGAGTCGATGGACGACGAGGTGCGGCGCCGCTGGATGCCGGGCAAGTCGAGTGTGACCCTCGACGACTACCGCGCCGCGTGGCGCGAGGCGGTCGATGTCTTCGGGCACAACCGCGTCTCCACCTACCTCCTGGTCGGGCTCGGCGAGGATCCCGACGAGCTGGTCGGCCACTGCGCCGAGTTGATCGGGATGGGCGTCTACCCCTTCGTCGTTCCGTTCCGGCCGCTCGCCGGAACACTCGCCGCCGACGTGGACCGCGTTGGGCCCCCTGATGCCCGGACGCTGGCCGACGTCACCTCGCGCGTGGCGTCCCTGCTCCGCGCTGCGGGGATGCGCGCCGCCGACCAGCGGGCCGGGTGCGCGGCCTGCGGCGCCTGCAGCGCCCTGCCGATCCTGGGCGGCTGAGTCCCTCCCCCGTCTTCCATCCCGGAGCGCCCGTCCGGCGCGCCGCCATCCGAACGGAGAATTCCATGACCGTGATCGCCGCCGCTTCGGCCAACTTCACGCGCGACCTCGAACAGAACTACGCGCTGATCGAACGCCTCGTCTCCCAGGCCCGCGGGGCCGGCGTCGACTTCCTCGTCCTGCCCGAGGCCGCCATCGGCGGCTACCTCTCGTCGCTGGGCAACCACGGCGACACCGTACGGACCACCCGCCGCTCGCTCCCACCAGCCGTCAGCCTGGACGGCCCCGAGGTCGCCCGGGTTCAGCGGATCGCCGGGTCGATGCTCGTCGCGATCGGATTCTGCGAGGCGGGTGAGGATCCCGACACCCGCTTCAACGCGGCAGCACTCCTCGATGGGTCCCAGATCTACGGCTCCTACCGCAAGGTCCATCAGCCGCTCGGCGAGAACATGTCGTACGCCGCCGGTTCCGGCTACGGCGTCTTCGACACGCCGATCGGGCGCGTGGGCCTGCAGATCTGCTACGACAAGGCCTTCCCCGAGGCGGCCCGCGCGATGGCACTGGACGGCGCCGAGGTGATCGCCAGCCTGTCCGCCTGGCCGGCGGCCCGAACGGCGGCGGCAGAGGACCTGCAGGAAGATCGCTGGACCTACCGCCACAACACGTTCGACGTGGCCCGGGCCCTCGACAACCAGGTCTTCTGGGTCGCCTCCAACCAGTGCGGCACCTTCGGCTCGCTGCGCTACGTCGGCAACGCCAAGGTCATCGATCCCGGCGGGAACGTCCTGGCGAACACGTACCTCGAGGAGGGTCTCGCCATCGCAGACGTTGACATCGAAGGGACCTTCCGCACCATGCGGGCCGGCATGTTCCACCTCCGCGACCGACGCCCCGAGGTGTACGCGCCCCTCGCCGACCCGGTCGTCCAGGCGACCGCCCGCTGGCGAGACCTGCCCTGCGCCTGACGCCGGCTCACCGACACCTGACCACACCAAGGAGCACAACGACCCATGACCACGCCATCCGCCCGCACGCCATCAGGACCCTCGACCGACGAGTTCGTCCCCGTGGTCGTCATCGGGGCCGGTCAGGCCGGCCTGTCCGTCAGCTGGTTCCTCGAGCGCGAGGGCATCGCCCACGTCGTCCTCGAGGCCGACAGCCCCGTCCATGCCTGGCGGGACACCCGCTGGGATCGATTCACCCTGGTCACACCCAACTGGCACTGCCGGCTCCCCGGGCGTCATTACGACGGTCCCGAGCCGGACGGCTTCATGACCCGCGACGAACTCGCCGACTGGCTGGAGGACTGGGTCGCCTCCTTCGACGCCCCGGTGCGTACGAGGACCCGGGCCACCACGCTCGAGCGGCTCGATGCAGACCGCCTGGTCGTCGCCGTCGAGGACTCCGAGGGGACGTACCGCATCGTCTGCTCCGACGTCGTGATCGCCACCGGCGGTTATCCCGTCCCGGTCATCCCCCCGTACGCCCACTCCCTCGACCGCACCGTCCACCAGATCCACTCCGAGGACTATCGCCACCCCGATCAGTTGCCCGAGGGAGCGGTCCTGGTCGTCGGGTCGGGGCAGTCGGGCTGCCAGATCGCGGAGGACCTCCATCTCGCCGGGCGCCAGGTCCACCTCGCGGTCGGCAACGCGCCGCGGGTGGCCCGCACCTACCGTGGGCGCGACTGCATGACCTGGCTCGCCGAGATGGGTGTCTACGACATCGGCTCCCAGGAGTTCCCCGGCGGGCGCGTCGCCCGGGACAAAACCAACCACTACGTCACCGGCCGGGACGGCGGGCGCGACATCGACCTGCGCCAGTTCGCGGCCGAGGGCATGCGGCTCTACGGCCACCTCGTCGACGGGCGGGACGCCGCTCTGCGGTTCGCACCGGACCTCACGGCCTGTCTGGACCATGCCGACAGCGTCTACAACTCCATCTGCGGCGACATCGACGCCTGGATCGACCGGAAGGGCCTCTCCGCACCGCGGATGTCCCGCTACGAGCCCGTCTGGACGCCCCCGTACGACCCGACCGAGCTCGATCTCCGCGCCGAGGGCATCACCTCGATCATCTGGTCCATCGGCTTCCGCCCGGACTACGGCTGGATCCAGCTGCCGGCGTTCGACGGCGGCGGCCACCCGATGCAGAACCGAGGCATCACCGACGTGCCGGGACTGAGCTTCATCGGCCTGCCCTGGATGCACACCTGGGGCTCGGGACGCTTCTTGGGCCTCGAACAGGACGCGGCGCACGTGGCCGCGCACATCGTCGAGCGACAGCGCGGCCTCACCGCCACGGACCCTGCCCGGATCGCCTGACCCCACCGCCCCACACGGAGGAGACATGCCCACATCCACCGACCCGATCCGGCGACCGGAAGCACCTGCATTCGTGGTGGGGTTCGCCGACCGGGACGACCTCGCCGCCTACCACCGGCTCCGGCACGACGCCTTCGTCGACGAACAGGGCCTGTTCGAGAACGACCGCGACGAGCACGACGAGGACCCGCGCACCCGGGTGCTCGTGGCCCGGACCCCGCGGGGCGACGTCATCGGGGGCGTACGCCTGGGCCCGCTCTGCTCACCGGACATCGGCTGGTGGCGGGGCTCCCGGCTCGTGGTCGCCTCGGCCAGCCGGCTGCACCTGGGTGTGGGCCCGGCTCTCGTCCGGGCAGCGTGCGACGAGGCAGCGGCCCGCGGGGCGCTCCGGTTCGATGCCCTCGTGCAGGAGCGCCACTCCCGGCTCTTCGCCCGGCTGGGCTGGCAGCGCCGGGCGGACTGCAGCCTCGCCGAGATGCCCCATGTACGGATGGAGTGGCCCATCGACCGCCTGGCCCGCCACGCCCTCGCTGCGAAGTCCTACCTGGGAGACCTGCTCCGGCCGCTGGCTGCGGTGCCGGGAGGTCTGGGCAGCACGGGGTTCGTCGGCGACGACGGTGCCCCCGTGCCCGGCAGCGACCTCGTCGCCGCCTGTGACGCCGTCCTGCCCAGCATGGTCGAGCACGACCCGGAATGGGCCGGTTGGTGCGCCGTCCTGGTCAACCTGAGCGACATCTCCGCGATGGGGGCCCGGGCCGTCGGTCTCCTCAACGCCCTGGGGACGCCGACGACCGAACACGCCCAGCGGGTGATCCGCGGGGTGGCCGACGCCTCCGCCGCCTGGAGCGTGCCGGTCCTCGGCGGACACACCCAGATCGGGGTGGCCCCGGCCCTGTCGGTGACCGCCCTCGGCGCCGCCGTCTCGCCGATCCCTGCCAGTGCCGTACGGGCGGGAGACGCGCTGCGGGTGACCGTCGACACCGGCGGCGGGTGGCGCCCCGGCTACCCGGGCCGACAGTGGGACTCGTCGAGCAGACGCAGCGCGGAGGAGCTGCGGGCGCTGGCCCGCCTGGTCCCCGACAACAGCCCCCGGGCCGCCAAGGACATCAGCATGGCCGGGATGATCGGCACGATCGGGATGATGTGCGAGGCGAGCGGCGTCGGCGCCGAGGTCGACATGACCGCCGTCCCCCGGCCCGCGGCGGCTGCCGTCGCCGACTGGCTGACCTGCTTCCCCGGGTACGGGATGATCACCGCGGATGCCCCCGGCACCGGATTCGACACCCGTCGCACCCCTGTGGACACCGCCACGTGTGGCATGGCCACTGCCACACCCGGCGTACGCCTGCGTTGGCCGGACGGTGAAGTGACCGACGCCGTGCCGCCGGCGGTGACCCACCTGGGTGCCGCCTGAGCCCCGCAGCGCGTTTCCCACCCACCGACCAACCGAGAGGAAGCCTCCGATGCCCCAGATGACGTTCACCGTACGCTGGCCCGACGGCAGCATCCAGCGCTACTACTCACCCTCGTTGGTCGTCCACGACCACCTGCGGGTCGGCACCGAGTACACGGTCACCGACTTCCTCGATCGCACCCACACCGCCATGGAGATCGCGAGCGACCGGGTGCAGGCCAGGTTCGGCTTCCGATGCACCGGATCGGAAGAAACGGTCGAGGCCGTCAACGGTGCGGCGGCACGGTACGGCGCCGATGCGGTCGTGCGGGTCGTGGCGATGGACCCCGACCGGCTGCCCGTCGCCGACGGGCGGCCCACTCCATGACACCGGCAGGCGAAGGCATCTGCCGCATGGCGGCACTTGCCGGACACTTCGGCAACGACATCGAACGCGCCCTGCAGAAGCTCGGGCCCCTGATCGAGCGGTGCCGGTGCGACGGGATCGACCTGCTCGTCCTGCCCAACGCCTGCCTCGGCGGCTACATCTCCGACTTCCGGGCTCCCGACGAGGCCGATCTGCCACCCGCCATCGCCCTCGATGGACCGGAACTCGACCGGCTCCGGGGCCTCGCCGGCGACCTGGCCATCTGCCTCGGCGTGACGGAGGCCGACGGCGACCACCGCTACAACACGGCGGTGTGCCTGTCCGGTGACGGTGTCCTCGGCGCGCACCGCAAGGTCCACCAACCGATGAACGAGGGTCGGGCGTATGACGCCGGCGCGGGCTTCCTGGCGTTCGACAGTCCCGTCGGGCGGATCGGCCTGCTCACCGACTACGACAAGACGTTCCCGGAGGCGGCTCGCAGTCTCGCGCTGCAGGGCGCCCACGTCCTGGCCATCCTCAACGCCTGGCCGGCGAACACGACCGACCGGTCCGATCGGATCCTGCACGACCGGCAGTCCCACCTGTACAACCTCTACGATGCGGCGCGGGCTGCCGAGAACCAAGTGTTCGTGGTGTCGTCGAACCAGACCGGGATCCAGGGTGGCCTGCGATTCCTCGGGCAGGGCAAGGTCATCGGGCCGGGTGGCCAGGACCTTGCCCGCACCGGGGTCAAGGGTGGTCTGGCGGTGGCCGACGCCGACATCGAGCGTGAGATCGCCCGGGCCCGCCGCACCCTGAACCACCTCGTCGAGCGCCGGCCCGAGGCGTACGCCGCCGGTCGCCTCTGCGAGCCGCAGCACCCTTAAGACATCTCCTCCCACCCCGACATCCCACCGGCCGACAGCAGAAGGAGGACGCGTGCGCATCGCACTGCTGACCTACTCGACCAAACCTCGCGGCGGAGTGGTGCACACCCTCTCGCTGGCGGAGGCGCTCGCCCGGCTGGGCCACGAGGTCACCGTCTGGACCCTGGGTCGGGGTGGCGACCGGGTCTTCTATCGCGCCGTCGATCCCGCGGTCGACACCCGGATGGTCGAGTTCCCGGCGATCGAGGGCGAGGAGGTCGGACCCCGCATCATGCGCTCGATCCGTGTCCTGAGCGAGGCGTTCGCGGCCTCGAGGGACGAGTACGACGTGGTGCACGCCCAGGACTGCATCAGCGCCAACGCCGTCGGACGCTGCATCCGCACCGTCCATCACCTCGACCAGTTCACCACCCCTGAGCTCGCCCGATGCCACGATCAGGCGATCACTGCGCCGTACGCACACATCTGTGTGTCGCAGTCGGTCGCCGACGAGGTACGGCACGACTGGGGCCTGGAACCGACCGTCATCCCCAACGGCGTTGACTTCGACCGGTTCCATGACGTCGATCCCGCTGCAGTGGCCGACTGGGCCGACCGGCTCGGCCACTATGTGCTGGCGGTCGGCGGGATCGAACCACGCAAGGGCAGCATCGATCTGGTCCGGGCCTTCGCCGAGGCACGGGACCGGGCGATATCCGGCGAGGGAGCTCTGGACCCGGGGATCCGCCTGGTCATCGGCGGCGGGGAGACCCTCTTCGACTACCGCCCGTACCGGGCCGAATTCGAGCGGGAGTGCGGCCGACTCGGCGTGGAGCCGGTCGTCCTCGGCACCCTCGACCAGGAGCAGATGGCACCACTCGTGGCTGCCGCTGACCGGTTCGCCTTCCTGTCCACCAAAGAAGGGTTCGGTCTCGCAGCGATGGAGGCCCTGGCGGCGGGCGTGCCCCTGATCGCACGTGAGCTCCCGGTCCTGAGGGAGATCTTCGACGGCGGGGCACGCTTCGGCCGCACGATCGAGGAGATGGCTGATGCCCTGCTGGCCCCGCCCGACCCGGCCCTCACCCGACGCGGGATCGACCTGGCCCGCCACTACAGCTGGGACGCTGCCGCCGCAGCGCACGTCGACTTCTACCAGGCCCACCTGCAGCGTTCGGCGGCGACCGGGCGCGCACGCTGATCACATGTCCGGGACGGCTTCGACCACCAGGTGGACGTCATGTCGTGGCTGTAGTCCCGGTGTCCGTCGCGACCGGGGACTTGACCTGGTCCTGCTGTGCCAGGCCCACCACACCTACGTGCACGAGGGCCGCGTGGA